>JAPPHC010000037.1 GCA_028821145.1 Gammaproteobacteria bacterium | reverse complement strand
GGAAGTGGACCGCCAGGGCCGGATACGCCTGAGCATGCGCAACCTGGACGGAGAGTCGGAGGACACTGGCTCATCGCCTCCTCCGCGCAGCCGGGTTCAGGAGATCGAGGTCGGCAAGGTTTACGAGGGCACTGTGTCCAGCGTGATGGATTACGGCGCCTTCGTTACGGTGCCGCCGGGCACCGATGGCCTCGTGCATATATCGCAGATGTCCGACCGGCGCATCGAGCGCACCAGCGACGTGGTGAAGGTGGGCGACAGCGTCAGCGTCCGGGTCATGGAAGTGGACGGCCGCGGACGCATCCGCCTGACCATGCGCGGTCTCCAGGAGGGGGGCGCCGCCCCCGGCGATGGCGCCGGCCGCCGGCGGCCACGCCGCCGCCGCCGCGCCCAGGGCTGACCCTGTCGCAATCCGCTCCCGCACCGCCAGTGCGGGCGCGGCTCAGAACCGCGATGCGGTGATCCAGGCGTCGGAGCGGGCCCAGGCGCGCTCGAATTCCCGCTGAACGGCAGCGTCCGGTTTGCCCTGTGCGGCGAGCGCTTCGCGCAGCCCGAACAGTGACCAGCCGTTGCGGGGATGGTTCGCCAGATCGTCGCGGTGCACGCGCTCCGCATCGGCAGGGCGGCCGGCCTCGAGCAGCGCCGCGCCCAGCCAGTGGCGCGCCGCAAACGGCAACGGCTCCGGCTCGGCGAAGTCAAATTCATCTTCATGTTCGGCGGCGCGCTCGAATTTCTCGATGGCCGCGGCCAGGTCACCGTCTTTCCGCCGAATCTCGCCGGCCAGGATTTCCGCCAGCACGCCAAGCACCAGCGACGCAGGCTGGAATCGAACCCTGGCGTTGGTGGATTCGGCAAGCTCCCGGAGCCGCGCAAGGTGCGCGCGCCCGGTATCCGGCTCGCCGATCCTGACGCCGGCGTAACCCTGCGCAAACTCCCATGCCCCGGCGGCGAAGTCGCGCCTTGGACGGCCGCCCGCTTCGGGGATCTCGTCGAAACGGCCGAACCGCACGAGCGTCAGGAGTTGCAGGGACTTGTCGCCCATCAGCTTTTCGTAGTCCCGTGCGGCGCGCATCGCGACGGCGCCCTGGCCGTCGTAGGAGGCCGCGAATGACAGCATGTGCAGGTTGTGCGAGGGGTAGCTCGATACTGCTCGGGATGTGTTCGCCTTGAGGTCCGTGTGCCAGGCCTGGATGCTGGCGCGAACGCTGTCTCCCCAGCGCCCCACTTCATTGAAGGTGTGCGATGGCATGTGGTTGATGTGGCTGGCTCCGGGAATCGAATTGCCGAGGTGCTCGGCGCAGGGCTCCGCAAGTTCCGGACGTGCCGTCGATTCGGTGGCGTGAATGTAGAGGTGGCAGGCGCCCGGATGGCGGATGTCGCGCGCCAGCACGCTTTCGAGCACGGCGTGAAGCCGCGTCACATTCGGATCCTCTAGATCGCGGTAGCCGAACCTGGGCTCGAGCAGAAACAGCGCCTCGGCGTACAGCGTAGCCGCATCCAGATCGTCCGGATACTGCTCGGTCAGGGCCCGCGCCGCATCGGCGTAGGCCCGATCCTGGACACGGCGGGTCTCGTAATCGTAATCCTCCACATAGCGGACCGAAAGCGCATCGATATAGGCCTGCTCGCGCGGGCCGGCATTGCCGCGCAGCTCGCGAGCCTTGCCGATTGCCGCATACGCATACGGCGCTTCGCGCTCCCGCATGTGAACGTTCAGATACGAACCCCAGGCCCATGCTTCGCCCCAATAGCAGATGGCGCACTCGGGGTCGGCTTTCTGCGCTTCGCGAAACGAGCGCACGGCTGCGTACTTGGCAAATCCGTACATGAACTGAAAGCCCTGGTCAAAGAAGGCCTGGGCCTGCGGACTGTCCGACGATATCCTGTGCGAAAAGGGGCCGAGCGCCTCGGGCATGTACGGGAACGGCTCCGCAAGCATTGCGTCCAGCCCGCCGGCCGAACGCTGTTGCGCCGATGCCGCCAGGGACACGAGCAGCAACAGCGCGGCCGCCGGCGCGGCCCGGCTTCGCCATTTCGCCAATTTCCTGATCGATGCCCCCGGAGTGCGTTGCGCCGCGCTAAAGCCTGATTCGCGGGATCACCGGGTAGTCCGGTCGCGGTACTGTCGCTCGGCCATTTCGCGGTGCTGCTGGGCCTCCACCGACAGCGTCGCCACCGGGCGGGCCTGCAGCCGCTCCAGGCCGATTTCCTCGCCGGTTTCCTCGCAATAGCCGTAGCTGCCGTCATTGATACGCTCCAGCGCGGCATTGATTTTCTTGAGCAGCTTGCGCTCCCGGTCGCGCGTCCTCAGCTCCAGGCCGAATTCCGATTCCTGGGTCGCACGGTCGCTGGGGTCGGGGAAATTGCTGGCATCGTCGCGCATGTGATGCACCGTGCGCTCCACCTCGCCCATCAATTCCGCCTTCCAGGAGAGCAGTATCTTGCGGAAATGCTCCAACTGGGCGTCATTCATGTACTTCTCACCCTTCTTCGGGCGATAGGGAGCAATGCCGTGTATGAGTTGGTCTTTCATGGTCTTGCAAGCGCGCGGCATTATAGCGTTATGCGGTCCGTTCGGCGCGGTTTTCTTCCACCGGCGAATCGGGGTCCCAGCCTGGCGAGCGGTGCTCCGCCGTGACCGTGGTGTAGAGTCCGCCGCGGACATTGAAGCGGGCGCTGAGATGCATGTAGCGGGGGCGGGTGAGCGACACCAGTTCATCGAGGATCTCGTTGGTGACCGCCTCGTGAAACGCGCCGCGGTCGCGGAAGGAGTTCAGATACAGCTTCAGCGACTTGAGTTCCACGCAAACGGCGTCCGGCACGTAGTCGATCACAAGCTCCGCGAAGTCCGGCTGGCCGGTCTTGGGGCACAGGCAGGTGAACTCGGGCGCTCGCACCCTGATGGTATAATTGCGGCCCGTGCGCGGGTTCGGGAAAGTCTCCAGGATGGGGTTCATGGCAGGGCAATTTACACCACCAGCCCCGCCCTTGAGAACCGCAGTCGATGCGCCTTAAGAGAATCCGCCTGGCCGGGTTCAAGTCCTTTCCGGACCCGGTCAACATCGAGGTTCCCACGAAATCCCTCGCCGTAGTCGGCCCCAACGGCTGCGGAAAATCGAACATCATCGACGCGGTACGCTGGGTGCTGGGTGAAATCTCCGCCCGCCAGCTTCGCAGCGGGGCGATGGCCGAAGTCATCTTCAACGGTTCTTCACGCCGCACGGCGCTGGGAGCGGCGACCGTGGAACTGCTGTTCGACAACACCGAGCCCGGTCCGAATTCAAGGTTCGCGGACTACAGCGAAATAACCGTCCGTCGTACGGTGCGGCGCGACGGCATTTCCGATTACTTTCTGAACAATTCCCGATGCCGGCGCAAGGACATCACCCAGATGTTCGCCGGCACCGGCCTGGGCATCGGCGGTTACGCCATCATCGAGCAGAGCATGATCAACCTCCTGGTCGAGGGCCGCCCGGACGAATTGCGCGCGTATCTCGAGGAGGCGGCGGGTGTGTCGGGCTATCGGCAGAGGCGGCGCGAGACCACGCTGCGCATTGCGCGCACCCGCGAAAACCTGGAGCGGCTGGCCGAGCGGCGCGCGGAACTGGGCAGCAATTTGCGGCGGCTCAAGCGCCAGGCTTCGGCGGCCGGGCGTTACCGCAAGAACCTGAGCGAGAAGAGGCAGGTGCAGGCGCAACGGCTGTCGCTGGACATCCGCGACCTGGACCGGCTGCTTGAGCTGAAAAAGACCGACGCACGCACGCGGGAAACGCAGCTTGCCCGGGTCGAGGCGGAGCACCGGGGCCTGGAGGCGCGCGTGCTCTCTGCGCGCGAGCAGCAGACGGAGGCGCAGGCGGCCTTCGACGAGGCCAACCGGGCGTATTACGAATTGCAGGCGGAAATCGCGGGCCTGGAGGATACGGTCGGCACGCAGCAGGACCTGGGCCGGGAGCGCGAGGCCGAACTGACGCAACTGGCTGAAAGACTTCAGGAATTGCGCGCCGAACTCAAGTCGGAGGCCGATGCTCGCGAGCGCCGCAGGAGCATGCTTGCCGAACTGGAGCCGGAACTCAAGGCGGCGCGGGAGGAAGAGGCCGACCTGCGCGCTCGATCCGAACAGGCCGTGGACCGCCAGTCGCGTTGGGAAGCGGACCGGCACGCGGCGGAAATGCGCCTTCAGTCGCTGCGCCAGCAGCGCGAGATTCTCCTGCGTGAGCGGCTGGCCGGCCTCGTATCGCTGCAGGAAGTGGCGCGCCGGCGCAGTGGCGAGCAGGCCGTCGAATGGCTGGACCGGAGCGGTCTGGCGGAACGCCCCCGCCTGTCTCAGAAACTCAAGGTATCGCGTCGCTGGCGCAGCGCCGTGGAACTGGTGCTCGGTGACTTTGTCGAGGCCATCAGCGTGGACGAACTTGCGCCCCTGGCCCGGGCCGATGAGCCGGCGCCGGGCCTCATGCTGGTGGAGGGCGGCGATACATCCGCGAAGGCCGGCACGCTGCTGGGCGAGGTGCGCGGAGCGGGCGCCGCCGCCGCGTGGCTCGCCACGGTTCGCACCGCGCCGGACGTGTCCGCTGCGCTTTCGATGATTGCGGACCTGGGCAGGGGCGAGTCCGTGATCACCCCGCAAGGCGTGTGGATTGGCCGGGGCTGGTTGCGGGTTGCCGGCCAGAAGGGCGAGGGCGCGCTGGAACGCGAAGAGGAGATCGCCGCGTTGAGAAATGTCCTGGAGGATACGGACGACTACGCGGCGCCTGTCCTGGATATTCCTCCGGGTGAATCCGCCCGGGCCGAATTGCAGGCGCGCCTGGAACAACTCGAAAAGGACCTCAAGACCGCCGGCGCCGCACAGGAGTCGATTGCCGGACGCAAGCCCGATGCGGCCCAGGACATACAGGCGATGCGGGAGCGGACCGCCGGGGCGCGCGAGCGCAGCCGCGAGCTGGAGCGCCGCGAGGCGGAACTCCGGTCGCAGCGCGAGGCGGCGCTTCGGTCCTGCGAACGCATCGCTGCGGACATCGACGATATCGAAGGACGGATCGGGCGGCTGAGGAGCCTGCGCGAGCAGTCGATCGAGGCGCTGGACAGGGCCAGGCACAACCTGAAGTCCTCGCTCAGACGCAAACCCCGCATCGACCGGAGCCTGGACGAGGCCCGGAAGTCGCGCGAGCAGGCCGACAGCGCGCTGGCCGCGGCGGAATCGGGACGCGCGGCAATTCAGAGGCGGCTGGCCGAAAAGCGGGAGCAACTCGGCGAGTCGCGCGTGGAGCAACGCGAAATCGAGGTCCGCCGCGATGGCCTGTTGGAACAGATGGACGCTACCGGCCATGAACTTGAGCAGATCCTTGAGGATCTGCCCGCGGACCTGAGTGCCGACGAGCTGGACCTGCAACTGGAGAAGATCGAACGGCGGATCGAGCGGATCGGACCGGTCAACATGGCGGCGGAGCAGGAACTGGGCGAGCTGAAGGAGCGCAAGGAATACCTCGATTCGCAGCACGATGACCTGACCGGCGCCCTGGAGACGCTGGAAAACACGATGCGCCGGATCGACCGCGAGACCCGCACTCGGCTGAAGGAGACGGGCGAGGCCGTGAGCAAGGGCTTCGACGTCAACTTCGCGCGGCTGTTCGGCGGCGGCCGGGCCGGCCTGGCTTTCGAAGGCGACGATATCCTGACTGCGGACATCCGGTTCGTCGTGCATCCTCCGGGCAAGCGCAACGTGCGCGTCAGCCAGCTTTCCGGCGGCGAGAAATCCCTGGCGGCCATCGCCTTTCTCGTTGCCGTGGTGCAGTTGAACCCGGCGCCGTTCTGCATGCTCGACGAGGTGGACGCGGCGCTGGACGACGTCAACGTCGTGAAGTTCTGCGACTTGATCGGCGAGATGTCGCAGGCCGTCCAGTGCCTGGTGGTAACGCACAACAAGAGCACGATGCAGGCCGTCGACTACCTGCTGGGCGTGACCATGCAGGAGCCCGGCATTTCGCGAATCGTCACCGTGGACCTGGAAGAGGCCGTGCGTCTTGCCGCCGCCTGACCGGCCCGCACGAACGTCTCCCGAAAGCAAGGAAGAAAGGGCAAGGTGGCTGCGGGCGGAAATCCGCCGCCACAATCGTCTGTACCATGAACAGGACGATCCCGAAATCCCCGATTCCGAGTACGACGCGCTCTACCGGGAACTGCGCGAACTGGAGGAAGCGCACCCGGACCTCGTAACCCCCGATTCGCCCACCCAATCCGTGGGTTCGCGCCCCGGCGAGGCCTTCGCGCCGGTTGAGCATGGCGCGCGCATGCTGTCGCTCGAGAACGTTTTCGATGCCGAGGAGATGGAGGAGTTCGATCGCCGCCTCGCCGGCCTGCTGGACGAGGAAGCCGAACGGCAGTACTCCGCCGAACCCAAGCTTGACGGCGTCGCCCTGAGCCTGCTCTACGAACGCGGCAGGCTGGTGCGTGCGGCCACGCGCGGGGACGGCCGCGTGGGCGAGGACGTCACCCATACGGCCCGCACCATAGCGTCGGTCCCGGATCGGCTCTCGGGCGGCGAAGTTCCCGAGCGCATCGAGGTGCGCGGCGAGGTTTACATGCCGCTCAGCGGCTTTGAGACGTACAACAGGAAAGCGGAGCAGGAAGGAGAAAAGACTCTCGTCAATCCCCGCAACGCCGCCGCGGGCGCGCTTCGCCAGAAGGATCCCGGGGAGGCTGCCCGGCGAAGCCTTGATTTCTTTGCCCACGGCGTCGGGCGGGTCGCCGACGTTCCGGCGGTGTCGCGGCAGTCGGACCTGCTGGAGTCCATGGCGTCATGGGGCCTGAAGGTGTGTCCGGAAACCGAGAGCGTGACCGGGGCGTCGGGGTGCCTCGCTTACTACGAACGGATCGCCGCTCTCCGCGAGAGCTTCGATTACGCGCTGGACGGCGTCGTGTACAAGCTGGAGCGCTTCGATCTGCGCGATCAGGCCGGGGCCTCTTCGCACGCCCCGCGCTGGGCCGTTGCGCAGAAATTCCCGGCGGAGGAGAAGCTGACGACCGTGCGCGCGATCGAATACCAGGTGGGCCGCACCGGCGCGCTGACGCCCGTGGCCCGGCTTGAGCCGGTATTCGTGGGCGGCGCAACGGTCAGCAACGCGACCTTGCACAATTACGGCGAATTGCTGCGCAAGGACGTGCGCGTTGGCGACACGGTGGTTGTCCGGCGTGCAGGCGACGTCATTCCCGAGGTCGTGCGCTCGCTGCCCGACCGCAGGCAGGGCGATCCGTCCGCGCCGTCGCTTCCCGATCTCTGCCCGGAGTGCTTGTCGGAGGTCGTGCGGCCCGAGGACGAGGCCGTGGCCCGTTGCACGGGCGGTCTGATCTGCCCGGCGCAACGCCGCCAGGCCCTGATGCACTTCGCGTCCCGCGGAGCCATGGATATCGAGGGCCTGGGCGAGATGCTGGTGGGACAACTGGTCGACCGGGACCTGGCGAAGAATCCGGCGGACCTGTACGCGCTGTCGAAGGAACAGCTCAACGAGCTGGAACGCATGGCGGACAAGTCATCGGAGAACCTGCTGGGCGCAATTGAAGGCAGCAAATCGACGACCTTGGCCCGGTTCCTGTTCGCGCTGGGGATCCGGGACGTCGGCAGTGTCACGGCCGCTTCGCTGGCGCGCCACTTCGGAAGCCTTGAAGCCTTGCGCAACGCCGACGAGGAATCTCTCCAGGAAGTGCCGGACGTGGGTGAGATCGTGGCCCGCCGGGTGAGCGAATTCTTTCGGCATGGCGACAACCTGCGGGTGATTGCCGAGCTGAGGCGCCACGGCGTGGATTGGCCGGACGCGGAAGCCGCACCCGCGGCATCCACCGGACCGCTGCGCGGCAAGACTCTGGTCCTTACCGGAACGCTTGAAGGGATGACCCGCGATGAAGCGCGCGAGAGGATCGTCGGCGCGGGCGGGCGGGTCACCGCCAGCGTATCGAAAAAGACCGATTACCTGGTGGCCGGCGCCAATCCCGGCGGCAAACGGGACAAGGCCGAGAAGCTGGACGTCGAGGTGCTGGATCAGCCGCAATTTCTTGAGCTGCTCGAGGCAGGTTCGGCTTGAGACAGGCGCGGCCGCGGGCGTTGCGGCCGGCGATTCAAGCTGTCACACTACCCCTCGAAAGAAACCCCAAAGGGGCGTTTGAGGTGACGATTCTTCTTGGAGTGAATGTCGATCATGTGGCTACCTTGCGCCAGGCGCGGGGAACGGCGTACCCCGATCCGGTGGCAGCCGCCCACCAGGCGCTGGATTCCGGCGCCGACTACATCACCGTGCACCTGCGCGAGGACCGGCGCCACATCCAGGACCGCGATGTCGAGCGCCTGATCGGGATGCCGGACGTGCGCGTGAACCTGGAGATGGCCGCCACGGAGGAAATGCTGTCCCTGGCGGAGCGATGGCGCCCCGAGGATTGCTGCCTGGTGCCCGAGCGTCGCCAGGAACTCACGACCGAGGGCGGGCTGGACGTCAGCGCGCAGGTCGAGGCGCTTGCCGGGGCTTGTGCGCGCCTGGCGACCGCCGGGGTGCGGGTATCGCTGTTCGTCGATCCGGACGAGGCGCAGTTGCGCGCGGCGGCCGAAGCCAGAGCGCCGGTGGTCGAGTTGCACACGGGCGTTTATGCGGACGCCGCCAACGCGTCGGCCCGGGCGGAGGAACTGGCGCGTGTCAGCCGCGCCGCAGCGGTCGCGGCGGGGCTGGGACTGGTGGTTAACGCCGGGCACGGCCTGCATTACGAAAATACAGCCGCGGTGGCGGCGATCGGGGAGATTGCCGAACTCAATATCGGTCATGCTATCGTTGCCCAGGCGATATTTGAT
>JAPPHC010000050.1 GCA_028821145.1 Gammaproteobacteria bacterium | reverse complement strand
TCGGGGGCCTGCCCGAAGAACACCCGATCTACAACGTATGGACCACAAACGACGGTGACTACGTGTTTCTCAAGGGTCAGGTCGACGGGTACATGCAGACCTATTACGAATTGGTGGAGTTAAGCGAAGGACTCTAATCGGCAACTCAAGTTGTCCGACCGCCGCTCTCCTGCCGCGTAAAGAAACGCGCATCAGGCAGGTGAGGATCGAGCAATGACGAAGACGCTCCTGGCGGCGGCAGGCTATGTCGTAATCGTGTTCCCGCTCGCACTGGGCTGGCATCTTGGGCTCTTCGAAGAGCAGTATCAGGCCTTCGGCTATTTCGACGGGGAGCCGAATGTCCTCGCAGGTCTGGCGGCGATCGTCATTCAGGGCCTGGTCCTGGCGTTGATCTATCCGCTATTTCGTTCGGGCCGGGCCGACTATGCCCGGGCCTTTCAATACGCGGGCCTCATGGGGCTGTTTTTCTGGACGTCGCATGTTCTGGGCCTGGTCGCGAAACAGAATGTGCCGAACGCGGGCGGCTTCATCGCAATGGAGACCGCGTATCTCTTGGTGCAGTTCGGCCTGTTCGCGCTCGTGCTGGGCTGGATCTATCGACGCGTCGAATGAAGAGACCGAGCCAGGAAATAGCATCGATCGTTGCAATGTCGCGCTTCCTGGAACAACAGAATTTCGCCGGATAGCGTCGGCTTCGCGCCGTTCCTAGTCCTCCCACTCCTGGCTTCTGTAGAACTTCAGGCGGTCTCTGTTGCGCTCCCGCTGGCGCTTCAGGTTGCGCTGCTCGATCAGGTAGCCAAACACTCTCACAAGAAAGATCAGCGCTACTACGCTTACGATTATTATCAGGATTGTTGACGAGACCAAATCAACCCTCCCGGGAATGTTCCTTCAGAAAAAATTCTTCCGGAACATTGCATTCAGGAATGTTGATTCCAAATTGTAGTGCTAAATAGATTCAAGAAGCTCTATAGAGTGTCTATAAGGATCGAGCAATGACGAAGACGCTCCTGGCGGCGGCAGGCTATGTCGCGATTGCGTTCCCGCTCGCGTTGGGCTGGATCTACCGGGACGTCGAGTGATGCGGATCGGGTCTATTCGCCTCGCCCGGGGCGTTACGCGTCGGCACGCGTTGGCGGCCGTGTATGCCAGCCTCACGACCATCAGTCTCATGGTGTACATCAATCTCATCCAGCCGTATCTGCTGATCAACATCCTGGAACTGCCCCCGTCGGAAATCGGATCCGTGACGGGACGCCTGGGAGCAGTCCACGAAGGCGTGGCGATTCTCACGATGTGCCTGATCGGCGGGCTGTCCGACCGATGGGGCCGGCGGGTCTTCTACACCGCCGGGTTTTTCATGATGGGCCTCGGGTATCTGCTCTACCCGCTCGCGGACTCTCCGACGCAACTGACGCTCTTTCGCGCCATTTTCGCAATCGGCACCAGCACGGCGTTGGTGATGTTCACGATCGTCGCTGTCGACTACAGCCGGGGCGAGTCGCGGGGCAAGCTGATCGGCGCCCTCAATGTCATCAGCGGGATCGGCGTGATGATCATGACCGTCGTCATGTCGCGACTGCCCTCCATGTTGGAGAACGCCGGATACGACGGAGCGGCAGCCGGCCGCACGGTATTCTGGATCACGGCGGGCCTGTGCTTTTTTTCGGCCATCGTCCTGGCGCTTGGCCTCAAGAAGAAATCGGCGAGAGACGAACCGGCGGAGGCCGGCCCGCTCACATCCGCCGTTACGGCGCTCAAACTGGGGCTGCGCAACCGCACCCTGGCGCTCACCTACGGCGCCGCGTTCATCGGCCGCGGCGACCTGGCCATCATCGGCATGTTCCTTCCGCTCTGGGTTACGCGCTCCGCGCTGGACGCCGGCATGTCGATGGGAGAAGCGACCCTGCGGGCGGGCACGTTGCTGGCCGTTCACCAGGTTGCCGTCGTGGCCTGGGCTTTCGTGGCGGGCTCGCTTAACGACAGGTTCCACAAGGTCAGCGTAATGGTCCTCGCCTTTGTTCTGGCCACAATCGGATACGGCGTCCTATGGGCGGTCGGAGATCCGTTTGCGCTTCTCGCTTTCGCAGGCGTGATCATTCTGGCCGCCGGCGAGATCAGCATCGTCGTGACCAACAATGCCCTGGCCGGAGAACAGGCGCCTAATCCGTCGCGCGGCGCGGTGCTCGGGTTCCTGGGTGTGTTCGGCGGCGTCGGCATCGCCTTGTGGACCTTCGCAGGCGGCCGGATTTTCGACACTATCGGCGTAACCGCGCCGTTTGTCATGATGATGGTGGCCAACCTTGTCGTCATTGCCTGGGCGCTGATTGTCAGGAGAATGGCCTGACCGGGCTTTCACGGAGTTCGAACCATGTACATCAATCTCTGGTACGTCGCGTCGTTCAGCAGCGAACTGAAGGACGAACCGGTGAAAGTGCGAATGCTGAACCGGGACTTTGTCCTTTTCCGGGACGCCGACGGAAAGGCGCATTGCCTGAGCAACGTCTGCCCTCACAGGGGGGTGAGCTTGGCCCAGGGCAAGTGCCTTGAAGACGGCACGCTGCAATGTCCGCAGCACGGCTGGCGGTTTGCCGGCGACGGCCTCTGCAGGTCCATACCGTCCCAGGCCGAAGGTTTCGAAATGCCTCCGGGCGCCAAAACCGACTCCTACCCCACCGAGGAACGGCACGGGTTGATCTGGACGTTCCTGGGGGACACTCCGGTAACCGCTCCGCCCATACCCGACATGCCGGAGATCGAGACTGACGGCTGGCGCACGGTTGAATTCGGCGAAGTCTGGAACGCGAACTACCACTGGGCGAAGTTCGCGAACATCGATCTGGTTCACGTTCCCATCGTGCACGGGCAGGAATTCATCGGCAGCTTTACGCCGAAGGAGAACATCTCTTGTCCGGACGATTACAGCATTTCATCGCACATACGAACGCCGTTCGAGCAGCCCAAGGGTGATTGGAGCGAGATACGCGAAGAAGACAAGCACATCGCCTCAACGCTTACGTTCTATGTTTCCGGATTTACGTTCAAGGGACATCTCGAGATCGGCGGCGAAGGGTCGGGCATATTCGTTACGTTCTACGAAATGTCCACGCCCATCAACTCGCAAACGACCGCCATGCGCTACCTGTTTACCCGCAATTTCATGGCCGAGCCCGAGCATGACGAAGGGTTTCTGATGCGCAATATGAAAAACGTCAACGAGGATCGCGCACTTGCCGAAACCCAATTGCCGAAAAACGGACCATTACCGCCGAGCGACCGCGACCTCGTTATCGATCCGGACGACACGATGCTCAAGGGGTATTGGGAGATCCTCGGGCGGCTGAGAGACAAAGGTTGTCAGATTGATCTGGCGGCGCTGGACGAGATGGACCGCGGCCACCGCTACTGCGCGATCCCCTCCCCCGCCCGGCAATCCAACCCCACCGCCTGGACCCACGACACCGTTCCACTAATCCAACCGGTTACTAATCATCCCGGCAAGCGCAAGTCATAGCGCGTGCTGCGCCCGCCAGCGGGCAGCCGCTCAAGCGCCCCGATTTTCGTGAGATAGGACAGATCCCGAGTGGCCGTTGGGCCCGAGCAACCCGTCAGCGCAACGTACTTGCGCGCACTCATGCCGCCCTTGAAGCCCCCGGGACCTTCGCGCAACATGCGGGCCAACACCTTCTCCTGGCGGTCGTTGACGCGCTTCCCGTAGCTGCGCCAGAACGCGGCCTTGCGAATCACGAACGCGATCTGCTCCCTGGCCTGCTCCTGAGAATTCAGGACGCACCGCGTCCACCATTCCAGCCAGTCGGTAATGTCCATACTGCTTTGCCGGCTGGCCTGGTTGAGCATCCGATAGTACTCCTTGCGTTGCCGTTCGATGGCGGCGGACAGGCTCAGCAATGCCGGGTAGCCCAGCTCCTGGGACAGCGCAATCTCGGCTATCGCCCTCCCCATGCGCCCATTTCCGTCCGCAAACGGATGAATGGACTCGAAGTACAAATGGGCGACGCCGGAGCGCACCGGTCCCGGCAATGAACTGCTGGCGTTGAACCATTCGACGAAGGTCTCCATTTCGCCGGCGACCCTGGAAGCCGGAGGCCCCTCAAAGTACACTTTCTCCTTCCCGGCAACGCCGGACACGATCCAGACCGGCTCGGTACGCCAGCTTCCCGCGTTACGCATCCTTTCGCCCAGGAATTCCCGGTGCCAGGAGCACAAGGCCTCAACGGTCAGCGGCTTGGCGAATTCCTGGCGGGCCTGAACCACCAGGTGAGCGATTCCGCGCGCGTCCGGATCCTGCCATCGATCGTCTTCGGCCAGGCCCAGTTGCTTGAGGATGGACGAACGAACCGCCTCGGGATCGACAACCTCACCCTCAATCCGCGAGGTCTTCTGGGCCTCGGCGACCATCAGATCGATCATCGAGTTGGTGCGCTCCTGATCGGAAAGCGGCTGCACCTCGCGAGCCAGCCGGTTGACGGCCAGCGCGTAGCGATAGCTGTTGTCCTGGACAACCTCCGCATTCCACGTGAAATGCGGCCAGTCCTCAAGTTCCCAGATGTAGGTCATGACGGGTCCTTCCGTTCCGGTTCGATTGGAATGGTCCGAATAATACCTCTATTCGAATCATATATCTGCTATTTATCGCAATATCATGATTCGAATAGCCCTCTTATTCGGCTCACGGGTATAAAGTTGAGAAGCCTTGGAAGGAGGAGTTGTGACTGAAGACGAAGTATTGATTGAGCGAATCCGTCCTTTGCTTGACGGGCGCGCGGGTTTTTCGGAGAAGAAGATGTTTGGGGGCGTTTGCTTCCTGATCAACGGGAACATGTGCCTCGGGACATGGAAGGGTTCGCTGATCGTTCGCCTGGGCAAGGACAAGCACGAAGAGACACTCGCCCGGCCGCACACCCAACCGGCCAACATCACGGGCCGCGTCATGACGGGATGGGCGCTGGTCGAGCCGGCCGGACTGGAGTCCGAGCGGGACCTGAAAACCTGGGTGGAAGAAGCAGCCGCATTCGCCGCAAGCCTCCCGCCCAAGTAACCGCGGGGCGCTTCCCCCGGCGCCTGTTATTCTGCCGCGATGACGGCGCTCTATGACAGGATCGGGCGCGGATACGCGGACTTTCGAAGGCCCGATCCGCATATCGAGAAGGCGATATGGGGTGCGCTGGGTGATGCTCGGTCCGTGATCAACGTCGGCGCGGGAGCTGGCTCTTATGAGCCGACGGACCGCCATGTCATCGCGGTGGAGCCGTCGCTGACGATGATCGCGCAACGGCCGGAGGGCAGCGCCGCCGCGATCCAGGCAACGGCGGACTCCTTGCCGTTCGGGAATAACAGTTTCGATGCGGCGATGGCGATCCTGTCGGTGCATCACTGGCGCGACCGGGCGAAAGGGCTCCGGGAACTGAGGCGCGTCGCAAGCGACCGTGTCGTTGTGCTGACATGCGACCCCGAAGCGCGGGGATTCTGGTTGACCGAATATTTCCCGGAACTCTTCGAAATCGACCGTCGGATATTTCCGTCGATCCGCGACTTCGAGCGCGAATTGGGATCCGTAACAGTGCAGACAGTTCCCGTTCCGCACGATTGCACCGACGGCTTTCTCGGCTCCTGCTGGCGGCGCCCCGACGCCTATCTCGACGAGCGCGTGCGCGGCGCGATGTCCACGTTCTCCAAGCTGTCGGAAACCGAGACCGGGCTCGCGCAACTGAGCGGCGACCTCGAATCCGGGAATTGGCAACGCAAGTACGGAGCGCTTCTGAAGGAAACGGAACTCGACATCGGCTACCGCTTGCTGATTGCCGGCGCCTGACGCGCTATTTGCCCGAGGAAAGCAAGCAGTTACGATTGCCGTATTGGCACCGGCAAGGGGAAAATCGTGCGTTCAACCGTGTTTGCGTCGCTGCGGGCGACTTTTCTATTGGGAGTGGCATTGACCATGACTGCACATTCGATCGATTCGGCCCAGGCTGCCGAGCAGGACGAAATCGAAGCCATAAAGGCCTTTATTCACCATACCGCGGAAGTCTGGAACACCCAGGATTTCCGAAAGGTGCTGGACCTGTGGGACCAGGATGAAGAGGTGCCCTTCTACCTGGCTGAGGAACAGGAACGCTGGTTCCTCGGTTGGGAACCGCTCAGGGCCTATCTGGCTCCGCCCCTGCCGAATCCGGTACTGGAAGCGCTGCGCGAGGAGATGTATGACATTTCGGTCAAGCTCATCGCGGACGATCTGGCCATTGCCGTCTGGTACATGCATTTCGAAATGAAGATGCGAGGAAGGAGCCCCCTGGGCGAGGAAATCCGTATGAGCGCGGTCTTGCGCAAGAAGCCCGAGGGATGGCGGTTTATCCATTGGGCGGAGTCGCCCCTGACACCCACGGCCTACATCGACAAGCTCAGGGAGAAGGAGGTGGATTACGAGAAATTCACGCCTCTGCTCGAGCGCGGTCGCGCGGTAAGGGAAGCCTGGACGGCCGAGGCAACAGAACAAGCCGCCAGCGAATAGCCGGACGGCCGTAACGGCTCAGATGCGCGCAGAGGGTCCGAGGGCGGTCGAAGCGCGAATATCCGCTGTCGCAGTCCTGGCGGCGGCAGTGCTTTCCCTGCCGGCTTACGTGAAGGCGGGACAAGCGTCCGGCGCGCAGCCTGAAGACCCGGAAATCGAGCAACTCGTCGTTGAGGGGGAGCGGCTGCCCGAAGGAGCGGCCGACCCGTTCGGGGTGATGGACGCCGCCCCCGGCGATACGGTTTTCGGGCTGGACAAGACGGCGTGGGAAACGCCCCGCTCCACCGCGTCCCTGAGCGAAGAACTGCTGATGCGGCATGGGGTCGAGACGGTGGAGGACTTCTCGCAGATCATCCCCGGCGCACATACGGCCTCGTTCTTCGGGCTGGCAGCCAGCATCGACCTGCGGGGCGCCCTTGCCGACACGCACTTTCGCGGCATGCGCCGGCTGGTCAGCGCCGGAGGATGGCAATCGATCATTCGGGCCGCCGACCGGGTGGACGTCGTGCGCGGGCCGGCCTCGCCCATCCACGGTGCGGGATCGATTTCGGGCTACATCAACCTGGTGCCCAAGACCGCACGCGCCGACGAGGACCGATTCATCGAGGCGCCCAGGGGCGACATGACCGTGAGAGTCGGTTCCTGGAACCGCTATGGCTTCGAAGGACAGCGCGGCGGTCCCGCGCGCCTGTTCGGCAAACCTGCAGGCTATCACGTGTTCGGCCTCTGGGAGGACGCGGGAAGTTACTACCGGGAGCACCCGGGACAGCGGCAACTCATGCTGCAGGGAACCCTGGTGGTGGATCTGCGCAGCGACGTCTGGATCGAGGTCGGGCAGCAGTACCAGCGCTGGCGCGGCGCGGAGAACGCCGGCTGGAACCGCGTCGATCAGAAGCTCATCGACGAGGGTCTGTACCTGTCCGGCGAGCCGCTGGTGAACCTGGACAGCGACCGCGACGGACGGATCAGCCAGCGCGAAGTGCTGGCCGTCAGCCCGCGCAATCGGCTGGCCGTGTTCCAGCCTTACGGGCAGAGCGGCCTGACGTTCGCCAGCGAGGCCGAACTTCAGGCGCTGCGGCTCAACCCGGACACGTTGCGGCACGTGCCGATCGGCGCCGAACATTGCCTTTGCGCGCTGTCGGACAGCGGCGCGGCCGAGTCCCTGGCCGCCTACTTCGACGTGTTCGCGGAATTGGGCCGGGTTACGTTGCGTCAGAAGCTGTTCCTCGATTACGCCGACCGGCACATCGTGTCCAGCTACGGGTTTTCGCAGCAGCACCGCACGGTGCTGGTTGAGGAGCGTCTGGAAGCCGTATTCCGCGGTCTGGAACTGGGCCGGATGCTCACCGCCGACCTGGTTCTCGCGCCCAACCTGCGCTACTACGACACGCGGGCCCGCCAGGACTTTTCCTACGAGTTCTTCAACCGCAGGGACATCAGCAAGCCGCCGTCCCCGCTCGACCTGCGCGACTCGGCCTTCGCCAGTCCAGGCGAGGAAGCCCACACTGCCGATGTCGCGACGGATTGGCTGAACCTGGGCCTGGCGGCGCTGGCGGACGTGACTTTCATGGAACGCTGGTCGGTGCTGGCCGGCGCCCGCTGGGACCGCTACGACCTGACCTCGACCAACGGCCCCGGGCCACTCGTGACGGCCACGCCGAACACCTCGGCGTCCACGGTGCAAAGCAAGCTTTCATGGAGCGTGTCGGTCAGCGTGGCGCTGGGCGGCTGGCGTCCGTACTTCACCGTTGCCGAGCAGGCCCTGTCCCTGGGGGGACAATCCGGAGAGATTTCCGTGCGCAACGTCAGGGAGGGGCCGCTGGGAACCTCAAGGCTTCGGGAGGCGGGGCTGAAATTTGACGGATTGGGCGGGCGTCTGCAGGCGGCCCTGGCCTGGTATGAGCAGGAACGCATCGACTACTCGGCGTTCGCCGACGCGAATCTGGCGGTGCTCGGCCGGGGACTGGAGCTGGATGTGCGCGCCGCCGTGAGCGAACGTCTCGGACTGCTGTTTTCCGCCACGCGCTCGCGCATCTATCGCGAACCGCTTACCGGGCGGTTCATTTTCGCTCCGACGGCAATCACCGGCCTGGCCCCCGAAGACCACTACGGCGGTCACGTGGTGACCGTCCTGCCCGCGGGAGACACGCGGTTTCGCGAACGCGGCGCCCTGCCGGAATTCGTGGTCAGCGCCGGTGGAACCTGGCAGATGGCGCGCGACCTGGCGCTCACGTTAAGCGTCAGCCGTGTAGGTCCCGCCTGGTCCGGGGTGGCGCGCACCGTGCGGCTTCCTGCGTATACGCTGGCGAACGCATCGGTTTCGTGGATCATCCGCCGCTGGACCGCTATCCTGGGAGTCAACAACGCGCTCGATGAACGCTATTTCCAGGGCAATTTCCCGCAGATATTCGGCGACATGGTCGTACTGGCGCGACCGGAGCGAAACTGGCGGCTGGCTCTGCGCCGAAGCTTCGGCTCCTGAGCCTGCACTGCAACAGTATCGCGAGCGGATACGCCCGTTCCCGAAGGCCTGGATCCGCTAGGCGATGCCGCAGCGCTCCAATGCGGGCCGGGTCAGATTCCGGCTGCCGGTCTCGGTTACCAGCACATCGTCCTCAATCCGGATTCCCC
>JAPPHC010000009.1 GCA_028821145.1 Gammaproteobacteria bacterium | reverse complement strand
CAGTCCGGAGGCGCCGCTGCACAGCAGCGTCGGCGAGATGGCGGACGACGCGCTGGCGCTGATGGACGCGCTGGAAATCGAATCGGCGCACGTCGTGGGACACTCGACCGGCGGCGCGATCGGGCAGCACCTGGCGCTGCGGGCGCCTGACCGGATGCGTTCGTTGGTCCTGAGCTCAAGCTGGGCCGGCCCGACGCCGCTGTTCGTGGAGCTGTTTCAGCTCCGGCGGAAAATCCTGCTGGATGCCGGCGCCGAGAGTTACCTGTTCTCCGGGACTCTGCTGGTCACTCCGGCGTGGGCCATCGAGGACTCATATCCGGGCAGGGACAGGATCGTCGCGGAGCGTGTCAAGGTGTTTCCGGGAGTAGAGGCCGAGCTGGGGCGGCTGAATGCCGTAATGACGCATGACCTGAGAGAGGAAATCCAGGGCATCCGCGTCCCTACCGGCGTCATTTCGGCGAAAGACGATGTGCTCACGCCCCCCGGCATGGCGCGGGAGCTGGCCGAGCGGATTCCCGGCGCGCGCCGGGTGATGCTGCCGGAAGGCGGGCATTTCTGCACGGTGACCGTGGCGGACCGGTACAACGACGAATTGTCCCGCCTGCTGCGGGACATCAGCTCCTGAGACCGCGGTCGCCCCTGGTCAGGCCGATGCGTCGGTCAGTTGCGCGCGCAAGGGCCGCCAGCCTGACATCGTGAGCAGGCTGCCGATCGCCAGGAGCAGAGGCACCGCGATCATCAGCGACCATCCCACGGCGGCGTCATCGGCGAATACCCGGTCGGTGAACTGCGCGACCAGCCAGGGCCCGCCGGCCTGGCCCAGAATGTTCGCAACCAGGAGGTAGAACGCGACGAGCTGGGCGCGGAACTGCGGGGGCGAGACCATCGGTAGCGCCGCGACGCCGCCGCCGAACGGTACGGCGCCGAACAGCACGGCCGGCGCGAGCAATGCGACGGCCACCATCGGATCGGACGCCAGGGGGATCGCCACGGCAAAGGGCATTGCCAGCAGCCCTCCGAAGGTGGAGGTCTTGAGATTGGCGTCGCGATGGCCGCGCGCCTGCATGGCGTCGGTAAGCCAACCGCCGCCCACGACGCCGATCGTGGCGCATACGAGGAACACGAAGCCCTGGGCGTAACCGATGTCTCCCGCCGACCAGCCATGGGTGCGAATGAAGTACGCCGGGATCCAGGCGCCGAGCGCGAACTGGGCCGCGGCCAGAAACGAAATGCCGCCGTAGATCGACAGGAACAGGCGGCGGTTGTTGCCGACATAGCGCAGGGCCTCCAGGAAGCCGCGCCGGTATTCCCGCGAGCTTTGCTGACTGGAAGGCGCGGCGCGCCGGGGCGGCTCCCGCACCGACAGAAAAAACCAGATGGCTGCCGGAATGCCGGGCAAGGCGCCAAGGATGAACACGGCCTGCCACAGGCGCAGCGGTCCGAAAAACGGCAGCGAGATTCCGTCGGTGGCCTGGATCGCGTTGACGATGTATCCGCCCACCATCAGCGCGATGCCCGATCCGAAGAAACTGGACGCGGTAAAGACGCTGACGGGCCGCGCCAGCCGCCTGGGCTTGAAGAAGTCGGCCAGCAGGGAAAAGCCCGCGGGCGTCAGCACGGCCTCGCCCACACCCACCATCATCCGGGCGAAGAACAACTGCGCGTATGTCTGCGCCAGGCCACAGCAGATGGCCGCGACCGTCCAGGCGCAGATTCCGACCGTGATCAGCAGGCGCCGGTTGGTGCTGTCCGCGATTCGCCCCAGCGGAATCGCCACAAGCGCGTAGAAGACCGCGAAGGCAAAGCCCTGCAGGAGGCTGATCTGGGTGTCGCTGACCAGCAGGTCGTCCTTGATGTACTCCACCAGCAGGTTGATGATCTGCCGGTCGATGAACGCCACCACGCCGCACACGCACAGCACGAAGACCACGTACCAGCCGTAGCCTTCTCCGGAGAGTCTGCCCTGGCCGGAATTCATTCGGCGCGGATTCCGGCGCTCAGCAGGCTGGATTCGATTTCTCCCAGGATGGCGGGGTCGTCAATGGTGGCCGGAAACGCGTACTCCACGCCGTCGGCGATCCTGGCCAGCACCCGGCGCAGTACCTTGCCCGAGCGGGTCTTGGGCAACCGGTCCACGACCAGCGCCTTGCGGAAGGCGGCCACCGGCCCGATGTGCTCGCGGATGAGTGCGACGCACTCACTCACGACCTCTTCTTCCGCCCGGTCGATACCGGACTTCAGGCACAGGAATCCCAGCGGCACCTGCCCTTTCAGCTCGTCGGCGATACCGGTCACGGCGCACTCGGCCACGTCCGGGTGCATCGCCAGCACCTCCTCCAGCGCGCCGGTCGAAAGGCGGTGGCCGGCAACGTTGATGACGTCATCGGTCCGGGTCATGACGTAGAGATAGCCGTCGGCGTCCATGTAGCCGGCGTCGCCGGTCGTATAGCAGCCATCGAAATCGCTCAGGTAGGTTTCGCGGAACCGTTGGTCGGCCTGCCAGAGCGTCGGCAGCGCTCCTGGCGGCAAGGGAAGCCGGCACACGATGGCGCCGGTTTTGCCCGCGGCAACTTCGGCGCCCGAATCATCGACCACCCGCACGTCCCAGCCCGGCAGCGCCCTGCCGGCCGAGCCGGCCCGCACCGGAAACAGGCCCTCGCCCAGCAGGTTGCCGGCCACCGCCCACCCAGTCTCGGTCTGCCACCAGTGATCTATGACCGGCACCCCGAGGACGTTGCCCGACCAGTGGAGCGTATCCGGGTCGCAGCGCTCACCGGCGACGAACAGCGCCTGAAGCGTTCCCAGGTCATACCGCGACGCCTGCTCAAGGGTCGGGTCGTCGCGCCTGATGGCGCGTATCGCGGTGGGCGCGGCGAACAGGGCGTTGACGCCGTGCTGGCTGATGACGCGCCAGAAGGCCCCTGCATCGGGCGTTCCCACCGGCTTGCCTTCATAAAGAATGGATGTGGCGCCCGCCAGCAGGGGCGCGTAAACGATGTAGGAATGCCCCACCACCCAGCCGATGTCCGACGCCGCCCAGAAAACATCGCCCGCCGAAATCCCGTACAGCGCCTTCATCGACCAATGGAGCGCCACGGCGTGTCCGCCGTTGTCGCGCACGATACCCTTCGGCTGGCCGGTCGTCCCGGAGGTATAAAGGATGTAGAGGGGGTCGGTCGCCTTCACGGGAACGCATCCCGCGGGCTTCGCATCACGCAGGAAATCGGCCCAATCCACTTCGCCGGCCGGTTTCAGTTCAGCGTGCAATTCCGGCCTCTGCAGAAGAACGACCAGTTCCGGCGAATGATCGGTCTGGGTCAGCGCGTCATCCAGCAAGGGCTTGTAGGCCACCACACGATTCGGTTCCAGCCCGCAACTCGCGGTCAATATCAGTTTCGGCCGGGCCTGGGAAATGCGGGTTGCCAGCTCACGGGCGGCGAAACCGCCGAAGACCACCGAATGGATCACTCCGAGCCGGGCGCAGGCCAGCATGGCCATCACCGACTCCGGGACCATGGGCATGTAGATCAGCGCCCGGTCGCCCTGTTTGAGGCCCGCCGCCTGCATTGCGCCGGCCAGTTGCGCCACGCGATCGCGAAGTTCGGCGTAGGTGAACCGGCGGACCTGTCCGGTCATCGCGCTGTCGTAGACCAGCGCCATTCGGTCGGCTGCCCCGGAATCGGCATGCCGGTCCAGTGCGTTATGGCAGGTATTCAGGACGCCGCCCGTGAACCAGCGGCCCGAAGGCGCCTCGGCGTCGAGGACCCGGGAAAAGGGCTGGATCCAATCGATGCCGCCCGCCGCATTGGCCCAGAAAGCCTCGGGATCGCTCAACCATCGCTCGCGCACGCTGTCATACGACATAAGCGGCTGTTCTCCGGACCAGCCCTTTTGACCGGCCAGACATTTTATGCGTGCGCATGCGGCGCATATACTCCCGACTCGTGCGACTTCCATTACGCTGTCCGTTTCCCGCCGCGCTGACCATTGCAGTTGTCCTGCTGGCGCCGTATCCGCCGTCAGCAGTCGCTCGGGCCGACCCGGAACGCCAGGCCTCGCGGAGCTACGGCGAGGAGGACGAGGCGCTGTACCGCAAACGCTTCGAAGCGATGACCGATCGCACCGGCCGTAGCGGACTTGCCGCCTATGACCCGCTCAAGGACGTGGCGGGCGCGGCGGATCCGATGCCGCTTGAGATGGCGATGATGCCCGGTATTTCGGACTCGGCCCTTCAAGCCGCCGCGGAATACGCCCGCGCCATGAATTCCACCGCGTTGCTGATCTGGAGCGATGAGGCACTTGAAGCCGAGATGTATTTCGGCAATATCGACGCCCAGACGCCGCTGGTCTCCAAGTCGCTGGCAAAGCCTTTGTCGGTCATAGCCGTCGGCAGGGCAATGGCGGAGGGCCATATCGCCGCTCTGGACGAGCCCGCTGCCAACTATTTTCACGAGTGGCGCGGAACACCCAGGGCCGCAATCACCATTCGGCACCTGCTGGGCATGCGCTCGGGCCTCAAGCCCCAGGCACCAGCGCCCGATATCGAAGATGTCCTCAATCGCGCCTACCTGCATCCGCGTCACGACGAAGTCCTGGTCAACGACTACCCGCTGACGGACGAACCCGGCAGCCGCTACGAGTACTCCAACGCCAATTCCGAACTCGTCGCGCCGTTGATCGAGCGCGCCACCGGCATCGAATATGAAGACTGGGTGTCGCAGGAAATCCTGGCTCCACTCGGGGCCACAGGCGGACAGGTCTGGATGAACCGCGAGGGCGGCACGGCGCATGCAGGATGCTGCTGGCTGTTACCGGCGGAAACCTGGCTCAGGCTGGCGATCCTCCTTATCAATGACGGCGAGATGCAAGGTCGGCGCCTGCTCCCCGAGAGCTTTGTGCGCGCAATGATCACCGCAACGCCGCAAAACCCGCATGCGGGCCTGGGCGTATACGTGGCGGGCGATTACATTCAGCGACGCGGCGCAGCCAATCCGGACAGGAACGTCGGCGAGACCCTGCACAGCGAGCCGTACCTCGCCCACGACCTGTTCCTGTTCGACGGAAACTCGAACCAGGTCATCTACATCGTCCCCTCAGCACGCCTGATCGTTGCTCGGCTGGGCAACTGGCCGCCCCGCGAAGCCGAGTGGGACAACGCCTACCTGATCAACACGCTGCTGCGCGGGCTGGACGAGGGCATCCGGGCGGAACTGCGCCCGCAGCCCTTGCCCGCGCGGAACTGAATTACGTCACGGGACGCCCCATAGAGCTGAGCAATCGCCACTGCCCGTTCCCGTAAACCCACACGTGGATGTTCTCGTACCGCTGGTCCACGGCCTCGCCGTCGGGCATGCGGGTTCGGTGCGTGCTGAAGAAACTGATCGCGGTGTTTCCGTCAAAACTGATGCCGTCCAATTCCAGCGTCAGTTCCTCCTGGTCCATGCCGCGCATCTGCGCTGCGCCGGAGCGTAACTGATCAATCCCCGATGGCGTGGCCCAGCCGGGCGGCCAGCCCAGGTACTGCTCCGAGGCGTTGTCCACGTAGTACTGTAAGTCGCCATCGGCCCGGCCGGCAAAGATGGCCTGCTCCTTCGCCCAGATCTCCGCCCTGGCCTGCTCCCGGTCGTAAGGGGGTGATGCGGTCCGGCCGAGCGCCCCCAGCAGTTTCCACTCGTCGCCTTCCCTGACCCAACTATGGGCGACCTGGAACCGTTGATTCACATCCTCGCCGGTGGGCAACCGGGTCCGGTGCGTGCTGTAGTAGATCACGGCCGCGTCGCCGGAAACGGCAATATCCTCGAATTCCAGGGACAGTTCTTCGTGAACCTGTCCCTGCACCCGGGAAACGCCCGCCCGCAGCAGGTCCAGTCCCTCGGGGGCATCCCAGTTCGGCGACCAGCCCACGTATTGCTCCGAGGCGTTATCGATATAGAACTGCGGATCGGCCCGCCTGCGCGCGGCGTAGACCGCCTGCTCCTTCGCCCAGATCGCCTCCCTTGCGGCCTCCTTCCCGCTGGCCGCATCGCCCGGCGGGGCTTCACCCGTGCAAGCGCCGAGCGCAACGGCCACGGCCAAAGGAAAAAGGCATTTTCTTGCGGCAGACATGATCATTTCAGTTCTCCGAATCGGCAGCGAAGTTGGAGGTCGGCGCCCTGTTTCGGCCCAGCGCGCCCAACAATCTCCACTCGTCTCCTTCCCGTGCCCAGACGTGGGCGATATCGAAACGTTGATCCACCGCCTCGCCAGTCGGCATGCGGGTGCGGTGCGTGCTGTAGTAGATCACGGCGGCGCTACCGGAGAACGTGATGTCACCGAACTCCATGGCAAGCTCCTCCTGGTCCAGGCCGCGCATCAGTTCCACGCCGGCACGCAACTGATCGATTCCGGACGGCTTCGGCCAGCCGGGCGGCCAGCCCATGTAGTGCTCGGAGGCGTTATCCACGTAGTACTGCAGATCACCGTTGCCGCGGGCCGCATAGATGGCCTGTTCCCTGCGCCAGATCTCATCACGTGCCTGGGCCTCGTCGTAGCCGGGCGACGTGTAACGGCCCAGCGCGCCCAGAAGTTTCCATTGGTCGTCTTCGCGCACCCACACGTGGGCGATATCGGCCGTCTGATCCACGGGCGTGCCGTCGGGCAGGCGCGTCTTGTGCGTGCTGTAGTAGATCACCGCGGTATTGCCGGAAAAAGTGATGTCGCCGAACTCCATGGCGATCTCTTCCCGGTCCTTGCCGCGCATCTGCTCGGCGCGCTCGCGCAACTGCTCGACTCCGAGCGGGTCCGGCGAGCCCGGCGGCCAGCCCATGTAATCGCCGGCCGTAAAGCCCACGTATATCCCCAGGTCGCCGCGGCTCCTGCCCGCGAAAATCGCCTGCTCCTTCTCCCAGATCTCATCCCTGGCGGCCGCCCGGTCGTATTCCACGTTACCCGACGGCGGTCCGGCGCAGGCCGCGACAAGCATTGCCAGCGGCAGGATGGCCGCGCGACCCCCGAAAAGCTTCATCACTTTTGTTTCTCCCCATCTGTGTTTCGGTTGGCGGGCGGAACGAACCGCATCCATTCCATCAATTCCTCCACGCCCTCGGGCCTCGGGAACGCGTCGGGCATCGGTTCGCCCGGCCGGCGCTTGCGGCCGATTCCGCGGAACCAGTGCTCCAGTCCAGGGGGCAGGAACACCCAGAACAACTCCATGTCGGTGTCGCCGGTGTTCTCGAGGATGTGGCGCGCATAGCGGCCGAACAGCACGGTCGATCCTTCCGTGATCGGATACTCGTTCCCCTCGATCTCGACCCGCCCGCTGCCCTTGTGCACGAAGATCAGTTCGTGGTTACGCCGGTGGCCGTGTTCGCGGATATGACAGCCCGGCGGCAGCAACTGCGTGCCCGACGTAAAGCCGTCATAGGGGGTATTCTCGGGCGTAAGCTTGAGGTCCACGTAGCCACGCGAAGGCAGCGGCTGCCAAAGGGACTCGCCCTCCCCGGGTTCGATCACCGCCCACCAGGGCTCGTTGTGCCGTTCGTTCATCCCTCACCCATTCGCGAAAAATCCGGGCGTCCATCATACTGCCGGATAGCCGCGGCTACCGATGGCAGAATGGCGCAGGTGGCACGCAATGGAACCTCCAATGAACAACAACCTTGCACGACGGCAAATCCTTTCCCTGGCCATTGGCCTGATTCTGGCGACTCCGGTGCTTGCGCAGGATAGCAATAAGGTGCTCGTGGTGGGGGCCTCGGGCGGCACGGGCCGCTTCATCATCGCCATGCTTGAAGAGCAAGGGTACGAAGTCGTGCCAACCAGCCGCAATCCCGAAAGAGCGGCGGAAACGGTGGCAGGCGACTTCGCCTGGCGGCAGATGGACCTGACCTCGAGGGAAAGCGTGGATGCGGCCGTGCGGGACGTGGACTTCGTGGTAACGGCGCACGGAGCAACCCAGGCGGAAGGCCCGAACGATCCGGAGCAGGTCGATTGGATCGGCACCCGTTATCTCATCGACGTGGCCGGGAAAATCGGCGTGAAGCACTACGTGATGATCTCGGCGGCCAGCGCGGGGAACCCGGACTCGCCGCTGAACGAGAGATTCGGCAACGTCCTGATATGGAAAGGACACGCCGAGGATTACCTCCGCGAATCCAGCCTGAACTATACGATCGTTCGCGGCCCGGGCCTGCGTGACAATCCCGGCGGGCAAAAGCCCATCGTCCTTGAACAGGGCGGATCAGGCCGGCGCTTGCTGGAACGCGAAGATCTGGCAACCGTCACGGTCGCCGTACTGAACAACGATGCCGCCATGGGCAAGACCTTTGTCGCCCGTAACGGCGACGGCGGCGAAAGCGTAGACCTGCAGGAACAACTGAAGGGCCTTTTGCCGGACTGACGCCGTCTAGCCGCTGTTCCGTTCAGGCCGTCATCGTGAACTGGCGGCCCAGGAAATGCTTGCGGAACGCACTGCAATTCATCGAGGGTCCGGAACGGGAACCGTGCTACGATGCCTCCTCAAGCGCGGCATGCAGGAGGCAGCTCCATGACCAATGAATTGATCGCCATTCTCGCGACAGGTGTCGCGCTTCTCGGGAGCATCGGAGCCGTATGGTTCAGTATGCAGAGAGAAATCGGCAGCGTACGATCAGAAATCGGCGGCGTGCGTTCCGAAGTGGGTGACGTGCGTTCAGAGATGGCCGGGCTCAACAGCCGTGTGGGCCGTATCGAGGGCATATTGTCCGTAGTCGTGGCGAGCCACACGCCTCTCGCAGAAAACTCCGCAAGCAAAACCGGATAAGCAGGCCGAAGTCCGGCCTGCAAAACGGCTGAACGCCACCGCCGAGAGCGGGACGCTGTGGGGGACTTGCCCCCACTCCCAGGGGATTGTTGTTCGCTAGGCTACGCGGCGGCGCTGAACCAGTTCTGGAACTTTGGCGCGTCGGGCGCCGGCAGGCCGGTTTCCTCTTCGCAACGTTCCTTGAGTTCCTCGGGGGTGCCGCCGAAGTCGAACAGCGAGGTGTCGCCGCGCTCCGCGGCCATCTCGCTGCGCAGCTTCTCGGTGGCCCCATCGTCCACTTCGCCGTCTTCGTTGCACACCACGCCGTAGCGGCGCGCCCCATCGACGCTCACCAGTCCGGCGGCCACGTCGAAGCCCACCTGCTCGGCCGGGCGCTTGAGCGGGTCGCCCCAGCCGCCGCCGCCCCAGGTGTCGAAGTACAGCAGGTCGCCGGGCTCCACGTGGATGCGGT
>JAPPHC010000060.1 GCA_028821145.1 Gammaproteobacteria bacterium | reverse complement strand
GCGGCCCGAACGTCTCCGCGCCCAGCGTCAGCAGCAACTGGCGCGCCATCACGTTGTTGCTGTGTTTGTTCATGAATCGCACCGCCTGGAATGCGAACTCCGACTTGAATTCCAGCCAGGGCTCGGCGTCCTGCGGCGCACTGCCGAGGCGATAACCGTCCGAGATCTCGCCGCCTCCGTCCCGCCACAGGGCCTTGAACAGCCCGTAGGCATAGGCCGGACCCGATAGTGCGCGACGCGAAATCGAGTAGCTGTTGCAGCGGCGGCTGTAGTTGCCGTCAAGCTCCACGCGGTTGTCGCCTTCGCCGGTGATGCGCACTGCCACTCCGCGCTGAAACCCGCCGCATCGTCCACCGCTCAGACGTAGCCGGTTGACCAGTTCCAGTCCGGACAGCGGCGGCTCCAACCGGGCTGCGACACGGCCTTTCGAGGGGTCCGGTTCAACGATTACCCGGATCGCCTGAAAGTTCATCAGCAGCGCGTAGGGCGATGCACTGAAGGAGCGGTGACGGTCGGCCTCGAAACCGGCCACCGGCGTATCGTCGGCCGGCATCCACCGGTCGTCGAGCACCAGCGGGCCATCGATCCGGCGCAGGCCCTTTAGCCTCAGGTTCTGTTGCAGCAGCCACACGCGTTCCATGACCAGGTGCGGGTCCCCGCGCCCCTCCAGTATCAAGGGTCCGTACAGCACGCCGTCGCGCAGTTCGCCGCCCAGATGGACGCGCGTAATCCAACGGTATTCCGGTCCCAGCCCCTCCAGCGCAAGCCACGCGGTGAGCACCTTGATTACCGATGCCGGCTTTCTCGGGACGTCCGCACGGTGACTCAGCAGAGGCCGGTCCTCGTCCATGTCCCGGACCCATACGGAATAGTTTTCGCGCGCGATGCCGTAGTGTGCGAGGACCCGGTTGACCGCAGCCGGGAGGCCGTCCTGCGCAAGTACTGCCGGCGGCCAGCAAAGCAGCGCGCTCAGCGCCAGGGCGCGGGCTGCTTTGCTATGCCGAAGCACGAATGCGTCCGCGAGCCGGCGATCCGATGACTTCCCAGCCTCTTTCGCCGGCGATCGCCGCCAGCGCCGAATCCGGGTTGACCGCGACCGGGGCGCCACAGGCCCCGAGCAGGGGCAGATCGCTCAGGGAGTTTCCGTAGGCCGCGGAATTCGCAAGCGTGGTTTCGAACCGCGCACAGAGGTCGCGCGCCGAGGCCAGCTTGTCCTCGCCCACGCGATGCACGATCGGCGGTGCGAAACCGTAGCGTCCGGCGCGCAGCGCGCATTCGGTGGCGACGACGTGGTCGACGCCCAATCTGTCGGCGATCGCGTCGGCCAGGACGCGCGGCGTGCCCGAAAGCAACACGACGATGTCCCCCGCTTGCTGGTGGGTCCGCAAGCGCTCGAGGCAGGGTCCGCAGAGCGCCTTTTCCAGCCCGCCGGCAGCCCACTCGCGCGCCAGTTCTTCCACGCTGCTTACCGTGCGCCGCCAGAGCAGCGATTTGTTCTTGGCGAACACCCCCGGCCCGTATCGGGGAAAGTGGCGCAGGGCGAACAGGGCGTAGGCCAAAAGCCTGATCGGGTCGATGCGCCCCTTGAGGAAAAGCCAGAGCATGAAGCGCTTTTCGCTGCTGGGCTCGTTCAACAGCGTGCCGTCGATATCGAACAGCGCCAGGCGCGGCACGGACTTCGCGCCATTCATGGAGTTCCGCGATTGCGGGAAAAAAGGGACCGCCGCTCTTCGGCCAGAAATTCCATGATTACCGGCATTCCCCGCAATAGGCAGAGCGCAACGGCAAGGTAGGTGAACGCCATGGACAGCCACACCCATATCGGCTGGAGCAGCGCCCAGACTTCCGTCAGGGAAGGCAGGAGCGTTTCCACTCCAACGGGCAGCGGCTTGATCATGAACAGGCCGACAAACGCGCAGGCCTTGATCGTGGCATAAAACCCGCGCATGAAGCGGCCCGCGACCAGCCACCGGGCCGCGGGCGAGTTCAGCAGTGCAAGAGGGCTGCGCCGGTCGGCCTGGACCTGGCTGGCCCGGATGGCGTCCACCAGCACGCCGCGCACCACGAACACAATCGGAATCCAGATCGGTATGAGGTCGAGGTCCGCCAGCACGATCCACAGCGTCAGTTCCACGATGCGGTCGACGGCGATATCGAACAGCGCCCCGAACAGGCTTTCCTCGCCCCTGCGTCGGGCCACCCAGCCGTCCAGGCCGTCCGATATGAATACCACGGCGAGAATCGGCCATATCCACAATTGCATGGCGGAGACGGGCCGGTAGGCGATGGCCACCACGACGAGCAACAGGACAAGGCGGCTCAGCGTTATCAGGTTCGCCATGGCCGAATTATAGACAGCGGACGCCGATCTTATAATTGCCGCCGTCATCGCCGACGAGTGCCGTGTCAAGCCCATATTGTTGCATCAGCGTGTCTCCCCTGGTTCGTGGCAAGGCGCGTCCCGCCGGGAATGGCGCGTCCCATTGCCCAGGGGCGCAACGCGGCCACGGGCCAGGGGAGACACGCCCGTCGGGAGCGTGCGTAGCGCGCCCCCGCGGCGTTGCAGCCGTTCGCAATACGGCGAGTATTCCGTGCCGGCTGCGCCTTGCAGGGCCACGCTACGCACGCTCTGATGCGACAATATGGGCTTGACACGGCACTAGGTAAATGGGCGCACTTTCTTTTCTGCTTGGCACGGTCGCGGACCTGTACATGCTGTGCTTCGTGATCCGACTGGCGCTGTACTGGCACGGCTCCGATCCGCGTAATCCCGTGGCCGCCGTAGTGCTGCGCCTGACCAATCCGGTGGTTCTGCCGTTCAGGTTGCTGGTGAAGCCTTCGCAGCGCCTGGAGACGCATGTGCTCCTGACCTTTCTGGCGCTGCAATGCCTGCTGGTCTGGCTTACGGTCAACGCGGGCTGCCTGGTCGAGCCCTCGCTGTTCCAGCTCGTGGGGTTCGGCCTGATCCGCGCCGTGCGCCTGGTCCTGTGGTTCTACCTGCTGGCCGTGGTCGCCTGGGCCCTGCTGAGCTGGTTCTCGCCGAGCGGTTACAACCCGGTCGTAGGCGTGCTGCATCGGATCTGCACACCCGCGTTGGCGCCGATCCGGCGCATTCTGCCCGGGATGGGCGGCATTGACTTCAGCCCCCTGGTGTTCATCCTGGGCGTGCAGTTCGTGCTGGCCTTTCTGCCGGGCGCGGAAGTGGCGCGGGCCCTCAGTTGCACTCCGGGCTTCTCGCCGATCTAGCCCGAAGGATCAGAATAATGAAACGCGCGATCTTCTGCGCCGCCCTGGCCATCGTGCTTGGAGCGGCGACCGCATTCGCGCAGGACCCTCTGCCGCGCGCCCAACCCGCCGATGTGGGGATGAAGGAGTCGGGTCTGGAAGCGCTGGCGGCGTCCATGCGCGGCCTGGTCGACGAAGGCCGCCGCGCCGGCGTCGTGTGGGGCGTGGCCAAAGACGGCAAGCTGGTGCAACTGGAAGCGTACGGACACCGCGACCGCGAAGCGGGCCTTCCGATGGAGGCGGACACCGTGTTCCGGATCTATTCCCAGAGCCGGGCGGTCACCGGCGCCGCCATCCTCACGCTGGTGGACGACGGGTCCATGGGTCTGGACGACCCCGTTGCCAACTACCTGCCGGAGATCGCCGCCATGCCGGTGATTGCGGAAATGCGCCGTGAGCAGGTCGTGCGCACCGTGCCGCAGGACCCGCCCATGACCATCCGGCACCTGTTCAATTACACCGCCGGCCTCGGCTATGCCGTCAGCTGGCCCGCGGGCGTCGGCATTGAACAGCGGGAGATTCTGTCGCTCGAGCACACGCTGGAGGACATGGTCGACAAGTTGTCCACCTATCCGCTTCTGGCCCAGCCCGGCGAGAAATGGATTTACGGCTTTCATTCCGATGTGCTCGGGGCCCTGGCGGAAGAGGTGTCGGGAAGCAACCTCAACGATTTCCTTGACCGTCGTTTGTTCGTGCCCCTGGGCATGAAGGACACGGGGTATTGGGTCCGCCGGGGATCCAATGACCGCCTGGCCATGGTGTATGGGCCCGACGACACCGGCGCCCTGGTGCGCCGCGACGCCCCGCCCTCCAGTTCCTATACGGAACCGGGCATCTTTTTCTCCGCCGGCGGTGGCCTTGTTTCGACGGTGCCCGACTATCTGCGTTTCGGTCAGATGATCCTGAACGGCGGCGAGCTGGACGGGAAACGCATCCTCAAGGCCGGGACCGTGGCGGAAATGGGCGCCAATGCTCTGGGACCGACCCAGGGGACGGTTTCCTTTGGCGACGGTTTCGACCCGCCCAGACCCTTTGCCGGATACGGCTGGGGCCTGGCCATCGGCGTGCGTCTGGCCGACGGCGTACACACGGTGCCCGGCTCGCCGGGGGACCTGGTGTGGGGCGGTTTGGCCAACACCACCTATTTCTTCGATCCGGTCGAAAACATCGTTGCCGTGGCCATGACTCAGTATCTCGGGCCCGACTCCGACGAGCTGGTCTTCCGCCTGCGCGAAGGGGTTTACGGTGCGCTCGCGGATTAAGTCCGCTACGGAGCAGATCATGAAACGCCTGCTGACACCTCTCGCGCTTGTCTGCGCTCTTTTTGCGACAGGCGTTTCCGTGGCGATGGAGCCGGCGGACCCGCGGGACGTGGGCCTGTCTCCCCTGGCCCTGGACCACCTTGAGAAGGCCATGACGGCGCTGGTGGAGACCGACCGGCGCGCCGGCGTGGTCTGGGCAGTGGCCAAGGACGGCAAGCTGGTCACCCTCAAAGCGACGGGGCACCGCAACAGGGAAGATGGCCTGCCCATGGAGACGGACTCTCTGTTTCGCTATTACTCCATGACGCGCACCATCACGACGATCGCCGTGATGATCAATTACGAAGAGGGCCGGTTTGACCTCGACGATCCGGTTTCAAAGTACATCCCGGCCTTCGCCGACACGCCGGTGCTGAAAGACCGCAAGGGCACGGAAACCGAACCGCAAGCCACGCCGCTGACCATTTATCACCTGCTGACCTATACGTCCGGCCTCGGTTATCCCTTCGATTACGATCCCTCTCTCGAGGTGACGTTCGAGAATACGTTGTGGCCCGGTTTGACCATCCAGGAGGGCGTGGATTATCTCGCCACCCGTCCGCTGCTGTTTCAGCCGGGCGACCGCTGGTACTACGGTTATTCCAGCGACGTGCTCGGGCGGTTGGTGGAGATCTGGTCGGGCCGGCCCTACGACGAATTTCTGCAGGAACGGGTGTTCGATCCCCTCGATCTTGAGGACATGGGATTCACGGTGCCCGACGAAGAGTGGCACCGCATGGCCGAGGTTTACGCTCCCGGCGAAGACGGCGGACTGGTGAACGCTACGGCCCGCGTGCCCAACATCAATTCCTTCCGCGACGGTGAAACCATGTTCTCGGGCGGCGGCGGTCTCGCCGGGACAGCCATGGACTACCTCCGCGTGGCGCAAATGCTGCTGAACGGCGGTGAGCTCGACGGCACGCGCCTCCTCAAGACCGGCTCCGTCGCGTTGATGACCCGCAACCACCTCAACCCGGACCAGGGCCCGCTCAACTGGTACGCCCAGGGACGCTTTGCCGACAACGATCCGTGGGCCCGGCTCAACGGCTATGGCTGGGGCCTGAGCATCGGCGTGCGCGCCAAAGGAGGCGATCACGCCATCGCCGGCGGGCAGGGTGAATTCAAATGGGACGGTCTCGCCAACACCACGTATTTCGTCGATCCGGAAAACGCCATCGTTGCAGTGGCGCTTACCCAGTACCTTGGCCCCGGGCAGGATGACCTGGAGATGGCCCTGCGCACATCTTTGTACGGCGCGGTATTGGATTAAGGTTTTCTTACTCGGCTTCCGCGGCTTCTTCTTCGTTTTCGGGGTTGTCCGGCGGCGGCAATTCCAGCCCTTCGATCGTTTCCACCACGACATCGTCAAGCGGAATCAGCGCTTCCGGCGCAGGCAGCACTATTTCGCCGTCCTGCGTCTCGCCGATCGGAACGAGAGGGTCGGTACTGACCACGATGGGGGTGTCGGGACGGATCGAAGGCAACGGGTCCGGAATGGGGCCCTGAGCTTCGGCCTGGGCCACTTCCTCCGGGGTGGCGAGACGGACCGCAAAGGTGACGATGCGCACGAAGCCCTCTTCGTATTCCTCCTGGAACATCGCGCCGAGGATCAGCATGGCCAGGACGACGAAGCTGGCGATGACGGCCGAGAAGCCGAATCGGATCGCGGTACGCCGCTTGCGCCTGGCTTCGCGTGCGCGGCCGTCGTCCGGCTGGGGGGGCTTGAGGTGCTTCACGTCTTGTTGAACCGCAGCGATGCGGAGTTGATGCAGTAGCGCATTCCGGTGGGCCGGGGCCCGTCGGGGAAAACGTGGCCCAGGTGGGCGCCGCAATTCGAGCAGACGACTTCGACCCGCTGCATGCCGTGGCTGCCGTCGACGTGCTCGGCCACCGAGCCGTCGGAGGCGGGCTGGAAGAAGCTCGGCCAGCCGGTGCCGGAGTCGAACTTGGCGTCGGAACGGAACAGTTCGTGTCCGCAGCAAACGCACTCGTAGGCGCCGGTTTCCTTGTTGAACAGCAGCTCCCCGGTAAACGGGCGCTCGGTGCCCTTCTCCTGGGTGACGTGGTACTGCTCCGGCGTCAGCCGCGTCTTGAGTTCATTGTTCTTCGGAGCCTTGTGCATGGAGTGATTGTAGACCCAATGGCCCCGCAGCCGGTCAGGCTTCGAGGAGGCGGTTTACGCGGCGGACGAACTCGCCCGGGTTTTCGAGTTCCCTCCCCTGGGTCAGCACAGCCTGCTCGTGCAGCAGGCGGGTGAGGTCCTCGAACAGTTCGGCGTCCCCTTCGCGCAGGGCCAGGCGCTTGAACAGGCCGTGGCCGGTATTGATCTCCAGGATCGGTTTGGTTTCCGGAAGTTCCTGGCCGGTGGCGCGCAATATGCGCTGCATCTGCACGCCCATTTCGTGCTCTCCCAGCGCCAGGCAGGACGGCGAGTCGGTAAGCCGCGACGTGGAGCGCACGTCGGAGACTGCGTCGCCCAGCACGCTCTTCATGCGATTTAGCAAGGCGTCGGCATCCTCGCCGTCGATGCCCGCCGCCGTCTCCACCGCCGCCGTGCCCGGCAACTCGTCCGCAGCCAGTGCGCCGCGGGTGATGTCGCGGAATTGCAGTCCCTCATACTCGCCCAGGTGCCCCACCACCCATTCGTCGATCGGGTCCGACAGCAGAAGCACTTCCAGGTCGCGCTGGGTGAACGCCTCGAGTTGCGGGCTGGACCGCGCCGCCGCGGGGCCGGCAGCGGCGATGTAATAGATCTCCTTCTGATCGTCCGGCTTGCGGTTGACGTAGTTCCCAAGCGTTTCGGTCTGCCGGTCGTCGTCCGAGGACGTGGAGGCAAAGCGCAGCAGGCCCAGGATCCGGTCCCGGTTGCCCGGGTCCTCGACCACACCCTCCTTGAACACGCGGCCGAATTCGTCCCAGAAAACCTGGTAGTTGTCGGCGTCGTCGCCGGCAAGCCGGTCCAGCATGTCCAGCACCCGGCGAGCCAGCGCCTGGCGCATTGCGCGCACGTCGTCGTTCTGCTGGAGGAGTTCGCGCGAAACGTTCAGCGGCAGGTCCTTCGTGTCCACAACGCCCCGCACGAAACGCAGGTACAGCGGCAGGAACTGCTCGGCGTCGTCCATGATGAAGACCCGCTGGACGTACAGCTTCACCCCTCGCGGCGACTCGCGGTTGAACAGGTCGAACGGCGCCCGCCGGGGCACGAACAGCAGGCTGGCGTATTCGCGCCGTCCCTCCACCTGGTTGTGGGCGTAACAGAGCGGGTCCTCGCTGTCGCGGGCGATGTGCCGGTAGAACTCCTGGTATTCCTCGGGCTTGATGTCGCGCTTCGGGCGCGTCCACAGCGCCTGGGCCGTATTGACGACTTCCCGGGACGGCTCCGGGGCCGCCTTGTCCTCGTCCCCGCCCGCCTCAGTGCCGGGCATGGTCACGGGGAAGGCGATGTGGTCGGAGTAGCGCTGAATCAGGGAACGCAGATGGTAGGGCTCCGCGAATCCCTTCTCTTCCTCCTTGAGATAAAGCCGCACCGACGTGCCGCGCCGCTCCCGCGGGACGGACCGCACCGTGAACTTGCCCTGGCCCTCGGACGACCAGCTCACGCCCTCCTCGGCGTCCAGGCCCGTGCGCCGCGTACGCACCTCCACGCGCGAGGCCACGATGAAGGACGAATAAAAGCCCACTCCGAACTGGCCGATCAGCCGGGCGTCCTCCTGCTCGTCCCCGGACAGCCCGGCCAGGAAGTCGCTGGTGCCGGACTTGGCGATGGTTCCCAGTTGCTGGATTACCTCATCCTCCGACATGCCGATGCCGTTGTCGCTGACTTCGACCCAGCCCTCCTCGGCATCGAAATCCACGGCGATCGCGAGGTCCGTATCGTCGGCCAGCAGTTCGGGGCGGGAGATGGCCTCGAAGCGCAAGCGGTCGCAGGCGTCGGAGGCATTCGAGATCAGTTCTCGCAGGAATATCTCCTTGTGGCTGTACAAGGAGTGGATCATCAGCTTCAGGAGCTGGCGGACCTCGGCCTGAAAGCTGCGGGTGCGCGCCCTGCCGGTCTTCCTTGCAGAAGTGCCTTGCGCCATCTTCGGCCGCCCTAGGGTTTGATCGTGATCGGGGTGCCGATGCGGGTCATCATCCATATCTCCAGCATTGCGGCATTGCTGACGGCGATGCAGCCGTCGGTCCAGTCACGCGTCGAGTAATAGTTGCGGTCGCGTCCGTTGGTGGGCCTGATCGGGCGGCCATGCACCATGATGAGTCCGCCGGCAGGCACCTCGGCCTGTTCGGCGCGGAGCCGGTCCGATTCGTTGGGATAGGAGATCTGCAGCGCCAGCATGAAACTGGAATCCGGCTTGCGCCCCGAAATGTGGTAGTCGCCCTCGGGCGTGCGGTAATCGCCCTCGCGCATCTTGTGGCCCCTGGGCGCCAGGCCGAGGGCGATCGGAAATGTGCGCACCGTTTCTCCATCCTTGATTAGATATAGCCGGCGCAGCGATTTATCAACCATGATCGAGTCGATCACCGGCAGCACGGCGGGCTCGGCCGCCGGCGCCGATGCGATTGCCAGGCCCAGTATCGCGAAGGCGGTCAGCCGCCATGTCAGGCCGGGGGACCGCCGGGGAAACATCGATCAGGAGGGAGTGCGGCCGTTCTTTGCCTGCAGCCTGGGGAACATCAGTTCGGCGCCGACTTCCAGGGTGTCGGGATCCAGGCCCGGGTTGTACTGACGCAGCAGCCACATGGGCACGTCGTTGCGGCGCA
>JAPPHC010000018.1 GCA_028821145.1 Gammaproteobacteria bacterium | reverse complement strand
CGGAAGAAAAGACCGCCTCCACGCGGCTGGGTCCCGGGTCGTTCAGCGCCGGCACGTCCACTACCGTCGTGCCGTATTCGGCCAGCGGTATGGGACGCTCCTCGGGATAGTCCCGCGAGCCCACCATCAGCAGCTTGTTGCCGCTGCGCACCCAGCTCAGGTCCAGCACCGCGGGATCGCCGCCGGCTGCCGGCCGTTCGGTAATGCGTCCCTGCGCGTCCGGTTCCAGAATCATGTGCGAGCCGATCACGTTGGGTTCCACCTGGTTCAACTCGCCGGTAAACGGATTGAGGTATTCCTTGCCGTTGAGAATTTCGCCCGTTTCGGGATCCTTGAAAACGGTCATCACCTTCGACCAGATCTCATAGCGGTTCTCATCGAGGCGTTCCACGCGCTTGGTCTCGCAGCCCTCGGCGGCAAACAGAACGCGCGGATTCGCGTCCGGCGTCACCGCCACGTAAACGCCGCTCCACCACCAGGGCGAAACGCCGCCGTTCAGGTCCGCGCGCACCCGAACGAAATTGCGGAACGTGCTTTCGGGGGTGGCGCTCCATGCGTCGCTCAGGTCTGCGGAAGAGGCGTCTTCGCCGAGGGCGGGGGCGCCCTCGTTCCCGGACGTGCCGGGGGCGCAGGCCGCCGCCAGCCCGCTCAGCGCCAGGGCCGACATTCCAAGCAGGTCCCGGCGATTCAGTTCGCGGTTCGGTTCGGGCATGGACGTTTCCTCCGGGTCGATTGGGACTTATAGTAGCGCGACGCGCGGAGGGGCAGTATGCACGAACGAGCGAGATTCCACATCAAGGCATTGCACGGTTTCACCGGGTCGGTGGGCAACTTGGTGTTCTTCGTTTTCGACGTGCTGGTGCTGTTCTACTACCAGCGCGTGCTGGGTTTGTCGGGGGTCCTGGCCGGCGTTGCGATACTGATCAGCGTGATCGTTGACGCGGTCACCGATCCGGTTATCGGCGAGTGGTCGGACCGCCTGCGGGCCCGGTTCGGACGCCGCCACACCCTGATGTTCGGCTCGGTGCTGCCGATGGCCGTCTTCTGCGTGCTGCTGTTCGTGCCGCCAGCCAACCTTCCGCCGGCGGGACTGTTCGCCTGGTTGCTGGTGACCTTGGTGGGCATGCGCGTAATGCTGACTTTCTTCGATGCGCCGGCCGGGGCGGTCACCGCGGAAGTGGCCGCGCGTCCCGCCGATCGCGCCGAGATGGGAATCTACCGGCAACTGGTCGGCACGCTGGCTTATCTCGGCGTCGTGTACCTGGCGTTCGGGGTGTTCTTTGCGGCGACGGAATCTTTTCCGACCGGCCAGGAGAACCCGCGGGCCTACGCGCCGTTGGGCTTTTCGATCGCCGGCGCGCTGATTCTTTTCATGGTGGTGGCCGCCGCCGGTACTTACCGCCACATTCGCGCTTTCGAGCGCACGCTGCCTCCCGCTTCCAAGGCCACGGTGAACTGGCGAAAGACTCTGCTTGCCTGGCTTGAACTCATCCTGAAGATACGCAATACCCGCGCACTCTTTTTCGGGCTGTTTCTGGCGACCACCATGGGCTCGTGCATCCGCGCACTCAACATCCATTTCGGGACCTACTTGTGGGGACTGCAGGAATCCACTGTGGACCTCGGTCTTTTCCAAATGGGGCAGATGGAGCTATGGCAGCAGGCGTTCCCGATCGGCAATCTGATCGCGGTGATCGGCGCCCGATTCATCGTCACGCGAACCGAGCCGAAGTATGTTTATCTCGCCGGTTACTGCATGTTGCTGTCCACCTATGTGCTGCCGCTGTTCCTGACGCTGGCCAATGTGATGCCGGCGCCGGGAAGCGACCAGCTCGCGATTCTTCTAGCCTGTTTTCATGCCGCTACCGGCGCCGGCGCCGGACTGATCATGATCTGCTCGGTTGTGATGTTCTCGGAAACCACGGACGAGTATTTCTTCGTCAAGAACATCTCTCGCACGGCGTTGATCCTCGCGCTGGTGCCTTTCGGGGCCAAGATCGCCAGCGGCATCGGCAAGTCCTTTTCCGGCCTCCTGCTCGACTGGGTCGGCTTCCCCTCGGTGGAGTCCGGCGCCGTCGTCACGATGGAAGTCGTCCGCACGCTGGCGCTGTATGCCGGTGTCTTCTGTTCCATCGCCGGCCTTGGCGGGTTGGCGATGTTCTTCACGTTCCGGCTGACCCGCGATCGCCACAGGGAGATCCTTACCGGTTTACGCGAGCGCGAAAACCCGGTGCAGTCGGCCTCGCCCGCGGGCTAGAACAGCGTGCCGATACTGACAGACGAGCAGGTTCGGGAAGCTGCGGAGCGGTTCGACGAGGCCGAACGGATCAGACGCCAGGTGCGCCCGCTCACCTTCGACTATCCCGACATGGACATGATCGACGCGCACGCCGTGCAGGACGCCTGGGTTGGAATGAAACTGGCGCGCGGCGCGCGCATTCGCGGGCGCAAGATCGGGCTGACTTCCAGGGCCATGCAACGCGCCATGAATATCGACGAGCCGGACTACGGGACGCTACTGGACGACATGTTTTTTGACGACGACGCGGAGATTGAAGCCGCCGCCTTTCTGGATCCCCGGGTGGAGGTGGAAATTGCCTTCGCGCTGAACGCTCCGCTTGCCGGCGAGGACGTTTCCGTGGAGGATGTGCTGGGCGCTACCGAGGCCGTGTATCCCTCGCTCGAGTTGATCGCGGCTCGCAGCTACCGCGTGGACCCGGAGAGCGGGAAAACCCGCACGGTGGTCGACACCATCGCCGACAACGCGGCCTCGGCTGGAGTCGTGCTGGGCCGCAAGGGATTCGATCCCGGCGAGTTGGACCTGCCCTGGTGCGGCGCCGCCCTGTACTGCAACGGCGAAGTGGAGGAGACCGGGCTGGCGTCCGCGGTCATGGGGCATCCGGCCAACGGCGTTTGCTGGCTGGCGCGCCGGTTCGCGGCCCACGGGATCGGTCTGCAAGGCGGAGACGTGATTCTGAGCGGTTCGTTTACCCGGCCGGTCGCGGCCCGCGCCGGCGACGATTTTCTGGCAGACTTCGGCCCGCTTGGCCGGATTGGCTGCCGATTTGTATAGAGTGGGAAGATGAAATTACCGGAAAACCGATTCAAGCGCGCACTGAGCGAAGACGGCGTGCAATTTGGCCTGTGGCTGGCCCTAGCGTCGCCGGTGGCCGCGGAACTGTGCGCATGCGTCGGCTTCGACTGGCTGCTGATCGACGGCGAGCATGGAGCCGACGATTTTCGTTCGACCTATTCGCAATTGCAGGCCATCGAGGGTACCGGGACGCCCGCCATCGTGCGGCTGGCGGACGACGATCCGGTCCGGATCAAGCGCTACCTGGACATGGGCGTGCAGTCCCTGCTGATACCCATGGTGGACACGGCGGAACAGGCGGAGAGGCTGGCGGCAGCCGTTCGCTATCCGCCGCGCGGCATCCGCGGTCTGGCCACCTCGATTACCCGCGCCTCGCGCTGGACTCAAATCGACGACTACGCCCGCCACGCCGACGAGCAGATCTGCCTGATCGTGCAGGCGGAAACCGTTACCGCGCTGGACAACCTGAAGGACATTGCGGCGGTGGACGGTGTGGATTCGGTGTTCGTTGGACCATCCGACCTGTCGGCATCCATGGGTTACCTGGGCCGGCCGGGTCATCCCGAGGTGCAGGCGGCGATCGCCGAAGCCCTGCGCGACATCGCGGCCCTGGGCAAGGCGCCGGGGACGCTCGCCGGCTCGCCCGAGGCGATCCGTACGCACACGGAAAACGGGGCGAAGTTTCTCGGGATCGGCAGCGATACGGCCCTGCTGCTCAAAGGGTCGCGGGAAGTGTTTTCGTCAGCCTCCGGCTGAGAGGAAGGCCCGGAAGAGGGTCCGGATTTCGTCCAGCGCCTCCGTCAGCGAATGCCCGGCATTCAGCAGGTGAAGCCGCGCGTGGTTGGCGCGGGCAAAATCGATGCTCCACTCGATCGGAACGATGTCGTCCTGCCAGCCATGCACGATGAACGCCGGCGCCGAGACGGTTTCTACAAGTTCCGGCCAGCCGGGAACGGCCAGGGCAGGCGCCATCAGGAACAGTCCGGCGGCGGGCCGCTGCTGAGCGGCGGCCACGGCCACGTAGCCGCCCATGCTGCTTCCCACCAGCAGGATCTCATCATTTGAGTCGCGCATCCGCGCAACCAGTTTCGCGGCCCGTTCCGCGGGATCGGACATTCCCCGGTAGTCGATCGAATCCGCTTCAAGGCCGGCGTCGCGGGCATCCTGCGCCAGCGCCGTAATCTTGGTTCCCCACGGACCGCTCTCCTGGCCGTGCGAAAACAGAACGACGCGGCGCCTCCTCACCCGCACTCGGCCGGCGTCTCCGGCAGGCGGTCCCGATCGAAGAACTCCCTCAGCATGGCGCCGGCTATCGGGGTGTACGCATCCAGGAACCCATGCCCCCAGCTTGGCAGGTTCACCATCCCCCCATTTCTGATCAGCTCCGGCGCGCGCAGACTCTGCTTCCAGAGGTCGTCTTCGGGGTTCAGGACCAGCAGCGGGACCTTCAGGGCCGGCATCCTCTCCCACAGGGGATAGTTGAAGGCGGCCCGGTGGCCCCACCAGTACTTGTCGCCGCCGCGCAACGATTCGGTGAACATGGCCGCGGCCTTTTCCAGGCTGTGGTGCTGCCGATGCCAGCTGATGAATCCCTTCCAGCGCCGTACCAGGTGTGATCCGTCCTCGGCGATCGGCTTGACGGCGTAAAGGCTCCTGTGCTCCTCAAGCTCCTCTTTGGTAAACAGCGGCGCCGAGATCATGACCACGTGGCGTACCTGCTCGGGCCTCCGCAACCCCAGTTCCACAGCCGTCTTGGAGCCCGTGTGGTAGCCCACGAGGTCGATTTCCTCGAGGCCCAACTGTTCCACGACCGCTTCCATGGCGTCGGCATAGTCCTCGATCTCCGGTGGCTCGGCCGGCGCGTCCGAAGCGCCGAAACCCGGCGTGTCGGGCGCCACGGCAATTCGGTCCCGTCCCAGTTCCTCGAGAAGGCTCTCGTAAACGAGACCGGAGTTCGGGCTCATGTGAAAGCACAGCACGGCACGGCCTGCGGCGCCCGCTTCGGGCTGGGCCACGCGCAGGTGCACCTGGCCGTGCGGTCCATCAACGTAGATCTTGCGAATCATTTCAGCTCTCCACTCTTTGCAGGGTCGCGGCGCCGACGCTCGGCCCGGAATGATTGAAACTTGTCGCCTTGCCAGCGGACGCCGATAGCCTCGTCCTAACGGGAATCCATCGGAGTTTCGCCGTCCACGACGCGCCTGGCCGGTCCAGCTATCAGCGCATCGGGACCGCGAACGACCTCCCGGTCCTTGTCCGGATACGGCAGATTCATGAGGAAATGCTGCAGGGCGGCGACGCGGGCGCGTTTCTTGTCGTCGGACTTGATGACCGTCCAGGGCGCGTCGGCTGTATCCGTATAGAAGAACATCGCTTCCTTCGCTTCCGTGTAATCCTCCCACTTGTCGAGCGAGGCGATATCGACGGGGGAGATCTTCCACTGTTTCAAGGGGTCGGTACGACGGCTGTCGAAACGACGTGCCTGCTCTTCCTGCGAAACCGAAAAGTAAAACTTGAACAGGTGAATGCCGCTGTTGACCAGCATTCGTTCGAGGTTGGGGCACTGGCGCATGAACTCAAGATATTCCGCGCGCGTGCAAAAGCCCAGTACCCGTTCCACGCCCGCCCGGTTGTACCACGAGCGGTCGAACAGCACGATTTCACCGGCTGCGGGAAGGTGTGCGATGTAGCGCTGGAAATACCACTGGCCCCGCTCCCGGTCATTGGGCTTCTCCAATGCGACAACGCGCGCGCCGCGCGGGTTCAGATGCTCCATGAAACGCTTGATCGTTCCGCCCTTGCCGGCGGCGTCGCGCCCTTCGAACAGAATCAGCACCTTTGCGCCCGATTCCTTGATCCAGCGCTGCGCCTTCAGCAATTCGACCTGCAGCGTGGCCTTGTGTTCTTCATAGACCCTGCGGCGCATCTTGTCGGTATAGGGATAAACGCCCTCCTGGAACACCCGCTTTATCGCGTCGGGGGAGTGCGGAGTGCGCGGCAGCCCGAGGTCCGCCTGCGCCGCGCGCGCCTTGTCCTCAGCGGTTGCGCGCTGCGGTTGTGGTTTTGCGCCCGGTTTGCGGGCGGCCTGATCGCGCCCGTTGCCTTTTACGCCGACTTCGCGGCTCATGACCAACCTCTGACGAGTACGGTCGGTCGATTATAGAAGACGGGGCGCCGGAAGCCCGCACCAACCTGCTGCAAGCCGCAAATAATGCGGACACCTGGGATACGATTCGATATTGAGCGAACAGACCGGGAGGCAAGAGCATTGAACGGGTTGACCACGACGCTCCGGGCGCTGTTGCCGGGCGCGGCGCTGATCGCGGTGCATGCCTGGGCCCAGCCGAGCCTGGATGATTTCCGGTCCCCGGATGCTCCCTGCCATGACCGCAGCCGCGGTCCGCAGACAGCGGTGGTCGATACCCACGTGCACTTCCGTCCGTTCGGCGGGCCTGCCGTTTCCTTTGAAGACATGGTTGCGTTTCTGGATCGATCGGGGGTCCGGTTCGCGAACGTATACGGCATCGGGCAGATGCTGCCGGTGGGTTCGCCGTGCACCTACTACCTCGATTGTCCGGGCGTTCCGGTGCTGCCCACGCTCAAGAACGACTTCGCGAACGCGGCGAATTTCGTGTCGGACCGGCCGGAAAACGTGCACCTGACCATGTCCATGACCTTTCCCGATCTTGCGCGTCCCGAAACGGTGCTCGCCCGCATGGACCTGCTCGACCGGGAGTTTCCCGGCGTGTTCCGCTGGATGGGGGAGGTCAACCTGGTGAAGCAGGCGTTGTTTCCGAACGCGCACCGGGCGGTCCCGCTTGAGAGGATCGCCGCCTGGGCGCCCTTCATGAAGAGGCTGCGGGAACGCAACATTCCGTTTGCGGTCCATTCGGACCTGGGCCACGATGGCCAGCCCATGCAATACCTTCCCTGGATCGAGGAGGTGCTCAGGCTGTATCCGGACAATCCGATCGTGTGGATGCACCTGGGCCTGTCGCGCGAACTGACACGGATCGACCCGGGTGTGCATCTTGGAGTGCTGCGCCGGCTGCTCGATCACTATCCCGCGCTGATGGTGGACATTTCCTGGCGGGTCATCCACGACAACGTCTTTTCCCGGCCCGAATTACGGGCCGCTTATCTGCCGTTCATCGAAGAGTATTCCACCCGCATCCTCCCCGGTTCGGATTTTCTGGCTTCGGCGGACAAAAATTTCGATGTCTATACGGAGGAGCTGCGCGTTACCAGCGACATCCTGGCCGACCTGAGTGACGAGGCATTCCGCAATATCGCGCTGGGTGAAAACTATTTCCGCCTCCTAGGGCTCGACTACCAGGCGCCGGAAATCTGCCCGGCCGGGCTGCCCGCGGAATAAGGACCCGCAAGCAAATCTTGATCTCCGTGATGAACAGCTTGCGATCGCGCGCGTGGTGGCTGGGCCTGGCGCTGGCCGTTGCGGTAGCGCTGCTGGCCGGCTACTCGGCCGAATGGATCGGCGTTTCGGTGTTCGGTCTGGCCAGGAGCCCGGTAAGCGCGATCATGCTGGCCATCATTCTCGGCATGATCCTCTCCAATTCGCTGAACCTGGCGCCGCTTGCCTCCGACGGGCTCAAGTTCTGTTCCACGACCGTTCTGCGCATCGGCATCGCACTGCTCGGAATTCGCCTGAGTTTGCTGAGCGCCGGCCAGTTCACGCTGGTGGCCCTGCCCTTCGTGGTCCTGGCGATAGCCGCCGGCATGACGGTCGTGGGGTTTCTGGGCCGCAAACTGGAACTGTCGCGGCGTCTGGCGGGACTGATCGCCATCGGAACCAGCATCTGCGGCGCCAGCGCCATCGTGGCCACCGCTCCGTTGATACGGGCCAGGGAATCGGAAGTCAGCTACGCGATCGCCTGCATAACGGTGTTCGGGATTGCCGCGATGTTCGTCTACCCGATATTGGCGCACGGCTTTTTCGAGAATCGCCCCGAACTCGCCGGCCTCTTTCTCGGCACGTCGATTCACGAGACGGCGCAGGTGGCCGGCGCCGGAATGATGTACCAGGCCCAGTACGACGCCCCGGTGGCGCTCGACATCGCGACGGTGACCAAGCTCGTCCGCAACCTGTGCATGATCGCGATGATCCCTCTGGCGGGCGTACTTTTCGGCGCCGAACGCGGGACGGGCGGCGGTCGGACTGCTGGAGACTACCTGAGAATGATTCCGTGGTTCGTGGTGGGATTCGCAATCTTTTCGGCGCTGCGGACCGCGGGCGACGCCGGAGAGCAGGCGTTCGGCTTTCTTGACCCGAACAGCTGGGCGCAAGTCGTGTCCGTGCTCCGGCGGGCGGCGGAAATCTGCCTGCTGGTGGCTATGGCCGCAGTCGGCCTGAACTCCAGCTTTGCCGGGATTCGCAGCATCGGCCTGCGGCCCTTCCTGCTAGGACTGTTCGCGGCCGCCGCGGTGGGCGGGGTCAGTTTCCTGATGATCTCGCTGTTCGCGCCGGCGCTGCTCAGCATGACCGGCAACTGATTCGGCAGGCAACGCGATCCGCAGTAACGGCCGGGCGAGCGCCCCCGTGTGCCGGCTGATTGAGTGCGCCCCGGCCGGCGCCGGAGAATCAGGCGTTCAGATCGGGAATCTGTTCACTCTCCAGGCGCGTGATCATGTCCTTCAGGCGCAACTTGCGCTTCTTCATACGTTTCAGCATGAATTGATCGGCGCTCGCGTGTTTTGACATTTCCGCGATGGCGAGATCCAGATCCCTGTGCTCGTCCCTGAGTTGCTTGATTCTTTCCCGATTGGCAAAAACCTGTGTTTCGACGTTTGAATTCATCTGGCCTTGAATGCAATGGCGCAGGCGCTCCGAAATCCGCTCCCGGCTTCCTGCCCCGCCTACCCTGCATTGTAGCGCGCCGCTGCCCACTTGCAACGCCGCCTTCAAGGGGATTCTCGGCTTAAGCCTGCTTCGCCACCCTTCTCTTCCGGGAGTGTTGGAGCCATGGATGGCGGAACCAAGCTCCATGGATGGATTTATGCGTCTCCCGGAAGAGAAGGGTGGCGAAGCAGGCGAGGGACAGGCAGGGGTTAAACTCGCTCGCCTATGGTGGAGGCCGTACTGAGGCTGGTCCCGAGATTGGCGCTTTGCGCGCTGGCGGTTTTGCCTGCGGGCGGAGCGGCCGCGGACACGCTTTCGGACGTGCTGGAGCGCGGCATGCTGCGTTGCGCCGTCATCGAAGCCAGTCCCGGCTTCAGTTCCATCGACGCCGACGGCCGAAGGTTCGGCTTCGACATCGACAACTGCCGCACGGTGGCGGCCGCGGTCCTGGGCGACGCGGATGCGATCGAGTATGTGCCCATCA
>JAPPHC010000035.1 GCA_028821145.1 Gammaproteobacteria bacterium | reverse complement strand
CCACCCCCCGGAAGAAGCACTCGCCGGAGGTGGCGCCGTAGAGCACGACGTTGCCAACCAGGATGTTTTCTTCCGGCGTGAAGCGCGACTCCGCGGGCGGGTAGATGATCAGACGCCCGCCGGACAGCCCCTTGCCCACGTAGTCGTTGGCGTCGCCCTCGACCTCCAGCGTGACGCCCCGGGCCAGCCAGCAGCCGAAGCTCTGCCCGGCGTGGCCGCGGAACTTGAAGTGGACGGCGCCGTCCGGAAGCATGTCGGGGCCGCAGCGCCTGATGATGGCGTTGGAGAGTATGCCGCCCACCACCCGGTTCGCGTTGGTGATGGGCAGTTCCCGGTACACCTTTGCGCCGCGCGCCAGCGCCGGTTCGGCCAGCTCGATCAGCTTGTAGTCGAGCGCACGGTCGAGGCCGTGGTCCTGCTCGTGCATGGCGTAGGCGCCCAGAAAGTCCGGCGGCTCCTGCGCCGGCGTCAGCAGCTCGGTGAGATCGATTCCGCCGGCTTTCCAGTGATCGACCGCCGCTGAGGCATCGAGCGCATCCACCCGGCCCACCATCTCGTTGACCGTTCGGAAGCCCAGGTCGGCCATGATCCCGCGCAATTCCTTCGCGACCATGAAGAAATAGTTGATGACGTGTTCCGGCAGGCCCTCGAATTTCGCCCGCAATGCCGGGTCCTGCGTGGCGATGCCCACGGGGCAGGTGTTGAGATGGCACTTGCGCATCATGATGCAGCCCAGCGCGATCAGAGGCGCGGTGGAGAAACCGAACTCCTCGGCGCCGAGCAGGCAGGCGATCGCGACGTCTCGCCCGGTCTTGAGCTGGCCGTCGGTCTGAAGCACCACCCGCGAGCGCAGGTTGTTGACCACCAGCGTCTGGTGGGTCTCGGCTATGCCCAGCTCCCACGGCAGCCCCGCATGCTTGATCGAAGTGAGCGGCGAGGCGCCGGTGCCGCCGGAATCCCCGGCGATCACGAGGTGGTCCGAGCGCGCCTTGGTGACGCCCGCGGCCACCGCCCCCACGCCGATCTCGGCGCCGAGCTTGACGCTGATCCGCGCCTCGGGGTTGCCGTTCTTCAGGTCGTGGATGAGCTGGGCGATGTCCTCGATCGAATAGATGTCGTGGTGCGGCGGCGGGCTGATGAGCCCCACGCCGGGCGTCGAATGGCGTATCGCGGCGATGGTCTCATCGACCTTGCGCCCGGGCAGTTCGCCGCCCTCCCCCGGCTTGGCGCCCTGCACGATCTTGATCTGCAGTTCGTCGGCGTTGGTCAGGTAGTTGATGGTCACGCCGAACCGGCCGCTGGCCACCTGCTTGATCGCGCTGCGCGCGGAATCGCCGTTCGGCATCGGCGTGTAGCGGCGCGAATCCTCGCCGCCCTCGCCGGTGTTCGACTTGCCGCCGATGCGGTTCATGGCCACGGCCAGCATTTCGTGGGATTCGGCGCTGATGGAGCCGAAACTCATCGCGCCGGTGGCGAAGCGCTTCACGATCTCGCTTTCGGGTTCGACCTCGTCGAGTTCGATGGGCCCGCCGTTGGCGCCGCTCGCGAACTCCAGCAGCCCGCGCAGGTTGGCCTTGGCGGTGTTCTCCCGGTTCGCGTGGTCGGCGAAGCGCCAGTAGGCGCTCTCGTCGTTGGTCCGCGCGGCCACCTGCAGGTCGGCGATGGCCTGCGGGTCCCACATGTGCGTGTCGCCGTGCCGGCGCCAGTGGAAGTCGCCGGGGTTCGGCAGCACCGCGATGTTGCCGTTGCGCCCCGGATAGCCCAGCGCGTGACGGCGCTCCATCTCCTCGGCGAGCACCTCCAGGCCCACGCCCTGCACCCGGCTCGCGGTGCCCTTGAAGGCGCGCTCGATGACGTCGTCCGCCAGCCCCACGGCCTCGAAGATCTGCGCGCCCTTGTAGGACTGCAGCGTGGAGATGCCCATCTTGGCCATCACCTTGAGCATGCCCTTGGCCGTGCCCTTGCGGTAGGCCTCGACGACGTCGCGGCGCGTGGAGACGTGCGGCGCATCGTCGAAATAGCCCTTCTCGAGCGAGTCCCACAAGGCCTCGAAGGCGAGATAGGGATTGATGGCGTCGGCGCCGTAGCCGGTCAGCAGGCAATGGTGGTGCACTTCCCGGGCCTCGCCGGTTTCCAGGATGATGCCGATGCGCGTGCGCGCGTGGGTCTCGACCAGGTGATGATGCACGGCCCCCACCGCGAGCAGGGCGCTGATCGCCACCCGCTCCTGCCCGATGGCTCGGTCGGAAAGCACGATGAGGCTGTAGCCCTCGTCGATGGCCCGGCTGGCTTCGGCGCAGATGCGGTCCAGCGCGGCCGTCAGGCCCGCCACGCCCGAACCGGCTTCGTACGTGATGTCGATGGACGCCGTCTTCCAGCCCCGGTAGTCGAGGTGCCTGATGGCGGCCAGTTTCTCGTTGGACAGAATGGGATGCGGGATGCGCAGCCGGTGCGCGTGCTCCTCCGTGGTCTCCAGCAGGTTTTGTTCCGGGCCGCAGTAGCAGTCCAGCGCCATGATGACTTCTTCACGGATCGAGTCGATGGCCGGGTTGGTCACCTGCGCGAAGCGCTGCTTGAAGTAGTCGTAGAGCATGCGCGGCTTGTCGGACATCACGGCCAGCGCGGCGTCGTTGCCCATGGAGCCGAGCGGATCGCGCAGCTCCCGGACCAGGGGCTGCAGCATGATGTCCATGGTCTCGACGGTGTAGCCGAAAGCGTTCATGCGCGCCGTCAGCGTGGCCGGGTCGCGCGCCCGCGGCAGGGCCGGCGGCAGTTCCTCGAGTTAGATGCGCTGCTTTTAGAGCCAGTCGGCGTACGGACGGGCGGCCGCCCATTCGCCCTTGATTTCCTCGTCCGGGATCATGCGGCCCTGCTCGAAGTCGATCAGGAATATGCGGCCCGGCTTGAGACGCCCCTTCTTCACGACGCGCTCCGGGGCGACCCGCACCACGCCGACTTCCGAAGCCATGATGCAGCGGTCGTCGTCGGTAACGTAGTAACGGCTGGGCCGCAGCCCGTTGCGGTCGAGCACGGCGCCGATATAGGTGCCGTCCGTGAACGCGATCGAGGCCGGGCCGTCCCAGGGCTCCATCAGGCAGGAGTGGTATTCGTAGAACGCGCGCTTGGCCGCGTCCATCCCGCCGTGCTGCTGCCAGGCTTCGGGAATCATCATCAGCACCGCTTCCTGCAGCTTGCGCCCGGTCATCAGCAGGAACTCCAGCACGTTGTCGAAGGTCCCGGAGTCGGAACAGTCGGGCTCCACTACGGGAAAGAGCTTGGCCAGGTCGTCGCCGAACAGCGGCGAGCTCAGCACGCCCTCGCGGGCGTTCATCGCGTTGACGTTGCCCAGCAGCGTGTTGATCTCGCCGTTGTGGCACATGAAGCGGTTGGGCTGCGCGCGGTCCCACGACGGGAAGGTGTTGGTGCTGAAGCGCGAATGCACCATGGCCAGGTGCGACTCGAAATCCGGCTGGCTCAGGTCCGTGAAGAACGGCGCCATCTGGTTGGGCGTGAGCATGCCCTTGTAGATGATGACCTTCGACGAAAGCGAACAGATGTAGAAGAGCTGCCGCTGCGCCAGGCTCTCGTCGCCGCGCAGCAGATGGGTCGCGTGCTTGCGGATGAGGTACAGCTTGCGCTCGAACTCGTCCTCGGTAAGGTCGGCGCCCGCGTCGGCGCCGACGAACAACTGAACCATGTGCGGCATCGCGGCCCTGGCCGCCTTGCCGATGTCCGCGCCGTCGGGATCGATCGGCAGCTCCCGCCAGCCCAGCAGCCGCTGGCCCGCGTTCTCGATTTCGCGCTCCAGAAGTGCAAGGCACCGATCCCGTTCCTCCGGGTCGGTGGGCAGGAACACGATGCCCACGCCGTAATGGCCGCGCTCGGGCAAATCGACGCCGAGGTTTTCGGACGCGGCGCGGCGCAGGAAGCGGTCCGGCAGGCCGAGGAGGATGCCCGCCCCGTCGCCGGTGTTCTTTTCGTAGCCGATGCCGCCGCGATGCTCCATCGAGCAGTTCATGCCAAGCGCGTCCTTCACGACGCCCCGGCTTTGACGGCCCTTGATGTCGCAGACGAAGCCGATGCCGCAACTGTCCTTCTCCAGCGCGGGATCGTACAGTCCCTGCTTCGGTGGGAGACCGAAGTTCCGTCGTCCGGGCAAGGATCCGCTTTGTGCAGTCATGGGCCGATACTCAAACCGTGTGCAGCGCCGCCATCGTTGCGCCGGCCGCCCAGCCGGCGCGGGAAATTCAGTTGGTGGCTTGAAATGCGAGCAAACCGGCGCTTCGTGCTGAAACGCCAACCGCCTAGCTTCCCAAAAAGCGCCGAATAAATCAAGTTTCGGACGCGCGTTGTATGGCAATATGAGCCTTTGTAGGAGAGGATGTGATGGCTGAATTACTTTCGACGGAAGAGGTGGCGGAGCGGCTTGGCGATCTGCCGGGCTGGGGGCTGGATGACAGTAAGCTGCACCGGTCGTTTCGGTTCGCGGACTTTCGGAGGGCGTTCGCTTTCATGACCGGCGCGGCGCTGGCGGCCGAAAAGCTCAACCATCATCCGGAGTGGTTCAACGTGTGGTCGAAGGTGGACGTGCATCTGAACACGCACGAGGCCGGCGGCATCACCGAGTTGGACTTCCAGCTGGCGCAAGCCATGAACGAACTGGCCGACGCGCTGTGAAAGCCGTTTACGAACGCGGGGCCGGGTCGCCGTTCGCCTCGCGTTCCGAGGCGTTAAGCACCCGGGGAATGGTGGCGACCAGCCAGGTGTTCGCCACCCAGGCCGGGCTGGACATACTCCGATCCGGCGGCAACGCCGTCGATGCGGCGATCGCCGCCAATGCCGTGCTGGGACTCACCGAACCGACCGGCTGCGGCATCGGCGGCGACCTGTTCGCGATGGTCTGGGAGCCGGACAAGGACACGCCCGCCGGACTGAACGCAAGCGGGCGGGCGCCGCGCTCGCTCAACATAGAGGTTTTCCGCAAGGCGGGGCTCGATTACATACCTGCGCGCGGGCCGCTGCCGGTTTCCACGCCCGGCGCCGTGGACGGCTGGTTCGAATTACACGCCCGTTTCGGCCGCATGGATTTTGCGGAACTCCTGGGCCCGGCCATCGCGCTGGCCCGGGAGGGCTTCCCGGTGGCCCAGCTCACGGCCGACGCCTGGGCCATGAACGTGCGGGTCCTGGCCGAATACCCCGGATTTGCGGACAGTTTCATGCCCGGCGGCGCGGCGCCCGCCAAAGGCCAGGTATTCCGGAACCCGCGCCTGGCCGCGACCTATGAACTGCTGGCGAAAGACGGCAGGGAGGCGTTCTACCGGGGAGAAATCGCCTGGAAGATCGCGGCCTACATGCGCGAGAACGGCGGCTACCTGGACGAGTCCGACCTGGCCTCGCACGCTTCGGAATGGGTCAAGCCGGTGGCGACGAGTTATCGCGGCAACGACGTTTATGCCCTGCCCCCCAACACCCAGGGGATCGCGACACTGCAGATTCTCAACCTGCTGGAACAGCACGACCTTGCATCCGCGGGGTTCGGCTCTGTGGAACACCTGCACCTGCTTACCGAGGCGAAGAAACTGGCGTTCGAGGACCGGGCGCGTTTCTATGCGGATCCGTCGTTCGCGCCGGCCCCGGTCGATGAGCTGATTTCGAAGGAATACGCACTCGAGCGGGGCAGGCTGATCGATCCCGAACACGCCGCGACGACCGTTCGGCACGGCGACCCGAGGCTGGACTCCCCACAAACCGTCTATCTGGCCACCGGAGACAATGACGGCCTGCTGGTGTCGCTGATCCAGTCCAACTACCGCGGCATGGGGTCCGGCATGACGCCCGCCGACCTGGGCTTCGTGCTGCAGAACCGCGGCGAACTGTTCAATCTAGACGAAGACCACCCGAACGCGCTGGTTCCCGGAAAACGCCCGTTTCACACCATCATTCCGGGCCTGGCGCGCTTCTCGTCGGGCGAGCGCCTCGCCTTCGGCGTGATGGGCGGCGGGATGCAGCCGCAGGGACAGGCGCAGATCATCGCCAACGTCGTGGACTTCGGCATGGACCTGCAGGCGGCCGGCGACGCCCCGCGCGCGTACCACAGCGGCTCCAGCCAGCCCACCGGCCACGCTGCGGCGGCGGACGGCGGCCAACTCGCACTGGAGCCCGGGTTCGAAGCGGAAGTGCGCAGGCAGTTGGCCGGCATGGGCCACAACCTCAGCTACACGCCGTGGGTCTTCGGCGGCTATCAGGCCGTTAAACACGACAGCAAGACCGGCGTGCTGACCGGCGCGTCCGATCCGCGCAAGGACGGCCAGGCGGCGGGGCTGTAGCAGCCCGTGGCGGAAGCCCCGCGGGCTGCTAGCATGTGCGCGCTATGAACGGCAAGAACCTCGTTACGCTCACCGGGATCACGACCACCGGCACGCCCCACCTGGGCAATTACGTGGGCGCGATTCGCCCGGCGGTGGAGGCGAGCCGCAGCGCGCCGGCCGGATGCAGCTTCTTCTTCCTGGCCGACTTCCACGCGCTGGTCAAGAACCGCGACGCCGACGAAGTGGCGCAGTCCAGCCTGGAGGTGGCCGCCGCCTGGCTGGCGGCGGGGCTGGACACCGAAAACGCCGTGTTCTACCGGCAGTCGGACATCCCCGAAATCCCGGAGCTGACCTGGATCCTCACCACGCTCACGGCCAAGGGACTGATGAACCGCTCGCACGCCTACAAGGCAGCGAACGACGCCAACCGCGAGGCCGGTGTGGCCGACCTGGACCGCGGGGTCACGATGGGCCTGTTCTGCTACCCCATCCTGATGGCCGCCGACATCCTGATGTTCAAGGCCGACCGGGTGCCGGTGGGCAAGGACCAGCGCCAGCACGTGGAGATGGCCCGCGACATCGCCCAGCGTTTCAATCATCACTACGGCGAACTGCTGACCGTGCCTCAAGCCGACATCGACGAGCACCGCGCGGTGCTGCTGGGCCCCGACGGGCGCAAGATGTCCAAGAGCTACGGCAACGTTGTGCCGCTGTTCTGCCCCGCGAAACGACTGCGCAAATACATCATGCGGGTCAGGACCAACTCGCAGGCGCCCGGCGAGCCCAAGGACCCGGACGACAGCCTGCTGTTCGACCTGTATCGCTCGGTGGCGAGTCCGGAAGAAACGGCGGCGATGCGCGAGCGCTACGCGGCGGGCATCGGCTGGGCGGAAATGAAGAACGAACTGTTCGAATACCTCGACGCCCTGCTGGCGCCGGGACGGGAGGTTTACGACCGCCTGATCGCCAATCCGGGCGACGTCGAGGCCGAACTGAAGCGCGGCGCCGAGCGGGCCCGCGAAATCAGCGAACCGCTGATGAAAGACATCCGCCACGCGGTCGGACTGCGCTCGCTTGACGCGTAGCTTTCCCGGCATTGATAAGATACGCGCCCTGAACGTTCAGGGGACACATCCATGCGCACATTCATATCGCTGCCTGCCGCCGTTGCGGCCTCCCTGCTGATCGCCGTGTCCGGACAGGTCGGCACGGCGGAAGCGGAAGAAGCGACCACGGAGGAAGACATGAAACCTTTGGTCCTGGTTGCGGGAGCGACGGGCAAGACAGGTTCCCTGGTCGTCGCGCAACTGCAGTCGAAGGGCTACCCGGTGCGCGCCTTCGTGCGCGACGCGGCCAAGGCCGCCGAGCGCCTGGGCGCGGACGTGGAAGCCGTGACCGGCGACCTCAAGAACCCGGCCAGCATCGCCGCCGCGCTCGACGGCGTGGACGTGGTCATCAACGCGGCCGGCTCCGGCATCCCGGCGGCCGACGACAACATGCCCGAGCACGTCGACTTTCAGGGCGCCCGCAATCTGGCCGAGGAGGCTGTGGCGGCCGGCGTGGGCCACTATGTCCTGGTTTCCTCCATGGGCGTGACGGACGACGATCACTACCTGAACCAGATGTTCAACAACGTCATGCTCTGGAAGAGAAGGGGCGAGGAGGCGGTCGTGGCGAGCGGGATCGCCTACACGATCGTTCGTCCGGGCGGCCTGAACGACGAGCCCGGCAGCGCGCAGACAATCGTCTTCGAACAGGGAGACAATCCGGGCCGGGGAAAGGTAATCAGCCGCACCGATTTGGCCCGGGTCTGCGTCGCCGCGCTCCAGGATGAGGAGGCGCGCAACAAGGTGTTTGAAATCTACGTACGGGAAGGCAAACCGCAGACCGACTTTTCCGGCGAATTCGCGGCACTGGGAGGATCCTGACTATGCGCCCATTCAAATTGATCGGCTTCCTTGCGGCGGCCTCCCTGATCGCGGCCGCCTGCGGCCAGAGTGGCGAGGCGCCCGCCGAGCAGGCCGCGCCCCAGGAGGAATCCAAACCCCTGGTGCTGGTGGCCGGCGCTACCGGCGGGACCGGTTCGCTGGTCGTCGCGGAACTCATCGAACAGGGCTACCCGGTGCGGGCCTTCGTGCGCGACGCGGCCAAGGCCGCCGAGCGGCTGGGCGCGGACGTGGAAGCCGTTGTCGGCGACCTCAGGGACCCGGCCAGCATCGCGGCCACGCTGGATGGCGTGAACGTGGTCATCAACGCGGCCGGCTCCGGCGTCCCGGCGGCGGACGACAACATGCCGGAGCACGTCGATTTCGAAGGCGCCCGCAATCTTGCCGACGCGGCGGCGGCGGCCGGTGTCGGCCACTATGTCCTGGTCTCCTCCATGGGCGCGACGCAGGACGACCACCAGTTGAACCGCCTGTTCAATAACATCCTGATATGGAAGCGCAAGGGCGAGGAGGCGGTCGCGGCCAGCGGCATCCCCTACACCATCATTCGCCCGGGCGGTCTGAACGACGGACCCGGCAACGAGCAGACGGTCATCTTCGAGCAGGGTGACCTTCCGGGCCTGGAAAAGGCCATCAGCCGGGCCGACGTCGCGCGGGTCACCGTCGCGGCGGTCAAGGAGGAGGACGCGCGCAACAAGGTGTTTGAAATCTACGCGCGTGACGGCGAACCGCAGACCGGCTTTTCCGGCGAATTCGCGGCACTGGGAGGATCCTGACCATGCGCGCATTCAAACTGATCGGCTTTCTGGCGGCGGCTTCACTGGTCGCGGCCGCCTGCGGGCAGAGCGGCGAAGCACCCGCGGCGCAGGCGGCGCCACAGGAGGAGGCCAAGCCCCTGGTGCTGGTGGCCGGCGCCACCGGCGGGACCGGTTCGCTGGTCGTGGCGGAACTCGTGAAGAAGGGCTACCCGGTGCGCGCCTTCGTACGCAACTCGGCCAAGGCCGTCGAACGCCTGGGTGCGGACGTCGAAGCGGTGGTGGGCGATCTCAAGGATCCGGCCAGCATCGCCGCCGCGCTGGACGGCGTAGGGGCCGTGATCAACACGGCCAGCGCCAGCGCCAGCGGAGGGCCTGAGAACTCCGCCGAACACGTGGACTTCGAAGGCGCCCGCAACCTGGCCGAAGCGGCGCTGGCGGCGGGTGTCGGCCAGTACGTGCTGGTTTCCTCGCGGGGCGTGACCGACGACGATCACTACCTGAACCGCATGTTCAACAACATCCTGATCT
>JAPPHC010000007.1 GCA_028821145.1 Gammaproteobacteria bacterium | reverse complement strand
TGCATACAATGACCGCCTGGTGGGCAGGAAGGGCGAAACGGTGGACAAGGGACAGTTGATCGCCCACGCCGGCAGTTCCGGGGGGCGTCCGCAACCCGGCCTTTATTTCGAGATACGCCTGAACGGCAAGCCCCAGGATCCGGTTCGATGGCTGAGCAGGTAAGCGCGGGAGGAATGACCGGCGCGGAGAAGGCCGTCGGCCTCTACACCATCATCCACAAGGAAGCGCGCCGCATCGTGCGGATCTGGGTGCAGACGATCGTCCCGCCGGCCATCACCATGTCGCTGTACTTCATCATCTTCGGGCAGTTGCGCGAGCGCATCGGCTCCATGTCCGGCTTCGACTACACCCAGTTCATCGCCCCCGGGCTGATTCTGATGTCGGTAATAACCAATTCCTACGGCAACGTCGTGGCCTCGTTCTTCGGCGCCAAGTTTCAGCGCCACCTCGAGGAAATGCTGGTCTCGCCCCTGCCCAACTACGTGATCATCCTGGGGCACGCAGCCGGCGGGGTGATGCGGGGACTGATCGTGGGGCTGATCGTGACGATCGTCGCCATGGGCTTTACCGATCTCGAGATCCGCTATCCCGTGATCGTCGTGTTCACCCTTTTCTGCACCGCAATCACCTTTTCGCTGGGCGGCATGATCAACGCCATTTTTGCGCGCAAGTTCGACGACGTGTCGCTGATCCCGGCTTTCGTGCTTACTCCGCTGACTTACCTGGGCGGCGTGTTCTACTCGGTGGATCTGCTGCCGGGAATATGGCGCACGCTCAGCCTCTTCAACCCCATCCTGTACATGATCAACGCTTTCCGCTACGGCATGATCGGCACAACCGACGTGGATCTGGACACCGCCTTCGTCATGATGGGCGTGTTCATGCTGGTCCTGTTCGGGGTTTGCGCCGTGCTGATCCGCAAGGGCGTGGGGATCCGCGAATAGCTCCACAAGGCGCATACAAGCGCTGCGGCTTCCTCGCCCTTCGTTCGCTCCCCTTTCTCGCCGGAGACGCCATCCCTGGCTCGGTTTCGCTATCCTGCTTCAACGCTCCTGCGAGAAAGGGGAGCGAACGAAGGGCTTGAGTGGCAGTGCCGGGATGGCGGCGGCGAGCAGCGCTCCGGGGCCGGCGTGCGCGCTCACTACCGCGCCCAGTTCGGTTACGTAGCTGGACACCAGGTCCGGTACGTTGTCCACCAGCAGTTCGTGCAGGCGTTGCCCGGATTCAGGGCGATTGGCGTGCGCGACCGCAATCCGCAACGGCTGGCCGTTGGGAAAGCGCTTGAGCACGTAGCGCGCAAAGCGCTTGACCCGGTCGCCCGACCGGCGCTGCACGCCGCATGCCTTCACGGTTCCGTTGCGGCCGATGCCGAGCAGGGCGTCCACCTTGAGCAGGTCACTGAGTTGCTTGATGCGTGGCGAAATGCGTCCGCCGCGCACGCCGTGGGAAAGGTCCTCGATCACACCGAAGGTTCGGGCGGCTTCCAGCAAGGGCGGCAGTGCCGCGATGATTTCGTCCGCGCCCGCCCCCTGCCGCGCCCATTCGGCTGCGTGCTGAACGATGAGGCCATGGCCGATCGAAACATTGACGCTGTCCACGACCCGTACTTTCCCGCCGGTCATTTCCGAAGCCACGCTGCGCGATACATCGGCGGTGCCGCTCACCGCGCCGGCCAGCGTGATCCACACGGACTCGGGGAAATGTCCGGCCAGAAATCCCATTACCCGTTCCATGTCGCCGCGCGGCGGCGTGGCGGTCTGCGCCCTCTCGCCATGATCCTCCATCGCCCGCCACAGCCAGTCCGCCGGCAGCCCCAACTCGTCGAGATAGCCTTGCTCGCCCAGGTGGATGCGCAGCGGCGCCGTCGTGATCCGCAGGTCCCTGACCAGTTCCGCGGGGATGTCCGCGCCGCTGTCGCAACCGATGGGAACTCTCGAGCCGTTCAGCAGCGCGAATTGCACGTGCATGTCGTCGGCCTTCTCGCTGCTGACTTCACCGTGCTCCTGAGCAACGGCGAATACCTCATGCGGCCTGTCCGTGTGTATGTGCAGGCGCACGATGCGGGCGCCGCCCGCCACGACGATGGAATCGCCCAACGGCTGGATTTCCTCGCGTATGCCGGCCGGCGTCAGGTCCTGGCCGGAGATCATGCACTCGGTGCAATAGCGGAATTCGGATTCCTCGCCCAGATCGTGGGCGTGCGCGGTGCCCGCCAGGGCTCTTGCCGCGCCGGCAAACTCGCCCGCCTCGGCGCCCCGCCCTGTCCTGACGAGCTGCTCGATGCCACCAAGCAACTGCGCCAGGCCGGCGCCGCCCGCGTCGACCACGCCGGCGCGCCGAAGTACTTCGAGCTGTTCCGGGGTTTTCTGCACCGCGTCGTCGGCCGCTTCCCGGGCGGCCGACAGGAGGGCGGTGAGCTCGCCCTCGGGCGAAACGTCAAGCGCGCCGATGCCGACCGCGCTCATCACGCTCAGGATGGTCCCCTCGCGTGGATTGCTCAGGCCGTTGCGGGCGGACTCGGCCGCCGCCTTCAACCCCAGTGCGACGTCGCGCGTATCCAGGCGCGCCTTGTCCTCCCAGGCCTCGGCCAGTCCGTGCAGGAACTGAGCCAGGATCACGCCGGAATTCCCGCGCGCGCCGTATAACGCTCCCCTGGCCGCGGACTGGGCCACTTCGCCGGCGCTCCGCGACGGTGACTCGGCCAGCGCCAGGATCACGGCCTGCGCCGTATGCGCCATGTTCAGGCCGGTGTCGCCGTCCGCCACCGGAAACACGTTGATGCGATCCAGTTCCTCGCGGCTGTTCTGGAGCTGCAGCATGCCGGCGGTGATCGCTCGCGCCAACCGCCGCCCATCGAGATAGTGAATGCCTTTCACCGATCCATCGCCAGAAGGACTTTCTTGCCCTCATGGGCCAGAATCACGCCGTGCGGGGCTATGTCCAGCACCTCCGGTCCGTCGTCGAGGCGTTCGCCCACGCGGTAGTTCCGTCCATTGATCTGGACGAAACTGCGGCCGCTTTCCTGGCCGTAAAAGAGCATCTGCAGCGTGAGCGGCGGCCAGTCCGGCGGCGCCATTTCCAGCGGAAGCCCGTCTTTCGGAGGCAGTGGTTGCGCCGCGGGCGGCGGCTCGCCCGCGGCGACGGGAACCGGGTCCCGGGACACAGGCTGTTCCTCCCCGGCCGAAGCGGAGGGGCCGCCGGGGGCCGCGGAACCGATGTCGCGGGACATCTCCAGGCCGGTGATCGTAGCGGGCGCCTGGTCGGGGCGCGTCGCGCCGGGTTCGATTGCCGCGGACATGTCGGCGGCGTCGGCCGGCTCGGGTAGTGGAGCCGGGGATGGAGGAGCTGCCAGGCGCCACGTCAGGAAGACGCCGGCAATGATCGGGGCGGCCGCGAGCACGGCAATCCAGCGCCCCCGCCTGCCGCCCCGATGCGCAGGTGGAGGATGGGCGTACACCGGCCGGGCGAACCGGGACCGGCGCTTCTCGGAAAGCTTCAGTGCGTCGAGGACGAAAGACATCGGGTCAGCCGGGCGCGCCGCTCCAGAGCGCCCCCGCCGGCGCGCCCTGGCGCCCGTAGATCTCGCGCGCCGCCAGCCGCACGAGCTGCGGTCCGACTTCATGCTCCTTGCGGACGAAAGCGCCGAGCAGGGCGCGGTCGGCCACGACATTGATGATCCTGGGAATTCCGCGGGAAATCCGGTGCAGACGCCGCCTTGCGCGGGAATTGAATACCTCACGGCTTGAACCGGCCACCTTCAGCCGGTGCCGGAGGTACTCGCCGGTCTCCGCGCGCGACAGAGGCCCCAGGTGACAGCGCGCTGTGATGCGTTGCGCCAGTTGTCGCAAATCCCGCCTTGACAGCGTTTCGTGCAACTCCGGCTGGCCGACCAGCACGATGCCAAGCAGTTTGTGGCGGGCGGTCTCGAGATTGGTCAGCCGCCGCACCTGCTCCAGCAGGTCCGCGCCGAGCGCCTGGGCCTCGTCCACGATCAGTATCGTCCGCCTTCCGGCGGCATAGGTTCGCAGGAGCTTGCGATTGAGCGCCGCGCCCAGGGAGGAAGGATTCTCCGCCCAGCGGGGTGTGCGCATCCGCAATTCACGGCAGATGGTTTGCAGGAACTCGATGCGGGTGGCGGGCGGATCCAGCACGATTGCGGTGTCGGTCCGTTCCGGGAGGCGTTCCAGCAGGCACCGGACGAGCATGGTCTTGCCGGTACCGACCTCGCCGGTCAGTTGGGTGAAGCCGCCGTTCTCCCGGACCCCGTACAACAGGTGGGCGAGGGCCTCGGCGTGGCGCGCGCTCAGGTACAGGTAGCGCGGGTCGGGCGTAATGCTGAAAGGCCTTTCGCTCAAGCCGTGAAATTGCTCGTACATGGCCGCCAGGTTCCGCCTTGGTGTTCCCCTCCGCCCTATTTCATTGTAGAGGCGGAATGCGTGCCGCGCATGAAGCCGATCAGCCACTGCAGTCCGCCCGCCCGGTCCCCGAAATCCCCGCATGCGGAACGCATGATCGCCGTCAGCTCGCCAATCCGCTCTTGCGCCGCCCGGTCCCCGAAACGCTGCACCCAGGAAGGCAGGTTTGCGCCGCCGCCTTGCGGCTGCTGCCGCCGATCAGAATCCCGGTCCGCCAGGTCGTCGCGTATCTGGAACGCCAGGCCGAGGGCGTCGGCGAACACTTCCAGCGAATGCCTCAGGCGCACCGCCAGATCGGGGCGCACGCAAGCCGGCGCCAGCGCCGCGGCGCGAAATAGAGCTCCGGTCTTGGTGCGATACGCGTGTTCCAGTTCCGCGAGATCGGGCCGGTCGCCGCCGCTCAGGTCCAGGTCCTGGCCACCCGCCATGCCCGTCGATCCGGCGCATTCCGTCAGGAGATCCATCAGGCGCACCCGGGCGCCGTCGTGGCCGTTCAGCGAGGGGTGGGTTGCCAGCACCTGCCAGGCCAGGGTCTGCAGCGCGTCCCCCACCAGCAGCGCGGTGTCCTCGCCGTACATCTTGTGAATGCTGGGCTTGCCGCGCCGAAAGTCGTCGTCGTCCATGCAGGGCATGTCGTCGTGCACAAGCGAATAGCAATGAATCAGTTCGATTGCAACGGCCGGCGCATCGACGAGCGAGTCCGGGACGCCGGCTGCCTCCGCGGCCGCATAGCAGACCAGCGGCCTCAGGCGCTTGCCGCCCCGCAGGACCGCTTCGCGCATTGCGCCGTGCAATCGCCCGGGCGTTGTCGCCGCGCTCGGCAGAACGCGCTCCAGCAAGGCGTTGGCGCGAGCCTGGTAGCCGGCCCGCCTTTGTTCAAAGGTCTTGCTGGAATCCATGCTGGCGTCGGGTGTTCATGGCGCGCGCTGCCTGTCGCTACGGGGCGACTGTCGAGGAATGAGCGAATTTTATGTCGCGCTCGCCAGGTGTTCTCCTAAAATCCCGCAAGGAGATTCTCGGCCGAGGTAGCGCCGTGTCACGCGAGCATGTCATGCAGGGCAGCGCCATCGCGCACCCTAACGTAGCGCTGGTGAAATACTGGGGCAAGCGGCCCGCCCGCGGCAACCTGCCGGCCATGGGGTCGCTGTCGCTGACGCTGGGGTTCCTGTCGACCCGCACCACGGTGCGCTTTGACCCGGCCGGGGGGCAGGACGCGCTGACGCTGAACGGGCGCCGAAACTCCAGGGACCTCAAACGGATGCAGGACTGTCTGGCGCCGCTGCGCCGCCGGGCCGGCGAGTCGGGGTCCGCGACGGCGGAGTCGCGTAATGACTTTCCTACCGGTGCGGGGCTGGCTTCGTCCGCCTCCGGGATGGCGGCGATGGCCCTGGCCGGCGCATCGGCGCTTGGCCTGACGGAAGACCCCGCCCTGGTAGGCCGTGCGGCAATGGCGGGTTCGGGCTCGGCGCCCCGCTCGCTTCATGGCGGATTCGTATTGCTGTCGATCGATCCGGAGGGAAACTGGTCGTGCGCGTCACTGCTTTCGCCTGAGGAGTGGCCGCTCAAGGTTGTGGTGGCGGTTACCCAGGCCGGGCCCAAGCAAACGGACTCCCGCTCGGGCATGGAATTGACCCGGCGCACATCACCCTTCTACAAGGCCTGGCTCGCAAGCCAGAGCGCCGACCTTGAGGATGCACGCCGCGCCGTGGCGCAACGTGATTTCGGGCGTCTTGCCGAGCTGTCCGAAGGCAACTGCCTGAGAATGCACGCCGCCGCCATGGGCGCTTCCCCTCCCCTCGTGTATTTCAATGGCGCTACCGTGGAGTGCCTGCATCGGATCAAGACCCTTGCGCACGACAACCGGCCGGTGTTCTTTACCGTGGACGCGGGACCTCAGGTCAAGGCGGTCTGTCTTCCGGACGTGCTCGATGAAGTGTGCGATGCGCTGGGTCAGGTTTCGGGAGTGCGGCAGGTGCTGAGCGGCGATCTGGGCGGCGGAGCGCGGCTCATCACGGGTTAGCGCCGCCCTATGCCCGATTCCGGAATCCACGCCCGGGCCCCGGGCAAGCTGTTTCTTTCAGGCGAGTACGCCGTGCTGCAGGGCGCGCCGGCCGTGGCCTGCGCCGTTGGCAGGCACGTCGAGGCGAGCTTCCTGTCCGGCGATACCGCCGAGGATCCCGAAGCCGCGCGCTGGCGGCGGGCGGCCAGGGAGATTCTGCTTCGGCATGGTCTGGACCCGGCGCCGGCTGGCCGGGCACTCAAGATCGATAGCCGGGCGCTGTACTCGGACGGCGGAATCAAGCTGGGATTCGGATCCAGCGCCGCAGTGGCAGTCGCGGTATCCGGCTTGCTGCTTGCGGCGCAGGACCGCCGGTCCCTCCTCGACGACCGGTTGCGCATCGCCGATGAATTGCACAGGGCGATTCAGGGCCCGGGAGGGAGCGGAGTGGACGTGGCGGCGAGTCTGCACGGCGGGGTGATTGCGGTGGAAGGCGATCGGGTGGATAGCCTGCACTGGCCCAGGGGACTGTACTGCGAAGTGATCTTCACCGGCCGGGACGCGGACACCGCTCGCGCCATCGGGCGTTTCCAAGAAGCGCTGCGCGGCGGAGAACGAGCGGCCGTCAAGGAACTGTGCACGGCCGCAGACGCGGTCAGGCGTGCATGGAACCGGGGCGCCGACAGGGTGCTCGCCACCGTGCAGGAATACGCCGCGGTCTGGCGGGAACTGGATCGCTCGGCCGGGCTGGGCGTTTTCAGCCGCGAACATCTGCGACTGGCAAGCCTGGCGCGCGCCGCGGACTGCGTGTACAAGCCGTCCGGATCCGGCGGCGGCGATTGCGGGCTGGCCTTCTCGACCAACCGGGAAAGACTGGGTGCGCTGACCGCGTCCGCGAGGGAAGCGGGGTTCCTGCCGTTGGCGGTCGACCTTGGCGTAGAGGGTTTGCGGGTCCGGCGTCAGTCCGGCCGCGCGTAGTGGTTCACGCCCGCTAGTCCGTCACCTCTACCGTAATGACGTCGGACATTACCGGCGGCTCGTGCGGGATGTGCAGATCGTCGCCCAGCAGCAACTGCAGCGTATAGGTGCCGGGCGCCAATGACAGCTCAACATCGGTCTGGGCCAGGCCGAAGTGCATGTGGGCGTCGTCGGTGATGATCGGCAGGTCCATGCGCGGCAAGGGCGTATTGACCAGCAGGTGATGATGTCCCGTGTTTTCTCCGATCTCTCCGGCGGGCAGCAACTCCATGCCCTCCAACCCGAACTCCACCACGAAGGGGGAAGTCAGCGCGGCGCCGTCCCCGGGGGAGACGAACCATACGCGCGCGCCTTCGGGCGAGGGCTTGCGCGGAGGCAGCGCGACTTCAGGCGCCGGCTCCGGCGCGCTCGCCGCATCCGCGTCCGGCGCGGCCTCTTCCTCGGGGCTTCCGCAGGAACATAGAAGCGCTGCTGCCAGCAGCATTGCGAAAGTGGTTCTGTTCATGGACAAAGCGCTCGTCCTGGATAAATCGATCATAGCCTGACCTCCCGGGCCATGGTGTACTACATGAGATCGCTTGCCGCCGCCCGCTCGTCAAGCAATTCCTCGCCCGTGATGCGTATTTTCTCCTGCGAGAATTCGTCCAGGTCCAATCCCCGCACGATTTCCCAGTCGCCATCCTCGCAGCGAACGGGATAGGAGAAAAACACCCCCTCGGGCGAACCGTAACTGCCGTCGCCGGGCACTGCCATGCTCACCCAGTCGCCGCCGGGCGTGCCGTGCGCCCAATCCCTCATGTGCTCGATTGCGGCGTTGGCGGCCGAGGCGGCGCTGGACGTGCCGCGCGCCTTGATCACGCTGGCGCCCCGCTGCTGCACGGTTGTTATGAATTCACCCCGCGCCCAGTTGCTCTCGACAAGCGACGTTGCCGCCTTGCCGTCCACCGTCGCCTGCGACAGGTCCGGGTACTGGGTGGCGGAATGGTTGCCCCAGATGGTCATGCGCCTTACGGTGCTGACGTGGTGGCCCGTGCGCGCCGCCAGTTGCGCGCAGGCGCGATTGTGGTCCAGTCGGGTCATGGCCGAGAAATTGCGTGGATCCATGTCCGGCGCGTTCGACGAGGCGATCAGAGCGTTGGTGTTGGCGGGGTTGCCCACTACGAGGACCTTGGCGTGTTCGTCGGCGTGCTCGTTGAGCACTGCTCCCTGCCTTGAGAATATGCGAGCGTTCTCGGTCAGGAGGTCGGAGCGCTCCATGCCGGGCCCGCGAGGCTTTGCGCCTACGAGGAACACGTAGTCGGCGCCGCGGAAACCCTCCTCCAGACGGTCCGTGGCGACCACTTCCTCCAGCGAGTCGAAGGCGCAGTCTTCAAGTTCCATGGCGACGCCCTCCAATGCCTGCATCGCGGGAGCGATTTCGACCAGCCGCAACGTAATCGACTGGCCATGGCCAAGCAGTTGTCCCGAAGCGATGCGGAACGCGAGCTGGTAGCCGATCTGGCCGGCGGCACCGGTGATGGCGACCTGCGTGGATGCTGACATTTCTCTAAGGATTCAGTCGGAGGACGGGCATTGTATCGCCGACGCATCCAAATGGGGGTCAAGCGGCATCTATGTAGCGAGTTTGGAACACGGCGCGAAGCCTGGAACAGGGGCCGCCGTCGACAGAGAGGAGCAAAGCGATGACTTACGGAACAGCACTTTTCCCGGCCCTGGCCTGCGCGTTCGCCCTTGCCGCGGGTCCGGCGGGAGCCGGGGTGGTTTCGGGCGCCGGAACAGCGATGGAAATGGAACGCATATCAAGCGACGACATCGGGGAACTGAAGGAACTGCTGGTTGCCCACGGGATACCCCCGGCACGTCATCTGGCCGCGGAAATCAGCCGGGAAATAACCGAGTGCAATCGCCATGCGACAACGGCGGCCCTGTTTCGTCCTCCCGTCGCGCATCCGCCGGGAGCTGCGCCGTCGCCCAACGCGATCGCTCGGGCCGGGAAGCCCGGGGGCGCTGAACCCGCCCGTGCAAGTGCGCCGCGCGAAACCCGATCACCTGTTCGCAATTTGCTGCGAAAGGTATTGCGCTTCCTGAATTTTTCGAACTAGAAGGCGAGACATGCCGCGAGGGGCGTGACCCCGCTCGCGCGTGTTCCCGGCAAACTCAGTCGTCGCCCTGGTTGATTTCGTTCCACAGGCGGATCTGCTCGTTCATCTGGTCCGCCAGTTGCTGCTCACGGTCCACGGAACCGTCGTAACGCCGGACAAACAGCTCCCTGCGTTCGTCGGTCCTGGAGTCCTCGTCCAGAGATTCGAAGTCGTCCTCAAGACACTTCCGATAACCTTCCAGCG
>JAPPHC010000026.1 GCA_028821145.1 Gammaproteobacteria bacterium | reverse complement strand
GCCGACCGAGGGCGGAACCTATCCCTGGTCGGCCATCGATGCGCTCAACAACAAGGCGGCCATGATCAACATCGCGGCCGAAATGACGCATGTGGACGAGGGCATCGGCACGGTGTTGGCGGCTTTGAATGAACTCGGCCTGCGCGACGAGACACTGGTGGTGTTTCTCGCCGACCAGGGGTCAAGCTGGGGACAGCTTGGCCTGTGGGGCAATTCGTCTTGGGGCGATCCTGAGCCGGCCTACAACGCCAATATGCAGGTGCCGTTGATCTTTCGCCATCCCGGCCGCATCGAAGCGGGTGCGACGGAAACCGCCATGGTCAATCAGTTCGATATGCTGCCGACTTTGCTCGAATACCTGGGTCTGGGTCATCTGGAGGTCGCCAATTCTCCCGGAGAGAGCTTTGCGCCGATGCTGCGCGGCCGGGACGTCGCTTGGGAAGACGAGGTTTTCTTCGAGTACATCTCCACCCGGGTGATCCAGACGCGGCAGTGGAAATACACCAAGCGCTTCTTGGCGTCGCCGAACGAGCTCTACGACATGACCGACGATCCGGGCGAGACCAGGAATCTCGTCGACGATCCGGCGTACGCGGAGGTTGTCGCGGATCTGGACGCACGCCTGACGGCGTTCTTTTCCGAGTATGCCGATCCCGTTTTCGACCTGTGGAACGGCGGCACCGGCAAGGCGCTGGTTTACTACGGCCGGCGCAATCAAAAATTCCGCGATGCGTTCCCCGACTGGCGCGAGCCCTTCGTCGAAAAGCAGACCGCCTTCCGCGACCGCTAAACCGGGTGACGAACGCGATTCCAGCGACAATGACCGCCGTGCTGCTGACCCGGCACGGCGGAGTCGATGCGCTGGAATACCACGACGACGTTCCCACGCCAACACCGGGAGCCGACGAGGTGCTGATCCAGGTCGCCGCGGCCGGAATCAACAACACGGACATCAACACACGCGTCGGCTGGTATTCCATGAACGCCGCCGCAGCCGGTGGGACGCGCGGCGCAACGGAAGTCGGCGAGGTCCGGGCCGAAGACGCCTCCTGGTCCGGTGCGCCGATGGAGTTTCCGCGCATCCAGGGCGCCGACTGCTGCGGGCGGATCGTGGCCGTCGGCAGCGGGGTCGCGCGCTCCCGGATCGGCGAGCGCGTCATTGTTCGGCCACTGCTGCGATCGTACGTCGAGTACCGCCCTTTCGAATGCTGGACGTTGGGTTCGGAGTGCGACGGGGCATTCGCGCAGTTCGTCAAGGCGCCGGCGCGCGAGACCTACGCCGTGGACTGCGATTGGAGTGACGCAGAGCTGGCGAGCATTCCCTGCGCCTTTTCGACTGCGGAAAACATGCTGCACCGAGCCTCCGTGGGGGCCGAGCGCGTGCTGGTGACAGGTGCATCGGGTGGGGTGGGCTCGGCGGCCGTTCAACTCGCCAAGCGGCGCGGCGCGTTCGTCGTGGCGGTCGCCGGCCGTTCGAAGGCGGACGCGGTGCGGGCCCTCGGGGCCGACGAGGTCGTTCCCGCGGATGCCGACCTGGCCGACGCTGTGGGCGAGAAAACCTTCGACGTGGTGGTGGACGTTGTGGCGGGACCCTCCTGGCCGGCTCTGCTGAAAGGTCTCAAGGTCGGCGGGCGCTACGCGGCGGCCGGCGCGATCGGCGGACCCTCGGTACAACTGGATGTTCGCTCGCTCTACCTCAAGGACCTCGCCTTCTTCGGCTGCACCTTCCAGGAGGACGCCGTGTTCGAGAACCTGATCTCCTATGTCGAGCGCGGCGAGATCCGGGCGGTCGCGGCCAGGACCTTCCCTTTGCGCGAGATCGCGCGAGCCCAGGCGGAGTTCCTCGCCAAGGACTTCGTCGGCAAGCTGGTGCTGGTCCCGCCGACCTGAGCAAGGCATTCGGGCGTCAACGTGTGCGGGCGATTCAACATCATCACCGATCCCAGGGCGTGGATGGACGCGCTCGATGTTCTTTACTCGATCATTGATCAAGACGGGTTCGAGCCGCGCTACAACATCAGCCCATCCGAACCGCCGCTTCCCGCCGGGTCGCAGCGTGCCTCGCCCCGGCGCATCACCCGCGTGCCGATCGTCCTGCAGCGGGGCGATGAGCTTGTCGGCGAAGAGGCCATCTGGCCGCTGATTCCGGTGTGGGCGCGGGGAGAAGTGCCCAAATACAGCACCGCCAATGCGCGCTCGGAGGAGATGGCGGACAAGAACGCGTATCGCAACGCGTGGAAGCGCGAACAGCGCTGCTTGATCTACGCCACCGGGTTCTACGAATGGCAAGCCCGCCCCGGCTTCAGGACCAAGCAGCCCTGGCATATACGGCTCAAGGGGCAGGGAGGGTTCGCGTTCGGCGGACTGTGGGAAAGTTCACGCGCGAGCGACGGCACGGAGGTCCTGTCCTGCACGATTGTGACGCTGCCCGCCAATTCGTTAATGCGTGACATTGACAACGCCGGGCGCAACCGACACCGCATGCCGTTGATACTCCCGCGGGACGCGCAGAAAGCCTGGCTTGAGGCGCCTGCAAAATCGGCCTTTGACAAGATCGCCGCCGTACCATCCGAAGCATTGGAGGCGTGGCCGGTGTCCACCGCCGTCAACAATCCGAACTTCAACGATGCCCGCGTCCTGGAACCGATCCAAGCATGACGGTGCTGATAGTCGGTGGTGGTATCGGTGGTCTGGCGGCGGCCGTAGCGTTGCGCCGCGCAGGCATCAATGCCCGGGTTTTTGAACGGGCTGGTGAGATTCGCGAGGTGGGTGCCGGGGTAACGATATGGTCGAACGCCGTCACGGCACTCCAGAGCTTGGGGCTGGGCAAGCGGGTTCGATCACTGGGCTCGGAAATGCTCCGGATCAACGTCCTGTCCGCCAAAGGGATGCTGATCTCTTCAATCGACGTGAGGGCGATCTCCCGTGAATGCGGCGCGCCGTCACTCGCATTGCATCGGGCCGATTTGCAGCTAATGCTGCTTGATGCGCTGGATACGGATCAGGTGCATACCGCGAAGGAGTGTGTTGGCGTCAAACAGGACCGGAATGGCGTAACGCTTCGTTTTGCCGATGGCACGGAGGCTGTGGGAGAGATTGCGATCGGCGCGGATGGCGTCCGTTCGGCAGTCCGATCGTCATTGTTCGGTAGACAGAAACTTCGATCTGCGCGGTACTACTGCTATCGGGGCATGGCCGAAACGCCCAGGGTCACGAAGCACGAGGTTCTCTCGGTGCTGCTTCCCGGAATTCAGCTCGGTGTGTTTCCCGACGTCAGGCCGGAGGAGGCCTATTGGTTCTTGTGTCGGAACAAGCCGTTCGATGCCACCTTGGCGGATGCCGAGTACGATCACATGGCATTCCTTCGGTCAGTCTCCAGGGAATTGCCTGCAGAACTCGGTGCAATGATCGTCGGAACCCAACCGGAGAGGATTCTCGTCGACGAAGTTCTTGATCGTCCCCCGGACAAGCACTGGGGGCACGGCCGGGTCAGCCTGATCGGCGACGCTGCCCATCCGATGGCGCCGACCTTTGGCCAGGGCGCCTGCATGGCCATTGAAGACGCAGTCGTCCTCGCGGAAAGCCTTAGGCGCGCGAATGACCCGGGATCCGGATTGAGGGAATACGAGAACCGACGTCGCCTGCGAGCAGCAACGATCACAAGGCTCTCGTGGCATTACGGAAACATTTTCCAATGGGAGCAACGTGCACTGGTGATGTTCAGAACATTGTTTGCCGCGTCACCCGTCGGTCCCTGGAACCTGCGCAGAATTCTGCGCAAAGCACTGCGTTTCCATCTACCCGACTTGGCCTGACAAGAAGCGGTTCCCCGCTCTTTTTTTGCAGGGCAGGATGTGTCGGTTCAGCCATCGGATGCGTACCGGCAATATCGTTGAGCAGATATAGCTATGGGCTTGCTACGTGCCCATTATGGGCAATATAATGCCCGCAATGGGCAGGATAGATTCAACACTCCCGACCGTCGGCAAGGCAGTTAGTCGCTCAGACGCGCCAACCAGTCTTGCCGACGCGCTCTTTACTACCACCCAGCAGCGTGTTCTGGCGCTGTTGTTCGGCCAGCCGGTGCGCAGCTTCTACGCCAGCGAACTGATCCGGCTGACCGGCTCCGGCTCCGGTGCTGTGCAGCGCGAATTGAAGCGGCTCGTTTCAAGCGGCCTGGTCACTGTGAAGCACATAGGCAGGCAGAAGCACTTCCGGGCGAACCCCGACTGTCCCGTCTTCGATGAGCTTTGCGCGATGGTGCGCAAGACCGTCGCCATGGTGGAGCCTATTCGGCAGGCTCTCGCACCGCTCGCCGAGAGAATTGCACTCGCCTTGATCTACGGCTCCGTCGCGAAGGGAGAGGACACGGCAAGCAGCGACATTGATCTTCTGGTCGTAGCTGATGAATTGACGCTGGAGGCGCTGTTTGAAGCGCTTGCCCCCGTCGAGGCCAATCTTGCTCGAAAGATCAATCCAACTCTCTACACCCCTGCGGAGTTCGACCGTAGGAGAGCTGCTCGCAACCCATTCCTGACCCGCGTAGTCGAGGGCGAACACCTTGTGCTCATCGGAGAGGAAGATGCCGCAAGATGAACTCAAAAACCTAGTGCGCATCGGCAAACTGAAGCCGGAACCACCGGCGCGCGCGGAGCTCGAAGGATTGCTGCGCTCAGGCAGCCTGCGGCTCGTCGATAGTCGGCGCACAGATATCAGCCTGGAAAGCCGATTCGACCTCGCTTACAACGCAACTCACGCATTGGCGCTCGCGGCTCTGCGGGCCGAAGGCTATCGTGCCGAATCCCGCTATCTGGTCTTTCAATGCCTTCAACACACTGTCGGCCTGTCCAATGCCCAGTGGCGCGTGCTGGATCAGGCTCACCGCAAGCGCAATCTGGCCGAGTACGAGGGCGAATTGGATGTGGACGAGCAACTGCTCGAAGCTATGCTTAGAGTGGCGCGCGGGGTTGAGAAGCGGGTATCCAGTCTGGTCGCGGAGTAGCAGCACAGGGCAGATGTACCGTGAGAAACACGATTTGCAATGAAAGACTCATACGACTTTTCAAAATCGGTTAAGAACCCGTACCTTCAGAAACCGAAGCAGGAAAAGAAGATGCCCAAGGCTAAAGCGGGCGACATTGCTAAGCCGCGTCCCCGAGCGCGGAGTCCGAGCCACGACCTGATCAAAAAATGTTGAGAATGCCGGGATCTAGGCTGAGACCTACGCTATGCGTTGCTGCGGCGATGGTCTTGCTTGTCTCGACCGCGGCGATGGCGCAGCAGCGGGTGTTGATCATCGGCGGGGCGGGGCATGCGGGGTCGGCGGTTGCCAGGATGCTGATCGAGCGGGGCGATCACGTCACGGCGTTTGTCCGGTCCACCACCGACCGTTCCAAACTGGAGGGTGTGCCGGTCGATTACGTGGTCGGCGATGCGATGATCGCGGATGAAGTGGCCGCCGCGCTGGAAGGCAAGCAGTTCGACGTGATGTTCGAGACCGTGCAGGTCTGGCCCGGCACCGAGGCAAGCTATACCCAGATGTACGAGAACTTCGTCCCCTGGGCCAAGCGTATGGGGATAAAGCAATTCATCAGCATCGGCGGCGGTTGCGGAGAGAACCCCAGGGAAGACTGCCCTCTGAGCCCGCCGCTGTACGAGCTGTCCCAGGACATGAACCGGTCCGAGCACATCCTCCGGGACTCCGGCGTGCCCTACACGATCATCCGCGTCGGCGTGCTGATTCCGTCGAACCCGTTTCATCCCGATGCCGACAAGCGCAGCGGCACGTCCTATATGACGACGGACCTGACGAAGTTCGGCGGCGTGCTGCGCGTCGATCTGAACGAGCAGATCGTGGCCTGCATCGGCGCGGAGCGATGCCTCAACAAGACCTTCATCATCGACGATCCAACGATAAAACCGCAGATTGATCACTGGATCTGCAAGCGGGCGAATGAAGGGCCCGTCGTCTCCGGAAATGTTCCGGCCTGCGGCCCGATGCCCCGCGTTACCGAAGCCCAGTTGAGAGGCAACCCATGACCCTGCTGACCCGCCGAACCGCGCTCGCAACCGCTGGCGCCGCTGCAACTTCGTTCCTGGTTCCCGATCGCACGGACGCTGCGTCACCGCCTCCGCGGCTGGAGTTTCCGACGCCCGCGTCGCATGTCCGCGCGTTCATCAAGATCCTGGCCAGCCTCGAAGACGACACTATCTTCCATATGTACAAAGGCACGATGGAGGCCGTGGTTCCCGGCAGCGCTCCGGTTCGGCTCGTCGACAGCACTACCGTCATTCGCCGTCAGGTCGAGGTTGTGCCGGAAGGCCATCGCATCAGCATCTGGGAAGCCACCGTCTATCACGGCCAGGGCGAAACCAAACCGATCGAGTCGTTCGTGAATCCGCTCAATGGCCGCACGGTGCGTCCTTTTCATCAGCGGGAGGGGCGCGGTCAGACGCTGTGGACGGACCAGGGACCTTCGTTCCTGCGCGCGGACGGTTCGCTGTTTTCCCGATACGGCCCCGACAATCCGTTCGCGATGGAGTGGTCGCAGGCCGGCGAACGGGTCTGGACTTCGCGGTATTCGGCCGGCGTTTACCTCAAGCATCCGCTCGATCCGGATAATTGGCCGCTCGAATACTCCGGCCCGGACCTCCTGTACTCGGAAAAGACGACCAGCAACGGGCTGGCGCGCGAACTCGCCGACCCATCCGTAGCCAACGCATCGGCCACCTATTCGCTCAATATGTCCCTGATCTGGTGGCCCTGGCTGCTCATGGGGCAGCAACCCGGCTTTCTCATCTGGAACACCAACGGCATCAAGCTTCCGAACCGGGATGCGATTTCGGTTTCGGACCGGAAGCTGGTCGAGGCGGCTCATCCCACCATCTTCGGTTCCGGGGCGCCGTGGGAAGGGCGCTTGAACCTGTGGACGGAATACCCGAAGAAGCGAACGCCGGAGAAAGTCTGAGCGTTCCGCCGGGACCGGATTACCGCAAATGTCCGAGGAATACGACGTTGTCATTGTCGGATTCGGCATTGCTGCCTGTTCCGCCGCGATCGAAGCACTGGACGCTCGGCCCGACGCCAGGGTTCTGATACTGGAGAAGGCGCCGGAAGAGCACGCCGGCGGAAACTCCCGTGCTTCGGGTCAGGGCCTGGTCATTCCGAAAGACAAGGAGGCCATGAAGCAGTATCAGCGCAATCTGAGTTATTCGAACCCGGTTCCGGAGGACTTGCTCGAATTCTGGGCCAGCGAACTGATGGAACTACACACCTGGATCGAAGAACGCGCCAGGGAGGCCGGGCAGGAGTATCGGGTTTCCGAGCCGATCTATGAATTCGCCGATCTGGGCGCCAGGGAGGCGGTCAGGGAGCAGGCGACCATATTGCCCCGGCCGGGAGGGCTATGGGAGGCTTTCAGGAAGAATATCGACAGGCGCCCGGTCACGGTCTGGTACGAGAGCCCCGCGGTGGACCTGGTGCAGGATCGCGAAAGCGGAGAGGTGTTCGGCGTTTTAGTCGAGCGCGGCGGCCGGAAGGTTGCCGTCAAGGCCCGCGGTGGCGTCGTGATGGCCTGCGGCGGATATGAACACGACGAGGACATGAAGCGGAATTACGCGGGGTGGACGGACGTCCCTACCTTCGGCAGCCCGTACAACACCGGCGACGGCATCCATATCCTGCAGCGCGCGGGCGCCGATCTGTGGCATTTGCGCAATCGCATGAATTCTGGCGGTTTTCACCTTGCTTTCAAGGTGCCCGAATACGAGACCGCGTTCATGCGCGCGTTCGACTACGCCAGCTACAGCTGGATCGAGGTGGCTGCCGACGACCGGCGCTTCGGCGACGAAACCTACCCGTTCAACCGCACGCACTACAAGTGGAAGCAGCACGGGCACTACGTCGACACCCTGCATGCCTGGGTGATGCCCGTGCACATGATCTTCGACGAGAGCGTCCGCAGGAACAATTGCCTGGGCATGAAATGGATGACCTGGAACATGGCGGTCGAGAAGTACGACTGGAGCGATGACAACAGCAGGGAAGTGGAGAAGGGCTGGATCACCCGGGCCGACTCGATTGCGGATCTTGCCGTCAAGCTGGATCGGGACCCTGATCGGCTGGTGAAGACGGTTGCCGAATACAATGCCGCCTGCGCCGACAAGGCCGACACTCTCTTCAACAGGGACCCTTCAACGCTTGAGCCTCTCGTATCGCCTCCGTATTACGCGATCGAACTCAAGCCGGGTCTCGTATGCACGTCCGCCGGGGCGAAGCGCACGCCCAGGGGCGAAGTGCTGAACCGCGCCGGTGAGCCCATTCCGGGGCTTTATGAGGCGGGGCAGCTGGGCTCCATGATTTCCGACCTTTATCAGAACGGCACGTATCTGACGGAAGCAATGATCTCCGGCCGTTCCGCGGGCCGTAACGCCGTTCGGCGAAGTGCAGTGCTTTCCCGGTAGCGGCGGAGTCTTCTAGTAACGCAGCAAGCCCAGCGCGATGGCCTTGAGCACGGCCTGATGCTTGGAGATCACATCAAGCTCCGTCATTGCGTTGCCCAGGTGGAATCGAACCGTTCGTTCGCTGATGCTCAGGATTCGGCCGATTTCCCACGCGGTCTTGCCCTGCGCGGTCCAGGATAAACACTCGATTTGCCGCATGGTCAGGGAAGGCGGCTGGGCGAGTTGAGTTTGCTCCCGGTTTATCGACGTTATGTAGGCGCCGAGAAGGAGCAACGCAGCTTCGAATTCTCCGTTGATCCGCATATTCGGACGAAGGCGTTCGCGGGTGGACAGGCACAGGACGCTGAATGCGAGGCCCGGACCATGCACCGGGACGGACACGCCGCACTCGATCGCAAGATCGCGCAGTTGCGACAGGACTGCGTGCTCCTGTTGACGGAGAGGTTGGTCCCACCGGCTCGTGTTCCAGCTGATCGGCGTGACGTTCTCCTCCGCGCGATGCAGGATCGGGTCCACCGTGAACGCCCGCTCCGTCAGGTAAGGGCCTAGCGGCAAGCCTTCGCTGCAGATCAATTCGGGGCGCTTTCCGGGCTGAAACGAGAAAAACGCGTACTGTTCGAACCCGAGTTCTTCCGTCTGGCGGGACAGTAAACCGTGCATATTGCGCCGGGTGTCGATGTCGCCGACGCTCTCGTAGAACTCCCAGACCGAACTTTGCATTTCCATGCCGGGCCCGGATTGTGACCGGGTGTCCCGGCGGAAAACGATTATAGAACAGCATTTTCGCGGCCGTTCCGCCGGCTACGGGCCGCCGGCTGCCTGTCGCAATCGACAGGTCCATTTTCGCGCTCCCGGGACTATAAGAAGACATCGATCGCATTGCCTGATCGGTGCGATCGAGGCCGACGCGAGAGGAAAGGAATGTGCAGTTTGTATTGATACATGGCGGTTGGCACGACGGATCCGGATGGGACGACGTGGCCGGTCATCTTCGCCGTGCGGGCCACGAGGTGGCCGCTCCGACGCTGAACGGTCACGGTCACGGCGTGGACAAGACGGGCATGACGCACGCGGGCTGTACCGGGGGTGTGGTGGACCTGATCCGCGACTCCGGACTCTCGGACGTAATTCTGGTCGGCCACAGTTACGGCGGTTCCATCATCCAGAAGGTGGCCGAGGCGGTGCCGGACCGGCTGCGCCGCCTGGTGTTCTACAACGCGTTCGTCCTGCTGGACGGGCAGTGCCTGCTCGACGAGAACCCGCCGCACTACCGCGCGTTGGTGGATCATCTATTGGCCGAAAGCCCGGACGACTCCTTCACGCTGCCTTTCGAAGTCTGTCGTGAAGCCTTCTTCAACAGCGTTGATTTCGGCGCGGCGCGAGAGTTGTGGGAAACCCATTTTTCGCCCCAGCCGGCCCAGCCGTTCAGGGACAAGCTGGACCTGAAGGCTTTTTTTGCCCTCGACCTGCCTCGAAGTTATCTGAATTGCACGGAAGACATCGCCCTGCCGCCGGGACCCGAAACCGGCTGGCATCCGCGCATGTCGAACCGGCTCGGGCTTTACCGGCTGGTCCAGATGCCCGGCGACCACGAGGCGCTGCTTACGAGCCCGGGACTGCTCGCCGAAAAGCTCATTGAGGCGGGCAGGGACTGACCGCCAAGAAACACCCTGGAGGAACGCGCAATGACTCCCGATTCCAAAATGATCCGGACCGGAGCCGGCGCCGCGCCGGCCATTCTGTTGCTTGGCTTGTGTCCTGTATTCGGCGCAGCCCAGATCGACTCCGGCGACTCCCGCGCCGCGGAGGAAATCACCCTCGAGGAGATTGTGGTGACGGCCCGCAAGCGAACGGAGGACCTGCAGTCCACGCCCATATCGATCAGGGCCTTCAGCGGCGAAGACCTGGAGGCTCGCGGCGTCGACCGGATGGATGACCTGGCCAACTACGTCCCCAATATGACCTTTCAGAACAGCCCCGGCCACAGCGGATCCAATTCGGCGGCCGCCGTCTATGTCCGGGGCATCGGCCAGCAGGATTTCGTTCCCACCGTGGACCCCGGCGTGGGTATTTACATCGACGGTGTTTACGTTGCCCGCTCCCTGGGCGCGGTCCTGGACGTGCTGGACATCGAACGCATTGAAGTACTTCGCGGGCCGCAGGGCACGCTGTTCGGTCGCAACACGACCGGCGGCGCGATCAACATCATCACGCAGGCGCCGGGTGACGCATTCGCCGGGAGCGTCGACGTGAAGCTCGGCAGCGACGACCGCCAGGACGTTCGCTTCAGCGGAAACCTCCCGCTGTCCGACAACTCGGGCGCAAGGTTCTCGGTCGCAAGGCTGAGCCAGGACGGATACGTGCACCGCATGGCCGACGATGTCAGCCTCGGCGACGACGATACCCTCACGGGCCGGTTGCGGTTCTACGGCGAGCTGACGGACAGGCTGAGTCTCGATTTCAGCGTCGATTTCAGTCGCGATCGCGAAAACGGACCGCCCATGGAACTTACGGCCATCGGCTACGGGTCGTTCTTCTACAACCCGGTGGACGCGAACGGCAATTTCGATCCCGCAGCCATCGGCCGGCAGATAGCGGCCCTGGGAATCAATTCGCTGACGCCGGTCGACAACTTCGCCTTGCTGCACAACTGGATTCAGGCCATCGTGCTGCCCCAGTTCGGCATCACCAGCGGCGCCGACTGCCTCACGCAGATTCCCGGCCAGCCTTTCAGCGGCGCCGGCAATCCCGGCAACCCGGCCTGTTACAACGCCCAATACATACTGGGCGATGGCCGCGATGCAGGCACGGCACGCACGGTCTCCGACCTGGAGACGGCGGGTTATGCGCTGACGGCAACCTGGGACGTGAATGACGATCTGCAGGTCAAGTCCATAACGTCAATAAGGACTCTGGAAGGCGAATTCTCCCGCGATGGCGACCATTCCCCGCTGCCGATCGTCCTGTTGACGGACACCTACGAACAGGACCAGTTCGCCCAGGAATTGCAGTTGCTGGGGACCGGTCTTTCGGACCGCCTGAACTGGATCGTCGGCCTGTACCTGTTCTCGGAAGACGGGCTGAACGTCAACGACGTCTTCTTCCCGCCCGCGGACGTGCGCAGCGGCGGCGAATTCGACAATGAGAGCAATGCCGTGTTCGCGCAGGCCAGTTACGACCTGAGCGACCGCTGGCGCGCCACGCTGGGCCTGCGTTACACGGACGAGAAGAAAAGCTTCTCCCCCGACCAGTACATACTCGCCGACAGGACGGCGGTAGACACCGACGGCGACAACGTTCCCGACCGTCCGGCCTTCGGCGTCGGCGCCCGCGTCCTGCCGTTCGTGACGGAGGAGTTTGAAATCACCGAAACAACGCCGCTGCTCAACGTGTCCTTCCACGCGACCGATGATCTGATGCTCTATGCCACCTGGTCGGAAGGATTCAAGAGCGGCGGGTTCACGCAGCGTGTCTTTCCCCCGCTGACCATCGTTCCGACCTTCGACCCGGAGTTCGTGACCTCGTATGAGTTCGGATGGAAATTCACGGGCCTGGGCAATCGCCTGCGTCTCAACGGGGCTCTCTTCACGACCGATTACAAGGACATCCAGGTTTCCATTTTCGATCCGTCCGGTGGCAATACCGCGCCCATCTTCCGTAACGCGGCCGAGGCCGGAATCGACGGGATGGAAGTGGAACTGAGCTTATTGGCCACCAACGGAATTTACCTTGAAGCAGGGCTCGGATGGCTCGACCCGGCGTTCGAGGCCGTCGACGAGCGTGCCGACGAGATCACGCTGGACAGCAAGTTCGAACGCGTGTCGGAATGGACGGGTTTCCTGTCCGTTGCCCGTGACTTTGCCACGCCCATGGGAACGTTCACGCCCAGGCTGGACTATTCCTTTCGCAGCGACTACTACAACGATGCGCTCAATACGCCGGACATCGCGCAGGCGGACAGCGTAACGCTGATCAACCTGAGTCTGGCCTGGCAATCCCCCGGTCAACGCTGGTCCGCCCTGTTGGCCTGCACCAATATCGGCGACGAGCAATACGTCGTGGCCGGTCTCCACAACACGACTTTCGATATTCGTGAGCGGATTCATCACCGGGGCCGCGAGTGTTACGCGACCGGAAGTTTCCGATTCGGCGCCGTTGCGTCGCGCTAGGGAACGAAGACAGGCGCGATAATTCGGTGGTTGGCTTTCGGAACTCGCGCTGCATGAACGTTCACCCGACTTTCCGGGCATTCAACTTCAATCGCTGGGTCAGGCAAAACCGCGACCAGCTCAAGCCGCCCGTCGGCAACAAACTGCTGCACGAAGACGGCGGCATGATCGTCATGGTCATCGGCGGACCGAATACGCGGGTGGACTTTCACGACGATCCGGTGGAAGAGTGGTTTTTCCAGTTGAAGGGCGACATGATCCTGAAGATCGCCGGCGAGGGCGGGATCTACGATCTGCCGATTCGCGAAGGAGAGGTCTTTCTCCTTCCCCCGCATACGATCCATGCGCCGCAACGGCCGCAGGAGGGATCGATCGGCATCGTCGTGGAGTCGCCGCGCATGATGGGCATGAAGGACGCCTTTGTCTGGTATTGCTTCAATTGCCAGGCCCGGGTTCACCGCGTGGAGGTGTCCCTGACGAATCCGGGCGCCATCGTCGAGACGCTGCCGAAGATTTTCGCGGCGTTCCACGCGGACGAGAAGGCGCGGACCTGTCGAAAATGCGGCGAACTGCATCCGGGCAAGGGCAAGCCGCCGGAAGGCTGGGTGGACCTGTAGGCGCCGGACGGGCGGCGTCCTTCAATCGGCGATCGGAGAGGGCCTCTACCGCTTGAGGCCGCAGGATTCGAAAGCCCTGTCGATCGCGTATTTCTCGGCGTCGGTCAGCTCCAGCATGGGCGGGCGCACGCGCCCGCCGGTCTGACCGAGCAGTTCCTGCCAGTACTTGCCGAAGGCCTGCGGTTTGTCGGCCGGGCGCGATCGCGCCATGGCTTCGCGCACCGGGTTGAGACTGTCACGAACGCGCCGCGCCTGCTCGAACTTCCCGGCGAATGCGAGGCGCGTGTATTCGTCCATGCGCCTGTCGTTTTTCGTCTGCAGGTGATACGGCGGCGAGGAGCAGAGGTAGAGCCGCCAGCCGAGTTCTTCAATGTTCTCGAGCCAGTCGTCTTCGGCCGACGTCGAGACCTGGATCGTGTCGCCGACCATCTGCGTGAGTCTGACGTACATCTCGCGCGGCACGGAATACTTGATGGCCACGATGTTGGGCAATTCCGCAATGCGTGCGCACTCCTCGGGTTGCATCAGGTAGCCGGAGTCCGGGTGGCTCCACATTGCGATACCGATGTCGAGTTCATCGCACAGCGCCTTGTAGTACCGGTAGAGCACCTCGCCCCGGTCGTGGACAAAACTCAGGACAGGTGCGTGAACCACGGTGTAGTCGGCGCCGCAGTCCTCGGCATGATGCGCCAGCTCCTTGACCGTGTCGAAATTCTGATCCGATACCGACACGATGACGCCGGCGTTGCCAGCGCACTCCTCGACCGCGATCTCGAAGTTGCGCTTGCGCTCGGCGAGGCTCATCGAGAAGTACTCGCCCTGCTTGCCCGCGATGAACAGGCCCTCGATGCCGAGATCGTCGATCCAGTGCCGGATGTTCGAGCGCAGGCCCGCCTCGTCGAATGACAGGTCGTCGTTGAATGGGTTCAGCGCCGCCGCCCAGATTCCGCGCATGTTCTCCCGGGCGTAGTCCTTGGCGTCGTGCTTAGAGTATTTGGCGGCCATGTCCAAAGCAACATACGCGAAGTTCAGGCCGAATGGCCGGAACTTGATATATAAAATACTGATATCAAGTGCGCTTGGTACTGCGATAATGGCAATTCCAAGACGGAGGAAATCATGCAGATTGGAGTCATCGGCACAGGAGCGATCGGCGGCTACGTACGGGACGAGCTGAAACGCAGGGGATTCGCGGTACGTGCGCTTCTCGTTCTTCCGGAAGATGTGGAGGAGGCCGCCGGCGAGTTCCCCGACTTCGTGTGCGTCTCATCCGCGGCCGATCTGCCCGACGACATCGACCACATGATCGATTGCGGGGGCCACGTTGCGCTGAAGATCCACGGCCCCGAAATACTTCGCCGCGGTATCGACCTTACGACGGTATCGGTGGGCGGGCTGGCGGATGCAGGGCTCTACAGCGACCTGGACCGGGCCGCCGCGGAAGGTAACGCGACGATTTATATCGTCAGCGGGGCGATCGGTGCGCTTGATTGCCTGCGGGCGGCGCGCGTCGGCAACCTGCAGTCCGTCACCTACACCGGCCGCAAGCCGCCGAAGGCCTGGAAGGGCTCGCCAGCCGAAGACAAACTCGATCTTGACAGTCTCGCCGGTGACGCGCAGGTCCATTTCGACGGCATGGCGCGTGCCGCGGCCATTCAATATCCCGAGAACGCCAACGTGGCCGCCGCCGTGGCGCTCGCCGGCGCCGGATTCGACCAGACCCGGGTAAGGCTGATCGCCGACCCGAACGTGGACCGGAACATCCACGAGATCGTGGCTACGGGCGATTTCGGCCGGTTCTCGTTCGAGATCAGGGGCAACGCACTGCCCGGCAATCCGAAGAGTTCGGCGCTGGCGGCAATGAGCGTCGTCGGCAGCCTGGAGCAGGAAGCGCAACGCATCCGTTTCTAGGGGGATTTGCATGAATGCCCGCCATACCCGAATCGTCGATCGCGCGATCACGCGCCTGAAGCTCAAGCAACTGCGATTGCTGGTGGCGGTGGGGGAATTCGGAAGCATCCAGCACGCGGCCCGTGAACTGCAGATATCGCAGCCCGCGGCGACAAAACTCATCCAGGATCTCGAACTGGACTTCGAGGTGCAGTTGTTCAGGCGTACCAATCGCGGCGTCATCCCGACCGACTTTGGGGAGGCGCTGATTCGCCATGGCAAACTGATCATGGGCCAGGTCTCCAATGCCGCCCAGGAACTCGACGACCTGGCCGAGGGAAGCAGCGGGCGGGTCGTTGTCGGGACGCTGATCGCTGCCGCACCCATCCTCCTGCCCAGCGCGATCAGGAAAACAATCGCCGAACGACCGAATGTCGCAATCAAGGTCGTCGAGGGCACGAATGATGCGCTGATGCCCGCGCTGTATTCGGGCGAGATCGACATGATCGTCGGCCGGCTTCCCGCATTCAGGGCGAGGCCTGAGCTCGTGCAGGAGAAACTCTTTGACGCGCGGGTCGTGGCGGTCGCCGGGAAACAGCATCCTCTGGCCGGCAGGAAGTCGGTAACGTTCAAACAGATCCGGCCGTTCGGCTGGATTCTCCCGCCTCCCGAAACGACCTTGCGGCGGCAGATCGACCAGTACTTCGTCAGCAAGGGCCAGTACGCTCCGCCCAGGGTGCTCGAGTCCGTCTCGTATCTGGCCAATCGATCGTTGTTCCAGGAACTCGATCTCGTCGGGCTGATGCCGGAGCACGTCGTGGCTCAGGACGTCGCCAGCGGACTTCTCGTCGAACTCGACTGGTCCGTTCCCTTCGGCAAGGGGTCGGTAGGCATCTCCTACCGCGGGCCGGACAGCCTGTCGCCGGCGGCGTTCGAATTCCTCAAGGCCCTGCACGAAGTCAGCTATTAGGTATTTGTATATCTGAATTCACTGAAATCGCTTGATCGTATGGCAGGCGGGTGTCAATCTCGCTGTAAGCCAGGCATGCGAGGCAAGCGATGAGCAGTTACCCGGACCTGAATCTTTACATCGACGGCAATTGGCGCAAGACGGCCGGCGACCTCCCGGTATTGAATCCGGCGACCGAGGATGAAATCGGCCGCTTGCCGCACGCCGACCGGAGCGATCTGGACGACGCGCTCGAGGCCGCGGGGAAAGGCTTCAGGGTGTGGAGCAAAACGCCGCCCGTTGAACGAGCCAATGTCCTCTTGAGAGCGGCCGCGCTGATGCGTGAACGCCAGGAGGTAATTGCCACCGCAATCACCGCCGAGCACGGCAAGCCCTTGCCACAGGCGAGGCTCGAGGTGATTCGCGGTTGCGAGTTCTTCGAGTGGGATGCGGGCGAGACAACCCGTACGTACGGACGCGTGATACCCAGCGCTCCCGGTGTGCGGTATATCGTCCATCACCAGCCGATCGGCACGGTGCTCGGTCTCTCGCCCTGGAACTTCCCGATGAGCCAGCCCTGCCGCAAGGTGGCCGGCGCCATTGCCTCCGGATGCTCCCTCATTCTCAAGGCTGCCGAGGAAACGCCGGCCGGCGCGCTGCAAATTGCGAGAGCGCTACATGACGCGGGGTTGCCGCCCGGTGTACTGAACCTGGTGTTCGGTACGCCGTCCGAGATTTCCGATTACCTGATCCGCCAGGACCGGGTGCGTCTCGTGGCTTTCACCGGATCCACGGCGGTCGGCAGACACCTGACAACACTGGCATCGCAGAACATGACCCCGGTCCTCATGGAACTCGGCGGGCATGCACCCGTGATAGTCTGCGAGGACACGGACGTGGAAACGGCCGCAGTCAGCGGCGCCGTGCGAAAGATGCGAAACGCGGGCCAGGTCTGCACCTCGCCGACGCGCTTCTTCGTGCATGAGAGCATCTTCGACCGATACCTCGACGTTTTTGTCCGCCGCGCAGCCGAAACCGTCGTAGGCAACGGCGTCGACGCCGGCGTGGAAATGGGACCGCTCGCCAATGAACGCAGGCCGCCTGCACTGGCGGACTTCGTCGAGGACGCGGTGGCGAAAGGCGCCCGACTCATGACGGGCGGGAACCGGATGGGCGACAAGGGGTACTTCTTCGAACCCACCGTGCTGGCAAACGTGCCGGACGATGCGCGCGTAATGCAGGAAGAACCGTTCGGCCCGCTTGCCGTCGTAAACCCGGTTGCGTCGCTCGACGAAGGCATCAGCAGTGCGAACGCCGTGCCGTTTGGGCTCGCTGCGTACGGATTCACCAACCGCGCGGACTATGCCGACCGGCTCGTCGAGGAACTCGAGGCCGGCAATGTTTCGATCAATACGCTGGAAGCGTCCCTGCCCGAGACGCCCTTCGGTGGCGTCAAGCACAGCGGCTTCGGCCGCGAAGGCGGCACGGAGGGACTGCACAACTACATGATCGTGAAAAACGTGTCACACAGCTTTGCGATTGCCTGACATGCAAGTGCTCGGTCATTACATCAACGGCAGACGGGTATCGGATTCGAACAGACCGGGACCGGTATACAACCCCGCGACGGGAATCGTCTCGCGCCACGTCGCGATGGCAGGCAAATCGACGGTCGAGGGCGCGATTGCCGCCGCGCAGGCTGCGTTCCAGGGATGGCACGACACGCCGCCGGCAAAAAGGGCCCGGATCATGTTCCGCTTCAAGCAGCTTCTCGAGGAGAACGCGGAACGGATCGCCGCTGCGATCACGGACGAGCACGGCAAAGTGCTCGACGATGCGATGGGCGAGTTCCAGCGCGGCGTTGAAGTCGTCGATTACGCATGTGGCGCGCCGGAACTGCTGAAGGGTGAGTTCTCGAAGAACGCAGGCCCTCGAATCGACGCCTGGTCGGATCACCAGCCGCTCGGTGTCGTCGCCGGCGTAACGCCGTTCAACTTTCCGGCGATGGTTCCGATGTGGATGTTCCCTATGGCGATCGCCTGCGGCAATACGTTCGTACTCAAGCCTTCGGAGAAAGACCCCACGCCGGCGCTGCTGATTGCCGGGCTGTTCAGCGAAGCCGGCTTGCCCGCCGGCGTGTTCAACGTGGTCAATGGCGACAGGGAAGCCGTGGACACGTTGCTCAACGACGAGCGCGTCCAGGCGATCAGTTTTGTCGGTTCGACGCCGGTTGCCGAGTACATCTACTCGACGGGTACGGCCAACGGCAAGCGCGTACAAGCGCTGGGCGGCGCAAAAAACCACGCCGTCGTGATGCCGGATGCCGACATCGACAACACGGTCAGTGCGTTGATCGGAGCGGCCTATGGCTCCAGCGGAGAGCGCTGCATGGCCATTTCGGTCGTGGTATGCGTTGGCGACGAAGTCGCGAACGATGTCGTGAGCAAGCTCAGCGCACAGGTTGCCAAGCTGAATGTCGGCCCCGGCACGGACACGAGGAACCAGATGGGACCGCTGGTCACGAAGGAGCATCGCGACAAGGTGCGCGGATACGTCGATATCGGTGTCGAAGAAGGCGCGACTCTTGTGGCGGACGGCCGGGGACGGGTTGTCACCGGTCACGAAGACGGTTACTTCCTCGGCCCCTGCCTGTTCGACAACGTGACGCAGGAAATGCGCATCTACCGGGAGGAAATCTTCGGGCCGGTACTCTGCGTCGTTCGCGTCGATTCCGAGGAACAGGCCATGCGGCTGATCGACGCTCACGAATACGGCAACGGCGCCTGCATCTTCACGCGCGACGGCGAAGCCGCGCGCTACTTTGCCGACAAGATCAAGGCCGGCATGGTTGGCATCAACGTGCCGCTACCGGTTCCGGTGGCCTGTCACAGCTTTGGCGGGTGGAAGCGGTCGTTGTTCGGCGACCTGTACGCCTACGGACCCGACAGTGTTCGCTTTTATACGCGGCGCAAGACCGTCACGCAACGCTGGCCGTCGGGGGGCATCCGCGAGAAGGCGCAGTTCGCGTTTCCCGGCAGGCAATAGAGTAACGGGCCTCAGGCGGTCAGGAAGGCGACGCCGGTCCAGCAGATGGCGGCGAGGCCGGCGGCGATGGATGCCTGCGGGATTTGCGTCTTTACGTGATCCATCAGGTCGCATCCCGTACAGACGGAACTGAGCACTGTCGTATCCGATATGGGCGAACACTGGTCGCCGTACACGCTGCCGTCCATGACCGCGGCGAAACACAGCGTCATGAACAGTTCCGGATGGGCGAGCCCCTGGCCGGTCGCCACCGCCCAGGCCAGCGGCATGGCCAGCGGAAACGCCACCGCATAGGTTCCCCAACTCGTGCCGGTGGAGAACGCGATCACGATGGTCAGCAACTGCAGCAGCACCGGCAGTATGAAATACGGAATGGCGGATCCGAGTTGCTCGACGAGAAAGTGGCCGCCGCCGGTTTCCCGGCTGATGCCGCCGATGGTGATCGCCAGCAGCAGGATCACCGAGCCGATCAGCACGCCCTTGATGCCGTCCTGAAAACCGGTCATCAGGTCCTTGAGCGACATGCCCTTGGCCAGCGCCATCCCCGCGGCCAGCAGGAGCGCGGCGCCGAATGCCCAGTGCACGTTGGGCGATCCGAAAGCGATGAACGTTCCCACCGCCAGCGCGATCAGCGTCCCCAGCGGCAGGAAGAACTCCAGGATGTGCGGCTTGTAGCCCTCCGGCACGTTGCTGCCCTGCAACTCCTTGGCGGCCAGCGGCGCCGCATCCGGCGCGTCGAGCGCGCCGGTTTCGCGAGACCGCACCATGGCTTCCTTGAGCTGCTTGCCCAGGAACAGGGGCTTTTCGACGCTGAGCAGAAACGTGCCCAGGACCGCGAAGATCGCGTAGAAACAGAACGGCACGCTCTGGAAGAAGAAGGCGATGCGGTCCGACTCGGTGGCCAGGAAGCTCACGCCGGAAACGAAGATGAAGGCCTGCACGTAACCCGGCCAGGCGTTGAACGCGAGTTGCGAGGCGATGGGCGAAGCCGTGGAATCGACGATGTAGGCCAGCTCCTCGTGGCTGACGCGTTCCTGGTCCGCTATGGGCTTGACCGTGGTGCCCACCAGCACCGTGCTCACGGTGCCGCCCTGGAAGAAGACCACGCCCAGGAGCCAGGCCACGAGCTTGGCGGAGCGCGGCCCGCGCACGAACCGCGCCGTGACGAATTCGGCGAAGGCCTGGGCCGCGCCGGTGCGCGACCAAACGCCCATCAGCCCCCCGAGCAGCCACAGGTAGAGCACCAGAATACTGGCTGAATTGGTCGTGGCGAACGACGGGATCAGCACCTCGCCGGTCAGATCGTAGCGGCCCAGGATGAGCGCGCCGGAGACCACGCCGCCCAGCAGCGCGGTGATGGGTTCTCGGGTCACCCAGCAGAGCAGGACCGCCACCAACGCCGGAAGTAGCGATATCCAGCCGAAGTGGAAGACGGCATTGAGCCGGTAGTAGACGGTGCGGGTTTCGCCGTCGACCGATTCCTCCACGGACACGTATTCCTCCCGTATCGGCGGCTCCACCTTGGAGCCCGTAACACGCTCGGGGTTGAGCTGCGCCTGCGCCATCGAAACGGGATTGAAGGGAACGGACTCGCCCTGCACCTGGTAGAAGAGCTGACCGGATTCGTCCGCCTGGGCATCGAGAGCGACCCGCTCCACCATCCAGGTGGGCGGCACGGTCAGGCCCGCGATCCAGGACCCGACCAGGGCCAGTGCGAACAACAGAAATTTTCGGTATCCGACAGGCATGTTCTCCCCCCGACGCGAACCGGCGCGCGGCAGAGCGAATACTAGCCGCAATTACTCGTTAACGGGCGCCGCCATAGGCGACGAAAACCGTTTATCCCCAATGTTGGGGATATTCCTCACCGCGTAGCCGAATTACTATCGGATGTCGGGGTTAATACGGATTGCTCGTACGGTGTACTTCAGGTTTGGGCGTCGGCAAGTGAAGGCGCGCCCATGAGCGAACGAGGCGCGTTCGGGCGGATACTTGCCGCATTGCACGAGGCCGCGTTCGAGCCGGCCCAATGGACCCGCGCCGCCGCGCTGATCGAAGAGTCCCTGGGCGTGCACGGCAGCTCCCTGGCGTGCGGCGAGGGGGAATCGGAACAGGACTATCAGTTCTACTTCCTGCGGATCTGCCTTCACGGGGAACGGCGCTCGGATCTGGAGCGCCTGTGGCTGGAGACCGGTTTTCCGGCAGACCAATCGATATCGCGCTATCGGCCCTTCCCGTTTGACCGGACGATTCACATCACCGAGGTTTATACCGAGGACGAGCTGAAGACCTCCCTGGGATACCACATCCTGCGGACCCACGCCTATGCGGGGAACGCGATCAACGTTCGCCTGAAGGGGCCGGGCGCTTCGCGCGTCCTTTGGCAAATCAACGACCCGGTGGACCGGGACGGTTGGTCGTCCGAGCGGCTCGAACGGGTTAGGCGGCTGCATCCGCATGTCCGCCAGACCGTGCGCATTGGGCAAACATTGGCCTGCGCCGGCGCCCTGGGCGCCACGTTGATGCAGCTGCTCGACGTTACCGGCGTGGGCATCATCCAGCTCGACGTGCGCGGGCGGATCGTGGCGGCCAACGACCGGGCCCGGTCCCTGCTGAACGCCGGCGACCGCCTGTACGACGAAAACCGTTTTCTTTTCGCGCGCGTCCAGGCGGACGACGAGGCGCTTCAGGCGGTGCTCGCGCGCGCCCTTCCGCCATTCGGCGATCCGGGAGAGGGCGGCTCGCTGACGATCCGGCGTTCGGTGTTGCGGCCTCCGCTTGTGCTGCATGTAAATCCATTGCCGGGAGGGGACGCGTGGTTTCGGGGATGGCCGGTGGCGGCGCTCGTGCTGCTCGCCGAACCGGCACGCGGAACCGCAGTCGATCCGGACCTGGCTGCGGCCGTTCTGGGACTCACCCCGACGGAGAGCCGCGTGGCGGTCATGCTGGCTCAGGGAGTCACCGTGCGCAAGATCGCCACCGCTATGGAACGCAAGGAAAGCACCATCCGCTATCACATCAAGCAAATCTACGCCAAGCATGGACTCAGCCGCCAGTCGGACCTCGTGCGGCTGGTTCTCTCACTGGCCGGGGCCGTCCGCTAGCCAAGGCATCTTGAAAGGGGGATCATGAAAATGGGGAATTGCATAAATCATCGTGGCTGGGGCATTGCCCTGATCGGGGCTGTCCTGATGGCCTCCCAGGCAGCAGCTCAGGAGAACAGCAGCCGGTGGTACGGTTCGATAGTTGGAATTCGCGATATGCCCGACGCGTCTTCGGCTAGTACTCCGGCCGGAAACTTCGGTACGCTCGCAGGCGATATCGTGCTGTCGGACGAGGCGGGGTTCGGTATTGCCGTTGGGCGCACCGTGGCCTGGGATTTGCAGGTCGAGGTAGAGGCAACCTGGCGCGCCTTTGACATAACCGCGCTGCGCGGAGTACGAGTTAACGGCCAACCCGTACCGCCGGGATTCAGCGGCACGGGCAATTGGGACACGGAGACGCTGATGGTGAATCTCCGCAAACCCTTTTCGTCAGGTCCCGTGCGACCTTTTGTCGGTGTTGGCGTCGGTCTCGTAAAGCATGAGGGCACGCTGATTCATCGCTTCGCTCCACTCGATATTGAAGGCGACGATACCGGCGACGACTCGGTACTGGCCTACCAGTTTCTGGTCGGCGCACAGATAAGAGCCAGCAAGAATATTCAGGCCTTCGTCGGCTATCGCTACCTGCGAAGCGACGATATAGAAATCAAGAACTTGACCGGAGGATTTCAGACGCATGGCATTGAGGCCGGCGTCCGGTTTCTCTTCAACTAGGTGGCGTCAGGAGCAGGTCGGGGCCTAGCGTAGCTGGGCCTTCAGCGTCAATCCGAACGCACGCGGCGGGTTCACCCAGGTGTGCCAACTCCCGGGCTGAAACACGGAGTCGAACACCAGACTGTTCGTCCGCTTGTCGGCCAGGTTTCTGCCCCAGAGCGTCAATTCGTAACTGCCGTCGGTCGTCCCGACTCCAACGTTGGCGTTGTACAGATTGAATGCGCCGCGCACCTTCTCCGGGTCGAGATCGGACCCGGTGTTGACCTGGCCGACGTGCGACCAGTTCAGATTGGACCACCAGCGCCAGTTGGTCCCGGGTATCTCCCGGTCAACGAAGAGCGACGCGCTGCCCTGCCACAGCGGCGATTGCGTCAGCCGCTTGCCTTCAAGGTGGCCATTGGCGGCGACCAGGTCGTCGCCGTAACGCGCGTCAGCATAAGTGGCGCCTGCAGTAAGGAGCAACCCGCCGCCGAGCGCGAGCGAGGACTCGACTTCCAGCCCTTTGGTTATCACGTCCCGGACGTTGCCGACGGTAAAGCCGAGTCCCGTATAGGTATTGAGCTGAAAACCCTCGAAAGTGGTGTGGAACAGGGCGCCGTTGACGGTCAGCCTGCCGTCAATCAACCGTGCTTTCATGCCCAGTTCCCAGGAGTCCGAGGTTTCCGGTCCGAAACGGCTCTGGTCGACGAAGTTGCCGTTCGCATCACGGAATCCCACGGCTTCCTGGTTGAGATTGAAGCCCCCGGCCTTGTAGCCCCGGCTGAAACCGGCATAGCCGTTGACGTGGTCGCCGAACCGCCGGGACGCCTTCAGCGTGCCGGTGACCTTGCTCTCGTCCGCCTGGTTGTTGTAGCTCAGGTTGTCGCAGAGCGAAAAGAACGTCGAAATGCTCCCGAACGCCGTGCAGAAGGGGTCGTTGACGAACTCCCCGAAGGGGGCGCCGTTGACGATGGCGCCGGCGTCCTTTTCTTCGGTCGAGTAACGCAGGCCCAGGGTCAGGTCCAGCGCCTCGCTCGCGTGCCAGGTATTGTGCGTGAACAGCGACCACCCCTCCGCCTCGGAGAAATACAGTGCGTCGAAGCCCTGCCCGGGAACGCCCCGGCCCGCCGGGTCGCCCATGAACAGCGGCGCGATGGCCGGGTTGCCGAACAGCGCACCCACGTAGGCGCCGCCTTGATGGGACAGGACGATCTGCTCGGTGGACTCCATGTCCTCCGTGTAGATATAGGCGCCTGCCAGCCAGGAAAAGGCGTCCGTTTCCCCGTACAGCTGAAACTCCTGGGACCAGTTCTCGAACTCCTCTTCGGTGTCCTGGGGATGCAGGATGTCGGCGTTCGTGAAGTCGATGTCCTGGCCTCGCGAGATTTGAAAATCCAGGTAGGCCGTGATCGACCGGAAGGTCATGCCGTCTGCGGGTTGCCATGTCACGTCCAGCGATAGTCCCCGGTTTCTTACGTCCTCGAAGGGCGGGTAGTTGACGCCCACACGGGCGTCCCCCTCAGGTGCGAACGGAGTGATGTCTCCGCCGAGCGCGGCGATGATCGCGCTGGTGGGGCCCGGTATCCAGAACGACGCCGGACAGCACGATTCGTCCTTGCGGGTGTAGTCGCCGATGACGCGTATTTCCAACGCGTCGTTCGGGGTCCACAGGAACTGGCCCCTCACGTAGCGGCGGTTGCGATGGTCGTAGGTATCGTCGGAATCGATGTCGCGATAACCGCCGTCGCGTTCGCGGTAGGCAAGGCTCAGGCGTCCGGCCAGGACCTCGTCCGCCAGCACGGCGTTGCCGACGAAGGCCGCCTCCCGGGAATCCAGGTTCCCGAGCCCCAGCGTGACATCGGCGCTGTTCTCGAATTCCGGCTTGCGCGTGATGATGTTCACCGCGCCGGCGATCGTGTTCTTTCCGAACAGCGTGCCCTGCGGTCCGCGCAGGACCTCCACGCGGTCGATATCCACGAGGTCGTCGAAGGCGAGCCCCGCGCGCGAGCGATAGATGCCGTCAATGAACGTGCCTACCGCGGCTTCCAGGCCGGGGTTGTTCCCCGTTGTGCCCACGCCTCGAATGCGCAGCGTGCCCCCATTGGAAGTGCTGTTCGAGTTATAGACCGCGACGGAAGGCGACACCTCCTGCAGCCCGTAAAGGTCCGTCACGCCCCTGCCGGCAAGCTCTTCTCCGGTGTATGCGGATACGGCAATGGGAACGTCCTGGATCGACGCCTCGCGCTTGGTCGCCGTAACGAGGATCTCTTCGATGACGGGTTGATCCGCTCCCTGTCCCATCACAACCCGCGGCAACGCCAGCACGACCAGGCCCGCTACGACGAAGAACCGGTTTGTCGTCAACTTACCCCCCACAGCCTGGTGTCGGGAGGCCCTCCCGGCACCGTTCAAGCACGATGCCGAGTATACGTCGACCGCTAGAAGAGCATGCGCAGTCCGGCTTCGATCGTGCGTCCCGGCTGCGGCGCCAGGTCCTTGACGACGGACGTGTGCAGCCGCTGCTCGTCGTCGGTGAGGTTGCGCCCGGCAAGGTACAGGTCGACCGTCGTGTCGGCCGGCCGGAAACGCCAGGAAACGCGCGCGCGCAGGTCGTTGTAGCCGTCCGTCGGCAACTCGAACTCGGCGACATCGTCCTGATCGGACGCCCGCACGTAGTCCACGTTGGCCCGCAGGCGGTCGCTCGTGAACTCGAGGGACAGGCCGACCCGGTCGGGCGGTATGAGCGGCAGGTTGTCGTTGCCGGAAATGTCGAGTTCCGGCGTGACCATGTCGTAGAAGACGCCCACATCGAGACGGCCGGCGCCCCACTCCGCCACGGTCAGCCGGCCTTCCACCTCGAAGCCGGCGAAGGTCGCGTCGGCCTGCGCGTACCGGCGCACGTCGAATCCTTCCCGCTCCTCATTCGTGGCGGCCTGGTAGATGAAGTCCACGAAGTCCGTGTAGTAGAAGGTGCCGCGCACGGACCAGCGGTTGCCACCGCCGGAGAGGGTGGCCGCCAGGTTGCGGGCCTGTTCGTGGTCGAGTCCGGGATCCCCGATCTCGAAGAAGCCCGTGCCGGGGTGCGGACTTTCCGAGAAGAGTTCCTCGCCCACCGGAGCACGGGACGAGTAGTCGGCCAGCAACGTGCCTTCCCAGCCCTCGCCGAGCGGCACAATGAGGCCCAGCGAAGCGCTTCCGCCACTGAAGTCGCGGGCGCCGCCATTCGCGGGATCGTGCTCGACCCGGTCGTAGCGCAGGCCGGCCTCGAGCCCGAGTCTGCCGAGCGCGCGCTCGCCGACCCAGAACAGGCCTACGGACGACGTGTCCACGGGGGGCGTGAAGGCTTCTTCGCCGACCACGGAGAACTCGCGGTTACCGAGCTGGATGCCGAGGGCGCCGCGCCAGCCGCCGGTCGGACCGTGCGTCAGCTCCGCGCGCGCTTCCCAGGCCTGGTTCGAGAAGATCGTTCCCACCTCGCCGGCCTCGTTCTCCGCGTGCTCGTAATCGTTCATGCCGAGCCGGAAGTTGAGGCTCTCGAAGCCGCCGAACGGGTCGGCCAGGCCAGCCTTGAGGTCAATGCGCGTCTGCTTGAGGTCGACGATGGGCGTGGCCTCGCCTTCATGGTGTTCCTCGTCTTCGTGATGTTCCTCGTCCTCGTGGTGGTCCTCGTCCTCGTGGTGGCCCATCTCTTCGTGGTCGTGTTCGTCGTGCCCGTGGTCGTGGGCATGGCTGTGGCCGGGGATGCCGTACTCGGAATCGAGATTGCTTACGGCAAGGCCGACGAAGCCGCGGTCGCCGACAAAGGACAAGCCGACGGAACCGCCCTGGACCTCAAGACCGCTGCCCGGCAGAAGCCCGTAGGCTTCTTCCTCTTCATGGTGCTCGTCTTCGTCGTGGTGTTCGTCCTCGTCCTCGTGTTCGTGTTCATGTTCCTCTTCGTGGTGCCCTTCCTCTTCGTGGTGGTGCTCCTCTTCCTCCTGTGCGCGCAGGGCCGCGGACTCGGCGAATCCGGGGATGTCGTAGTCGTCCGACTCACGGGAGAAGGCGTCGAGGTGCCACGCGATGTTGCCGGCGCCGCCGTCAAGCCGGAAGGAACCGTTCCTGCCGCTGCCGTTGTCGGAGCCGCGCAGGTCGAGGGCGCCGCGGATGCGCTCCGGCACTTCCTGCGGAATGCGGCCCGTCTGGACATCGACCACGCCGCCGATGGCGCCGGAACCGTAGAGCAGGGTGGACGAGCCCTTAAGGACTTCTACGCGCTCGGCGACGAAGGGGTCGACCGTCACCGCGTGGTCGCCGCTGCTGACGGAAACGTCGAGCGTGTCGATGCGATCCTCCATGACACGCACGCGCGCGCCGCCCATGCCGTGGATGACGGGTCGCCCGGCGCCCACGCCGTAGGAACTGTTGTGGATGCCCGGCTCGTTGCCCACGGTCGCGCCGATGTTGTCCACCGCCTTGCGCTCGAGCTCGTCGGCTTCCATTACGTCGGCTGCCTGCGCGAGACCTTCGCGCGATAGCGGGTGGGCCAGGACGATGATCTCCTCGATGGCCCCCGATTCATCGGCTGCGGGCGCTTCTTGTGCGAGTGCGGCTGTCGCCAGGAACGGTGCTGCCGCCAGCAAAGACAGTAGTTTGCGATTCATTGCCCTTCTCCAAATAGACGAACAGGTAAGCTGCAGGGGACGCGCGGCGCCAAGGCCGGTCGCAGTCAAGAATTGATACAATATAACATATCGGATGTGGCAGAATACGTCCCATGATTTCGTTTGACATCAAAAGCGTCCAATGGGGTCCGTCAGCACGCATGGATCTGTGCGCGGTTGGGCTATCGACGCTGTGCGTCCTTCACTGTGTGGCCCTGCCTGTGCTCGCAGCGCTGATGCCACTGGCCGCCCAGGCTGCGGAGAGCGAGCTTGTGCACCGGCTACTGGTCGTCGCCGCTGTTCCCGTGAGCCTCCGGGTGATCTGGAAGACACTGCCGGCGGCCGGCAACAGGCTGTTCGTGGGTGGGGCAGTGGTTGGCCTCGGGTTGCTGCTGCTGGCCGCGTTCGTGGAGGCGGTGTCGTCGTACGAGGAACCGATTACCATCGCCGGCGGTTCGCTCCTGGGTTTGGCCCATCTTTGGAACTGTGTGCGACAATGCGGCAATGGCTAGACAGCCGGCGACAGCGGCGCCGCTCGCGGCGAAATGGCGAAAGCTCGCCGAAGGACGCTGCGCGGAGAAGGGCGAGCGGCTGACCCCGGCCCGACTGGCGGTCTATGCGGAAATGCTGGCCCGCGGCCGGCCGGTTTCAGCCTATGAACTCATCGGACTGCTGGAGCAGCGCCAGGAACGCAAGATCGCGCCTCTGACCGTCTACCGTCACCTGGACTTCCTGATCCGGACCGGTCTCGTCCACCGGCTGCAATCCGCCCAGACCTACTTGCCGTGCGACCATCCCGACCATGCCCACGAGAGCCAGTTTCTGCTTTGTTCCTCGTGTGGCCACGTGGACGAGGTGGAGTCGAGCGGACTTGAGGCGTTGCTGTCCCGGATCGCGGACGAGCACGGATTCCGGCCGGACAACGCGGTCGTGGAGGTCAAGGGATTGTGCGGCACCTGCGCCGACGGCCAGCCGGACTGAGCGGGCTTCTCGGAATCTGCTTTATGCGGTTTGTCTTTGCCAGCGGAACAGAAGCCAGATAGCGACCACCACCAGCGCATTTACGGCGCCCATCAGGACAAAGGGGCTGCCGGCCCCATAGGCATCGAACAACAGGCCGCCGACAAAGGTGAGGGTCACGATGCCGGCCGAACCGGCCACGCCATAGGTGCCGAAAACCGTGCCCTTGTTGCCCTCGGGCGCCACCTGGCCGATCAGAACGCCGGCGCTTACGATGGCGCTGGCCTGGCCGATGCCGAGCAGGAAAGCCGCGACCCACATCATCGGCCCAAGCGGATCGTCGATCAGCGCTACGCTGGCGTAACCGATGCTTGCGATCGCAAACGAGATTCCGATCCCGACCAGGCGCGGGACCCGGTCGAGCATCGTGCCGATGACGACAGGCCAGAACAGGCCGCAGCCTGCAACGAAAGCGAAAATCATTCCCGCCCGCGCGACGGCTTCGGCAGGCGACATGCCTGCGGCTATGCCGGCCTGCGTGACCCAAAGCGACAAAAAGGTTGTCACGATCACCAGGTCGCCTTTTGAGGCGAAGGCCGTCAGATAACTCAGGCCCAGCAAGGGGTCTCGTTTCACCAGCGACACGCCCTTCGCCGTCTGACGGAACAGGTTCGGCGTCGAACCCGTCGCTCCCCGATTGGGGGCCTGCAGCCCGAAATGAAGAACGATCGCCAGCAGCAGAGCCGCTATCGTGCAGACCCAGAAACTGGCGCGCAGCGCATTGGCGTCGCTCAGCCCCATCTCCCCGAAGAACATCGGAAGCTTTGAGAAAACCGCGATCATCACGACTACGCCCAGAGCGTTGATGATCGCCACGATTCCTATCCAGCGGCCGCGACATTTGTCGGTGATGTATTCACCCTGGCAAGCAGACATCATCACGGTGCAGGCCGTGGCCCCGATCGCATAAACGACGCGAAGTCCAATCAATTGCGCTTCGCTTGAAGCCAGCGGGTAAGCCGCGAACCCCACTGCAAGCAGAACCATCGCGCCGACATAGATTGGACGACGGCCGGCTCGGTCGGACCAGGCGCCTATGAAGCCGCAGATCGCGATCTGCGTGATTTCCTGCAACGACACGAGAATGCCGGCCAGCGAGCCTTGCTCTTCTTCGGGAATTCCCAGCAGCGCGAAAACGTACGGATTCATGAAGTTCAGGAACGTCACGAAACCGATCGTCCAGAAGCCCGCGAACAGGATGGTCAGCGCATTCCGCCTGCTGACGTCCCTCTCCAGAACCAGAGGGCCGAGGCGCGCGTAACTGGCTTCGCCGGTCGTCACTTAAGCCGCTCCGCTGATTTCACCAGGCCTGAAGCTCGCGATCCCGATAAAAGCCGCCGGTCGGTCCGTCTTCACCCAGCGTCGCGGCCCAGACGATTCCCTCGGCTCCTTCCGGAACGGGACGGCCTCCGCGGGCCGCCAAGCGCGGAGAAGTCGCGGTAAACCCCGGACAAACCGCATTGATTTTGATGCTTGTCTCTCGCAGTTCCGTTGCGAGTTTTGCCGTCAGTGCGTTGAGCGCCGCCTTTCCGATGCCGTACGAAGGATCCACAGGTATCTTGCTGTTGAGCCCCCACACCGGATCTCCGTGCAATCCCGCGCTGCTGGACACGTTGACAATGCGGCCTGCATCACTCTTGCGAAGAAGAGGAAGGGTCGCCTGGATCAGTCGCCAGGTTCCGAAAAGCGTCACATCAACGACGCGCTGCGCGGACTCCAGATTGACGGCCGAAACGGGAGGTGCATCCGGCGTGGAGCCGGTCGCATTGTTGACAAGAATGTCCAGCCGGCCATGGCGCTCTTCTAGAAGGCCAACAATTGCCTGGACACTTTCATCGCTTGATATGTCGAGCTGATGATCGTGAACGTCCAGGCCCTGGCCCCGAAGCTCTTCGGCCAATGCCCGGGCCTTCGCAGGGTCTCGCGCCGTCAGGAACACGCTTATGCCTTGCTCGGCAAGTTGCCTGCAGACTTCCAGGCCCAACCCCTGGGAACGGCTGCAGCCGGTTACGAGCGCCACGCGGGGTGCGCTGCTCATACAGGCCTCCCGGCATCGGCGCGGCACGGTATCCGGCAATTGCGGCAATCGGACTCGCAAATGCTCTCGATCAGCCGTCGAAATGCCGGCCGGGCCTTGTCTTGCTGGTCGGCGAAGACGCTCTTGTACGTCGCCGGGTGTGTGCAGGCTTCGATGTATGTGTTCATCTTCCAGCCCTCGGCCGTTCGGTTGAGAACCGCGACTCCCGGATCCGTTCCGCTGGCTGCCGGACCGATACGTGCCTTGATGTCCCATTCAGCATCGAAGAAGACGACCGCCACGTTGTCCCCGGCCATCTTGGGGCGAATGTTCCTGAAGCCGTACCACAAGGCAACGATCAATTCCCGCTTCCTCTCGGGCGACCAGTATCGCTTCAGTTCTTCCCACGTCGTGAAAACGTCCCGCTTTTCCATTGCCCGGTAATAGGGAGGCTGCTCCGTATCCCACATTTCAATGAGCGACGAAAAGTCATCCTGATCGTTCCATCGCTTTTCGTATTCCGCAAAGAATGCTTCCATTTCCCGCCGCAGGTCGCTCATTGGGAATCCTCTCTTATTTCAGCCAAGCATATAACTTTGGTCGTGGATGGCGGCATACACTTAACAGCGAGAAGCCGCGTCCGATAACGCGTGGAGACAATCGCTATGAACACTCCAAAAGGAACGCCAACAGCAAATGGAGCATTCACTTTGATGGCATTGACGATAGCAATGGCAACTCTAGTGGTCCTATTTGGCATTGAACCAGTCAGCGGTGAGAGTGACGCACCCGAGCGGCGATACATAAACGGGATTTACGCGCCTGTTCCGGATCAAGAGCGGCTCAATAGACTGTATGAGGCTGCGCGGCACGATAGCGCCTACGTTGACTCGATAAGAGAAGGTCGGCAGCACTTTTCGGGGTTGGATGTGGAAGCTTCCCTGGACTCAATGACAGACGATGCTCAGTTAATCCATATTACGGACGAAGGCATTGCGATCAGAGTCGACGGCAGAGATCAGATGCGAGCAACTTTGAGTCGAACTCTTACAGGACAAGCGTCGTCCCCGGCCGGCAGATGGGTCCCGGAGAAATCCGGTGGAGAAACATGGGGCATCTACAAGAACATCAAGGTCACATACCATTACGCCACCTTTGTTCGCGATGACGGCACGGAGTGGACGCGTCCAACGATCCTGGTTGCGGAGCATAAAGACGGAAAACGTTGGCGTGAGTGGCGCTTTTTTCCCGTCGATCGTTAAGGGAATCATTCTAAATCTCCACCGTCATCGCGTTGTAGTCGAACTCGGCTTCCATGCCGGTGGTGGGCGGCTTGGCCCGGTCGGTCGGGTCCGCGCTCATGTAGATGCTGCCGCGCTTGAGCGATTGCACGTGGAACCTGGTGGTCCGGGCGAGGCGGGCCCGCTCGTAACGCGCGAAGGCCGCCCGCCAGTCCCCGTCGTCCGCCTCAAAGCAGCGGGCGAGGATCGCGCCGTCTTCGAAGGCCATGCCCGCGCCCATGCCGTAGAAGGGCGTCATGGGATGGGCGGCATCGCCCAGCAGCGTGACGCGTCCGGCGATCCAGCCGTCGAGCGGCTGGCGGCTTGAGAGCGCCCAGCGCAGGCACTTCCCGCCGGGCGACGCCTTGATGATGCGCACGACGTCTTCATGCCAGTCCTCGAACTCTTCGAGGACCTCGTCGATGTCCGTTTGCGCGTACCAGTTCTCCTCGCCGATGTCGTCGGGCCGGTAAGCGTTGGCCACCCAGTTGATCTGGGTGCCCCGGCGCAGGGGATAACGGGAAAACATGCTGCCTTCGGCCGGATAGGAGGCAAAGTGGGGTACGTGGCTGACTCCGGGCACGTCGGAGGCATCGACCACGCCGCGCCATGCCATGTAGCCGGTGTATCGGGGTGGTTCGGTGGGAAACAGCCTGTCGCGCACGACGGACTTGAGACCGTCGCAGGCGATGACGATGTCGCGCCTGTCCGTGGCGCCGTTGGCGAAGCGCAGGGTCACGGCGCTGTCGTCCTGCGCGATGCCCGTGAGCGCGTGTCCGAGGCGAAGGGCGTCGCCCTCCTTGTTGAACGCGTCTTCCAGGACCTTGTGCAGGTCCGCCCGGTGCATGTGCCGCGTCAGTGCGCCGCGGGTCTTGATCGCCTCCTCGATACTTCGTTCCGAAAACCATATCGGCTCGCCGGTCTTGTAGTGAAGCGCGCCGAAGGTCGTGGAGCCGTCGGCGAAGGATGCCGCTGCGTCTTCCAGGCCGAGGCCGGCGAGGACCACGCTGATGTTGGGGGCCACCGTGATGCCGGCGCCGATTTCCCCCAGCTCCGGCGCCTGTTCATAGACGGTTACCTTGAAACCGCGCTGCTGAAGCGCCACGGCGGCGGTCATGCCGCCCAGGCCGGCGCCCACGATTCCGATGTCCGGACCCTTCATGACGGGTCCTTTCCGTAGCCGAGATCGCGGAGGATGATATTGGGAATCACGCCATCGTCCCAGTCCGGCGAGGTCATGCCGGTCCGCACGATCACGAGATCGGCGGACGGAATGACATAGACACGCTGCCCGCCGCCGCCATCGAAGAACACGACGTCATCCGCCAGAAACGGCTCTGCCTGCTTTACGCCGAACGGCGTGTTCCGGTTGTAGAACCGTTCGGTCATGTGCGGCGAGCCGATCCATGCCTGCAGGCCGTACTTGGGATTGTTGGGCGACGGCGAGAACATGGCGGTGAGCCACTCGGCGGGAATGACCTGCCGCCCGTCAACGACGCCCTCGTTCCTGATCGCCAGACCGATTCGCAGCCAATCCCGCGGGCGGGCCTGGAAGAAAGCGTAGGCCTTGGGCATCCCGCCTTCGCGGTCCATCCACAGCGTGGCGGGTTTGGCGCCCAGCGGCCGCCAGAGTTTTTCTGAAACGTAATCAGCATAGGCGCGGCCCGTCGCGCGCTCGAGTATCAGCAGGAGCAACTGGGTGTTGGCGCTGTTGTAGTTGAATTCGCTTCCCGGCTCCGCCGTGAGTTCGAAACGGAGAATGGCGTTCTCCATGCTGGGGCCGACAAAAAGCCGAAGTGCTTTGTTAAAAGGATTTTGTAAAAGACTGTAATCGAACGGGAAATGTTCCAGTCCGCTGGCCATCTGCAGCACGTGGCGAATGGTCAGGCGTTCCTTGTCCGTGCCCTCCCACTCGGGAATATAGGCGGTCACGGGATCGTCAATGGACCCGATGGACCCGTCTTCTACCGCGAAGCCGAACGTCAGGCCCAGCACCGATTTCGCCATGGACAGGGTTTCGGTTACATCATCGGGGCCGAACTCCCGCCAGTACGTTTCGAACTGAATCGCACCGCCGTGATGGACGATGAGCGAAAACGAGTCCACCTGTTCCGCATAGCCCACCAGTTCGGCAATCGCACCCGGGGACAGAATCCGATCGGCCGGGGCGACGACGGCAAATTCTTTGCGGAAGTCGCCCTCGACCGTGGCCGTAGGGCTGATCCAGCCGGGAATAGTGACGGACGTTTGATCACGGATGGTCGCGAAGCGGTACCAGAAGGTCCAGTCGGCAGCGATCGCAGCCACGATCAGGACGACGAGGGCGGCGATGACCCGCCGGGTCATGGGGTTGTGTCGCTCATGGCGCGCTTTATACCGCTGATGACGGTGTTGGGCAGAAAGGCATTGTCCCACTCCGGCTGGTCGGGCAGGGGCCGGAAGCCGGTGCGGACAATGACCAGTTGCTCGGACGGCACGATCATTACCGACCGGCCCTCGGAACCGTCGAACAGAATGAGATCGTCGGCGAGATACGGCTCCGAGTGGTAGACTCCCGGTTGGGGCACGTCGTTGAGCCACGAGTCCGGACGGTGAAAGAGCCGGCGCTCCGCATGGGGGCTGCCGAGCCAGACCATCAGGCCGAAGTGTTCATTGTTCGGCGACGGCGTGAGCATTTCCGTCATCCAGTAGTCGGGCAGTAGCTGCCTTCCGTTCCAGGCGCCGCCGTTTATGACCAACAGGCCGAAACGCAGCCAGGTTTCAGACGGCAGCATCAGGCAGCAACCGCCATGGGGCATCCCGCCTTCCCGGTTGACCCAGATGAATCCGCCGCGCGCGCCCAGGGGTTCGAGCAGGGCTTCGGAGAAATACTCCGCATAGCGCTTGCCGGTGGCCCCCTCGATGATGTGGGGCATGACGTCGGCGGTCATGTCGCTGTAGTCGTATTCCGATCCCGGCGTGAACGACATGGGAACCTCGTCGAGCAGGACCTCGTCCCAGTACGGGCTGAGATAACGCCGCGAGCTGAGCCCGGTAACGGGCTCGTCGCGGATGCCGAACCAGCGCAGCCCGCTCGACATCTGCAACACATTGCGGATGGTCATGGGTTCCTTGTCCGTGCCCCGCCAGCGCGGAATGTATCGGGCGACGGAGTCATCGAGCGAATCGATGTGGCCGTCGGCAATGGCGCGGGCGACGAGCAGTCCGCCGGCCATCTTGTGCATGCTGCGGGAATTGACCACGTCGGACGGCCCGAGACCCATCCAGTAATCGGCCGATTGCAGCGCGCCGCGATGCCAGACCAGCAGGCTCTCGGATCGGTTGCGCCTGGCATAGGCGCGGGCCTCGGCCAGCGCGTCTTCCGGGATCGTCCGCTCTTCCGGCTGCGCGACCGCGAAGAAACCGTCGTGCGCGCCGGCAATCGCCTCCGTCGGCTCGTACCACTTGTAGCCGCCGGGCCCGCCGGTCTGCCCCTGCGTATTGAATCGCCGAACAAGAATCTCTTCCGTGGTTTGACCGCCCACCAAGGCGGCCTGAGCGCCCATCAATACGACGGAAGCCAAAACAACGCCTGTTTTTCCGCTCGTCATGAACACGGATATTCGCATGTGGCGAATTTATATCAGCGATTGATACCATTGGTGGGACGAACTTCGGAAAGAGGAGGAAGGGCCGGTGTTCACAAATGTCTGGTACGTCGCTGCGCGAAGCGAAGATCTGAACGAGAAACCCCTGCAGGTGCGCATGCTGGGCTGCGACTTCGTGCTTTACCGCGAGCCGGGCGGCAAGGCGGTCTGTCTCAGCAATGTCTGCCCTCATCGGGGCGGGAGCCTGGCGAACGGCAAATGCAAGGACGACGGATCCATCGCCTGTCCCTATCACGCCTGGTCCTTCAACGGCGAGGGCACGTGCACGCAGATCGCCTCGCGCCGGGACGAGGATCCACAGGATGTGGCTCCCGGCGTCAAGATCGACGCTTATCCCACGGAAGAAAAGTACGGCTTCATCTGGGCTTTTCTCGGCGACGAACCCGAAAGCGCGGCGCCGATTATCGAGATGCCCGAACATGACGACGACGATTTCCGCTCCACCACCACGTACACAGAGGTTTGGGAAACCAACTATCACTGGGCGAAATTTTCAAATCTCGATCTCGTCCATTTGCCGGTAGTCCATGGCATCAAGTTCCAGAACCAGGACAATCCCGATGCTCCGCCGCCGTTTGAACTGACGGAACGCGCCGACGGTTTCGATCTTGTGTATTACCCGTCGACGTCACGTATTCGCAAGGGCGGGGAGTGGGAAAAACTGCGCGAAGACGGCGAAGCAAAGAAAGTCGAGTCGCGCATGAAATTCCGCGTTGCGGGGATCAGCCTTTACGGCAAGGTTGAAATCGGCGGCCTCGGCAGTGGCATGCACAACGTGTTTTATGAGTTTTCGACGCCGATCGACGAGCAAACGACGGCCATGCACTACATTTTTTTCCGTAACTTCATGCTGGACCCGGAGCTCGACAAGGAGCACCTGAAGCGCAATCTCATGCAGGTGCGTCAGGACAAGGCGATCGCCGAAGCGCAGCAACCCCGCATTGCGCCGGTGGGACCCGACCCCAACGGTTATTACACCTACGACGAGGACTCCGAGATCGAGCTCTATTGGAATGCAATGGCCCGGATGCGTGAACGAGGCTGGCAAATCGATCGCAAGGCCTGGGCCGCGGCGCTGGCTGACGGCCGCTATCGGGCGATCCCATCGCCCGTGCGCAAAAAGGACCCCAAAGGCTGGGTCCACGAGGAAGTGCCGCGCTACGCCAAGGGCACGACCTTCGCTTCCGCCGCCCGATAACCGCCGGGGCCGGAAATTGCATGAGTAAGGGGGCCTGGTCGCTTGCCCCACTGGGGTTGTTTGCGCTGACCGCATTTGCGCAGGGGCCTGTTGCCGGCGACGGTGATTTGTATATACGCGTCATTGACGTGGGCCACGGCAACGCTGCCGTCGCGAGAATGCCCGCTACGGGTGAATCGGGCGAGCGCGATCACCATTACCTGGTCTATGACACGGGGCGGTGGGAGGACTGGGAGCGGCAAGCGACTCTGGAAGCTATCGAGCAGGTCGTTCCGCGATCAGATGTTATCGACTTCATGGTCCTCAGTCACGCGGATATGGACCATATCGGCGGTGCGGCCGCGATTCTCGGCGCCTACCAGGTCGACAAGATAATTCGGGCCGGGAAGAAGGCTACAGTATTCCAAAGCGACGTGGCGATTTGGGAGGAGACCGACAGGGCGATCAAGGCAGAGAGCGCTAAAGTGCTGGATCTCAGCGAGCAGGACGTTCCGGCCGGCACAAGGTTTCAATTCGGTGAAACGACGCTGACGCTGCTGTCCGGTTTTGCGGTGCCGCCCGAGGAATGGGGCGAACTCCAGCCGGCTCATCAGCGCAACGCGCCCACAATCGTGATCCGCCTTGAGTTCGCGGGCAGGTCGGTGCTGTTCACCGGCGATTCCATCGGCTGCAGGCACTACGAGATTGACGACTGTGATGAGCCGATAGCCACCGAAAAGTACATGCTGGGAAACTCGGATTCCGTGGAGATCAGGTCCGATGTCATCGTTGCGCCCCACAACGGTTCGATCAGCTCAAGTTCGCCTGCGTTCGTTGCAGGCGTCGCTCCGGAATGGGTCATTTTCCAGTCAGGATCCGCAATCTACGAGCTTCCCCGAACCGCCACCGTGGAACGCTACATCAGGGCCGGTGTACTCCCTTCGCGGATTCTGCGCACCGATCGGGGCGACCATGAAGGCCCGAAAGAATGGCCCCAGGGAAGGATCGAAGGGTGTGCGGATGTGCCTTTCGACGACCACATTGATATCGTGATTACTGCCTCAGGTGATCTGGCGGTCGGCTACAGCCAGCCCAATCCTCCACCCGAACAAAGTTGCAACTAATCGTCATTCTTTGATCGAAATTACGCGAGAAATTGTGGTATTAGCGCTTGACACTATTAGTGAGACACACTATGGTCGGTGAGTGATCCGGAGTTTCAGGGATGCCAACACCGAATCGGTAGCAAACCGCGAACGATGCAGGAAGTTTCCCGTGCAAATACAGCGCCGGGCGCAGGCAAAGCTGATGATCTTGAACAATGCCAGGCAACTCGACGATTTGCGGATCCCGCCAGGAAATCGCCTAGAGGCGCTTTCCGGCGACCGGAAAGGACAGCACAGCATTCGCATAAACGACCGCTGGCGCATTTGCTTTTTCTGGAAGCAGGGAAATGCCTACCAGGTCGAGATCGTGGACTATCACTGAATTCGACGCCCAGAGCACAGAAGAAGGAGAACAAGATGACCAGAGCAGTAGCGGAAGGTGTTGCGAAGCTGCCTCCCATTCATCCCGGTGAAATTCTCAAGGAGGAGTTTCTTGTTCCCCTGGGCGTGACGCAATATCGGCTGGCGCAGGGCATTGGAGTCGATGCTCGACGCATCAACGCAATCATTCACGGACAGAGGGCCATTACGGCGGAGACAGCGCTGTTGTTCTCACGCTTCTTCGGCAACTCCGCGGAATTCTGGATGGGCCTTCAAAGCCAGTACGACCTGGAAAAGGAACAGGACCGGCTGGCTGACAGGCTCAGCCGCGTCCCCGAGCATGGAGTTCGAGCCCCGGCCTGACCTGTCCAACGCCGTTCTAGGGGGCTGTGCCGGCGCCGTATTCGTTGGTGGGGTCGCGGTAGATCGTGTGAAAATGCGGCGCGTCCGCGGCGATGCCGTCTTCGGTCGAGAACTCGATGATCAGCGTGGGCCCCTGGATGCGGTAATAGACGTTCCCGTCATCGCCGGCCTCGTGGGGACCGTTCCATGCGAAGTGCAGGTCGTCGAGCCCCGCCTCCAGCGCCGCCATGCGCGCATCCGCATTTTCGGGCGGCTGGAGCCGCACCCAGTGGGCGATGGCCTCCAGCAGCAGGGTGCGGGCCTTGTCGGGCCAGTTCGCGACCGCGCTGCCGACGACCTCGGGAATGAAACCGTCCTGTCCCGCGCCGGCCTCAATCCCGCGCGGCCGCGGGGATATTGACGCCTCCGCCCGAAGCGCCTCGGGCAGGGCCTGCATGACGGCGTGGCCGGCCGCCAGTTCGTCGGCAAAGGGTGTCGCGCGGGCGCCTGCGTACTCGAAGCTGGCGGGCTCGACGCCGACGAAGGTGGGCGACAGCCCGGTCGTGCGTCCGTCCGCGAAGCTCCCGTTGATCGCCAGGTGATGCCCGCCGAAATACCAGCCCCAGGGGCCGGAGAGCGTCGGTCGGCCGAAGAACGCGAGCCAGTAGTTGTCGTCCGCCCATCCGGCGCGCGCTGCCCTCGGCGACTCCTCCAGAACGGCGTCGGCGCCAACGATCTGGGTGGCCGTTTCATAACCGTGCGGGCTCAGCGCCGCGGCGAGAAAGCCGAACGCCCGTTCGAGCTGGACGGGCGTCAGGTCGCCGAGGCGCAGCCCGCTCCGCTCGAAGCGCGTTACTCCGGAGGGCAGGTTCGACCAGTTGGCGCGCAGCGGGCTGTCTAGGGGCAACACGATTGTGTCCGCCTGCTCGGGACTCAGCGCCCCCAGCAAGGCGTTAGCCGCTTCGAGCGCTGCGCGGGCGCCGGGCTTCCCGTAAATCTCGGCGAAAGGCGGCGCGGGCGATATGCGCGTCCCGGCGGCCTGCGCTTCGGCGCTCTGTAGCGCCGCCTCGTGCGCGACCAAACCGCCTGCGCCCGGCCACACGATCGCGAAGACCGTCAGCAGCAATACAAGCTTGCCGTTACGCATGGATCAACTATACGCGGAGTCAGGAATCGCCAACCACGGCGGCGATATAGGGAAGATGGCGGAATTGTTCGCCCAGGTCGAGGCCGTAACCCACCAGGAAGTCCTGCGGCGCGTCGAAGCCGACCCAGCGCACGTCGCACTTGAGGTTCCCCGCCTTGCGCTTGTGAAGCAGCGCGCAAACCTGTATCTCACCGGCGCCCTGTTCCTGTAGAAACGGGATGACGTAATTCACCGTATTGCCGCTATCGATAATGTCATCGACCAGCAGTACGGCTCGACCGCGCATCCGGATCCCGGGGTTGTAGGTCATCGCGATTTGTTCGCCGGGCTGCATTGAGTCCCCGTAACTCTCGATGCCCAGGAACGCAATCTCGTGCGGTGTCCGGATGTTGCGGACCAGGTCGGCCAGGAAAATGAAGGATCCCTTCAGAAGTCCGATGATCAGGAGATCGGGCGTCGAATCGTAGTAATCGCTGATCGAGACTCCCAACTCCTTCACGCGCCCGTTGATTTCGTCGCGAGTCAATATTCGCTTGAGTTGACGCACGCGGTTCATAGTGCCATGTTTGGGGTGGCGATACCTGCATTCATAGAGATGAGAGAGGCCATGATCCCCGCCGAGCCCGCTGTGCTCAACCGGCCCGATATGGACTTTGAAGAGGAGCGGACCGCGCTGGCCTGCGCGTTTCGCTGGGCGGCCCGCTTCGACATGCACGAAGCGGTCGCGAACCACTTCAGTCTTGCCGTCAACAGGGCGGGCACACGGTTCCTGATGAACCCGAAGGGGCGTCATTTCTCTCGTGTAAGGGCAAGCGAGCTGCTGCTGCTCGATGCCGAAGATGATGCGGTAATGACGAGGCCGGATGCCCCGGACCCAACGGCCTGGGCGCTGCATGGCGGCATCCACCGGCACGTGCCGCATGCGCGCTGCGTGCTTCATGTTCACTCGAAATACGCGTCGGTGCTTGGCTGTCTCGCGGATTCCACGCTGCCGCCCATCGACATCAACGCAATGCGGTTCTGGGGAAGCGTGTGCATCGACGACGGCTTCGACGGCATGAGTCTCGGCGGAGAGGCCGAACGCATCGCCCGGCTGTTGGGAGACAAGCCGATTCTCCTGATGCGCAACCACGGGCTGATGGTGATCGGCGAGACGGTCGGCCGGGCGTTCGACGACCTCTACTACTTCGAGCGCGCCTGTTCGACCTACATCACGGCCTTGCAGACCGGCCATGAGCTGCGTGTCGTTTCCGACGAAGTGGCGGCAAAGACGGCAAGCCAATGGCGCGACTATCCGGATTTGGGCGAGGACCACTTTCGCGAGCTTCAGACCATCCTGGACCGGGAAGAACCTTCCTACCGCCGCTGAGAGTCGCGGGACATGTTGCCGAAGAGCGAAAGCCGCATGGTCATGCTGCTCCTGGGCGCTCTGCTGCTCGGCGGCTGCGGAAATCAGGACGATCGATCATTCGAGCCGGGTCCATTGGTCGAGGATCCGGGCTGGCCCACCTATGCGGGCCTGGCGACAGGCACCCGCTACTCGCCCCTGAACCAGATCAATCGCTCCAACGCAGGCGATCTGGACATCGCCTGGATCTACAACACCGGCCACCTCGAGCGGGCGCCGCACTTCAACGACTTGCTGGGTTTCCAGGCGACGCCCATTCTTCTTCCGGAAGAGGCGGGGCGCCACCTGGTGTTGTGCGATCCTTATAACCGGATCATTGCGCTGGACCCGGCCACGGGGAGTGAACGATGGGCGTTTGATCCCGAGATCGATCTGAGCCCTCATGCCGGGCGCTTCAATTGCCGGGGCGTGACCTACTGGCGCGACCCGGACGCGGCGGAAGCGGATGTCTGCGCCCACCGCATCCTTCTCGCCACGAACGACCGTCGGCTGGCCGCCGTCGATGCGCGCAACGGCGAGTCCTGCGCGGACTTCGGCGAGAACGGGTTTGTCGACGTGACGCCGATCATTGAGCTACTGCGGCCGACCAGCCAGCTCCTCACGATGCAGCTGAACTCGCCGGTCGCCGTCGTCAACGGCGTGATCGTCATCGGCGGGACCGCCGCCAAGTTCAGCGATGCGAGTTCCACGAACGGGGCCGTACGCGCCTTCAGCGCCCGCACCGGCGAGCATCTGTGGACCTTCGACACGCTGATCCGCGAGCCGGAGGGTGATCCGGAGAGCAGTGCCTGGCACGTGGGCGGCGCCAACGCCTGGACCACTTTCTCCTGGGAAAACGAGAGCGACCTGGTTTTTATACCCACGGCCAGCCCGTCGCCCGACTTCTTCGGAGGCAAACGGCCGGGCGACAATCTCTACGGGAACTCCCTCGTCGTGCTTCGCGCAAGCACCGGAGAGCTGGTCTGGCACTACCAGATTCTTCATCACGACGTGTGGGACTGGGACCTGCCGACCAACCCCATCCTCGCCGAAATCACGCGGGACGGCGAGAACGTCCCGGTGGTGATGCAACTGACCAAGCAGGGCATGGTTTTCACCTTCCATCGCTACACCGGCGAGCCCTTCTTCGAGATCGAGGAGCGTCCCGTACCTACCGATGGATTACCGGATGACGAGCTCTCGCCCACTCAGCCGTTTCCGGTCAGGCCGCCGCCGCTGGTCAGGCACGGAATCGGGCCGGACGACGCCTGGGGAATGACGCCGTATGACAGGAACAAGTGCCGGGAAAGCATCGAGGCCATGCGCCACGGCCCGATCTACACGCCCCCGAGCACGAAGGGCACGCTGATGATGCCGAGCGTCGCCGGCGGCATGAACTGGGGCGGCGGCGCCTTCGATCCGGACAGCGACATCCTGGTGGCGCCGGTCAGCGAGACGCCTTCGTGGGTCAAACTGGTCCCCAACGAGGAGTTGGACCCGGAAGTGGCCGGGGCTCCCGGCTCGGGTCTTCCGATGGGACCGCCGGGATTCATCGACGGCACGAACTACGGCCTGCAGCAGGGGGTCCTGTTTTCTCCGTTCATGACGCCGTGCACGGAGCCGCCCTGGGGCAAGCTGGTGGCGGTGGACATGGCCGCGGGCGAGATCCTGTGGGAAGAGCCGCTGGGGCTGATCGACAAGCTGTCTCCGATTCCCATTCCGTTGCGATGGGGCACGCCGTTTGCGGGCGGGCCGATCGCCACGGGCGGCGGAGTGGTGTTCATCGGCGCGACCGCCGACGAGCGGTTCCGCGCATACGACACGCTGACCGGGGAGTTGCTCTGGGAGTTCGACGGTCCCACCTCGGCCAATGCCACTCCCATGACGTATATGGCCGACGGCAAGCAATTCGTGGTGGTCGCCACCGGCGGACACACTTGGGTCTATCCCTTCAAGAAGGGCGATACGGTGGTGGCGTACAGCCTGCCGGACTGACCCGCCAGGTCCTTATTGCATAAATCAATTGCAACCAGCCGTCTTTTGCATTTTCCTCGTCGCTGCATCGGCAGCAGCTACAGGTCAGACAATCCCGTTCTTCCCGTCGGCGTCGGATGCCTGGGACCGGCGGGGAGTGGCGCAGGTGATCAACCGGTCCGACAAAGCAGGCGAGGTGACGATCGAGGCGTTCGACGATGAGGGTGCATCGTACGAACCGCTTGCGTTGTCGATCGGCCCGAGCGCGACCGTGCACTTCGACTCGTTCGATCTGGAGGACGGCAACACCGACAAGGGACTGTCCGGGAGCACCGGGCCCGGGCGCGGGGACTGGCGACTCGAACTTTCGAGCGACCTTGATATCGCGGTCCTGTCCTACATCCGCACGAGCGACGGCTTCATCGCGCCGATGCATGGCACGGCGCCATGGCGGGAGGGCGGCTACCGCGTCGCGATCTTCAACCCCGGGAGCGACCGCGACCAGGAGAGCCTGCTCCGGTTGGTCAATAGGGAATCGGCAACCGTGAACGTTGCGATCCATGGAGTGGACGATGCGGGCGCCACCAGTGCCGGCGCGGTGATCGCGCGAATTCCCGCCGGGGCGGCGAGGACCTACTCGGCGTCGGAACTGGAATCGGGGAAAGCACCCGGCTTGGACGGATCGCTGGGCGATGGTGACGGCAGGTGGCGGCTGGCCGTCCGGTCGGATCGGCCGCTCGCAGTGATGGGCCTGTTATCGGGCCCGGCCGGTCGACTCAAGAACCTGTCGAACGGGCCGGCGGATGGAGTAACGCAAAACTTCGAGTTCAGTCGCGGGGAACAGGGGTTCGTTGCCGACTTCGCAGACTATCCGCCGGACGATGAGGAGATCTACGAACTGACGTCCGGCTATCGCCCGCTTCCGTCGCCGCTCGAGCCGGAATCGGCCCTGTACCTCTCCGGGGTCAACCGCAGCGACGATCTCGTCATGTTCTTCAAGGGACAGGTCGCCGGTCTCGTCGCGGGCGCGGCCTACAGCGTTTCGGTCAGCGTGGAGATCGCCACCGATACGCCCGCCGGCTGCGTGGGCGTCGGCGGCGCGCCGGGCGAGAGCGTCTGGATCAAGGCGGGCGCAAGCGAAGTCGAGCCGCTGCCGGTCCTGCGGGGCTCTTATCTGCGCATGAACATCGATATCGGAAACCAGTCAAATGGGGGCGGCAATGCCGTCGTGCTCGGCAATATGGCCAACTCCCGGAGTTGCGAGCAGCCGCGTCAGTGGGAACGCAAGTCTTTCCAGGCCCTATCGGTCCCGGAAACCGTTTCCGCATCGGCGGACGGCCGGGCCTGGCTGCTCTTCGGCACCGACTCGGGGTTCGAAAGCCGCACCGAGGTCTACTTCACGCGGGCGACGGTCACTTTCACGCCGACGGAAACAGACGGGCTGCTGCCCGCATCCGACCCGATTCCGTTGCGCTGGCTGCCACCCCGCAAGGACAGGCCCGATGTTCAATAGGGGAACGCTATACCATTCGCGCCGGAGGTAATGAAAATGAGATCGATCTTTCTAGCCGGGCTTCTTCTCGTCGGCGTGGCTCATGCCGACGATACTCAGGAGCAGCCGACGAACAGCGACGGTGCTGCGCAAGATGCTTTAGAGACTGCGACAGTCCAGGACATACTGAATTTCCATGAGATGACGGACAACATCGCCATTGGTGGACAGCCGACCGTCAGCCAGTTGGCACAGGTCGCGGATGCGGGTTACTCCGTCGTCGTGAACCTGGCGATGCATGACTCGGATAACGCGATACCGGAAGAGGGCAGCGTCACCGCTTCCCTGGGCATGTCCTACATTCATATTCCCGTTCCCTCCGATGCTCCCACGTCAACGCATGTACGGAAATTCTTCAACGTCATGGACGCCTTCGACGGCGAAAAGGTCTTTGTTCATTGCGTCGTAAGCGGACGAGTGTCCGCCTTCATCAATCGATACATGATGCTCAGGAAGGGGGCTTCAGCCGAGCAGGCCACTTCGCCATTGCTGCAAAGATGGCTGCCCGCCATGGAGGAGCCCTGGACGTCGATCATGAATCTGGAGCTGGACGACATAGAGTAGTCATGGCGACGGCGAAAAAGATCGCGGGTATGTCGCTCAATCAGGGCGTCGTGCCGATGAACGCGGTCGGTCTGCTGTTGGGCGTCTGCTGTCTGGCATTCTGCTTCGTTGGCCTGAACATGGTGCAGCCATGGTTGCTTGAGCACCATCTCAATCTGCCCAACTCGGAAATGGGCGACGCAACCGGAACTCTGGGTGCAATCGGCCAGATCATTACGGTCCTGCTCGCGGGCGCGATGGGCGCCCTGGCCGACCAGAAGGGAAGGCGGCTGGTACTGACTCTCGGCGTGGTGGCCATGGCGCTGGGCATTCTGATTGCGCCGCTGGTGTCCACGCTGTCCGGGCTGATCGTGTCCCGCACCGTCTTTTCCATAGGGCGCACGGCCGTGGCGGCCTGCTTTCTGATCGTGGTCGCCGATTACGTGCAGGAAAACAGCCGCGGCAAGTGGAATGCGTTTCAGGGCGTGACCTTCGGGATCGGTTCCATTCTGGCCGCCCTGGTGATCCTCAGGCTGCCGCAGTGGTTGCTCGAGAGAGGCTGGGACGTCATCGAGGCCGGATACGCGACTCACTTCGTGATGGTCGGGGCCGCCGGGCTGTCGGCACTGGTGTTGTGGCTCATGCTGCGTGCGGACGGTCCCCGTGAGGGAGTTGAACATCAAAACTTGTGGGCGCTGATCCGCGAAGGCGTCGCACAAATCAGACATCCCGGGATTCGACTGGCCTATTTCGCAGGCTTTGCATCGGGGGCGAGCATGGCGGTCATTGGCACGTATCTGTCCTTATGGACTGCGGGTCATGCAACGGCTGCCGGGGTGGGGCTGGCACAGGGACTGGCTTTGGGCGGCGTGTTGATGGTGATTGTCCAGCTGGTTTCAATGGCTGCCATGCCGGCCATCGGCGTTCTCAACGATCGGGCGAAACCGCTTCTTGCCCTTCAGGTCAGTCTTGTCCTGGCAGTCGTCGGCTACGGGTCCACTTATCTGGTCACCGACCCTTCCGCGCTATCAGGCAAGCTCTCCGTGGCTCTGTTGTCCGTGGGTCAATCCGCCGTAATTATTTCGTCCCAGGTGTTCGTTCAGGCGGAAGCGCCGGTCAAGATTCGCGGCACGATCATCGGGTTCTTCACGGTATGCAGCGGACTGGGGGCGGCCGTTATCCTGAAGCTGAGTGGTTACGTATTCGATTCCTGGTTGCTGACCGGTCCGTTCGTATTGACTTCGGCGGTAAACGCCGTCGTGCTGGTGTTCGCCGTCCTGCTGGGACCGGCAATCGGCCGAGAGCGGGCCCGGATTGCGTCAGGTTAGTGCCGCGCAAGCCCTTGTGTTTATGGAGGTTTCGTGAAGGCTTCAATTAAGCGCGGACGGCTTCTTCTTTACGATACGACCGTGAAGCCGGAGTGGATCGACCACAACGGGCACATGAACGTCGCCTTCTTCGTGCTTGCGTTCGATGAAGCGACGGATGCCGCGTACGAGCACTGGGGCATCGGCATGGACTACCCGGACAGCAGCGGGTGCTCCGTGTTCACGCTGGGCATCAACGTCGATTACCTGGGCGAGCTGTTCGAAGGCGATGCGATCCGCGTCGAGACGACGCTGGTCGACCACGACGCCAAGCGCATCCACTACTTTCATCGAATGATCGATACGGTCAAGGACAAGCTCGTTGCGACCAACGAGTGCCTGTGCATGAACGTCGACCTCACTGCCAGGAAGTCCGCGCCTTTCCCGGATGACGTGATCGGGAAGCTGGCGCCGTTTGCCGGCGACGCCGAACCGCCCAAGGGCTTCGGCCGCACGTTGCGCATCCGGCGTTCGTGACAGGTCAGGCGCCACATTGGCGAAAACCCAGGCGCATCCTCTCACGGCTATGCCGCAGCTCTTGAGACGCCCTGTTTACCTCATGGGCCTGAAACGGCGCGGACGTACCCAGAGCCAGCTTCCGACGACGGCGGCTCCGAAGAGCGTATAACAGACCGCAAAAACCCATGCCGGCGCTCGGTAGTAAAGCAGCGTTTCCAGCCAGTGCGCCACGAACGATCCCGGATAAGTCGAATCGCCGGCGCGGGAGCGGAGCGTCATTTCAATGGTCGTGAGCGGGCAGATCGCCCCGAACCATGACTGAACCACCACCACGGCTATGGCGAGGAGGTGCGCCAGTCGAAACCATGGATTCCGGACCCACAACCAGCGACGCGCCTTGCCGGCGATGATCAGCGCCAAGCCGCCGATGACGAACGCGACGAAAAGCACATGCAGCAACAGAACCGCATCGGCAGCCAACAGATAGACCGAGGATGATTCCGCCTGCTCCACCGCCCCTCCCGCGACGTGGCTTATGGCTAACCCTAACTGATCCAACAATCCCCAGGCACGACTGATGCGCATTGACGACTGGGAATGGGGGGTGCCGAACGTTATTGATCACCCGGTTTTATGTCCCTATAATGCAGGGACATTTATGAGGGCAAGACGTGCTGAATTTCATTGATCCTGACGTGTCTTCGAGCGAGAAGGCCACCGATAGCATCGAGATGCGGATCAAGCCCAGCGTCAAGAGCGGCATCGTCAGGGCTGCCGAATTGATGGGCGTGCCGTTGACCGCGTTTGTGCGTGCTTCGGCGATGCGGGAAGCCGAACGGGTCCTGCGCGATCATCAGACAACTGTCCTTTCGGCGCGCGATCAGCGCGCCTTGCTGGCGGCTCTCGACAATCCGCCGCCACCGACCCAGGCCGCGCTGGAAGCTGCGGATCGATACCGGGCACGGATCGCCAATGCCGGCTGACGCAGAAAACCCACGCATTTCCATAGAACCATTTGAGCCGGCCCACCATGAACGGGCCGAGTTTTCCTGCGGCGTGGCGCGGCTGGACAACTTTCTTCGCCTGAGCGCCAGGAAGCAGCTGAAAGACGATTTCACCCGGGTGTTTGTTGCGGTTTCCGAAGGATCCCATCGGATTCTTGGGTATTACGCTTTGAACACGCATGCCGTCGGGATTGCCGAACTGGGGCGAAATCGTCCGCGGCGCGCCCCAGGCCGCGCCAGCCTCCCGGCCCTGTATCTATCGATGATTGCCGTCGACAAGAATCAGCAGGGCAGGGGGCTCGGAACCGATCTGTTGATTGACGCGCTGCTGCGCGCTTGCAGAGTGTCAAGGGAGGTGGGACTCAAGCTGGTCATTCTGGATGTGATCGACGATGGAGGAGACGCTGCGTTAGAGCGGCGCAAACAGTTTTATCGGCGCATGGGCTTTGAGAGTTTCAGCGATCATCCGCAACGCATGTTCATGACCATCGAAACCATACGGAGCCTGTTTCCGGAGGTAGGGCCGTGACACAAGAGCACACCTACACAACAACCATTACCTGGACGGGCAACAAGGGTGCGGGAACGGTCGCCTACGACGCGTACGCACGGGATTACGAAATCGCTTGCGAGGGAAAGGCGGCGATTCGCGGATCGGCCGATCCGCTGTACTTGGGGGATGCCAAGCGTCACAATCCGGAAGAAATGCTGCTCGCCGCGCTGTCGGCCTGTCATATGCTCTGGTACTTGCACCTTTGCGCAGCCAACGGTGTCATTGTGGAGGCATACGAGGACGCTGCCGAAGGGCTGATGCAGACGCGCCCTGATGGATCCGGTAAGTTCAATAAAGTGATGCTAAGGCCACATGTCACCATTTCGGCCAGGAGCGATATGGACGAAGCGATGCGTTTGCACACTAAGGCCAACGAGATGTGTTACATCGCCCGCTCGGTAAATTTCCCGGTGCACCACGAGCCGGAAATCATGCCCGGCTAGGAGCTACAGTATCCCTTGGCGCTAAGAATACGAGTCGATTACTGCTGATGAACCTTTGGAAGCTGAACTTGTGTGGCGTTGCGATCTTGGTGATCTTCACGCCTGTTTTTGCGCTGGCTGAAAATCCCGGCGTAGACAGATGGTCCCCGGAACTTCAGGAAGCGGAGCCTTTTGAGTCGCCGTTCGTCACAATCTTTCACTACGGGGAGAAAAGAGTTTGTTTTGTTTCCTCAAAGCATGATCCCCGACGTGATTCCCCGACATCTCGGACGATAGCTGCGGTAATCAAGGACTGTGAACCGGAAATCCTGATTCTCGAAGGGCTGCCCACCTACATTAGCGAAAGCGATAGGGAGGGTTTCGTTCGTGAAGCGGAGAAGTGCGAAGTGAACCCATCATTTCATCAGTGTGGAGAGCTGTACTGGGCCATTTCTGAAGTCAAAGATTTGCAAACGGCCATAGCAGGCGCCGAGCCCGGGCTTGAGGACGAAATGAACTTTATTGCTGAGCAAAGCAATGGGGAGCTAGGGCTAGAAGACTTTGTTGGATACGATATTTCGAGAGCGGTCATTCAAGCGAAACGGCTAGAAGATTTTCGCCTTGAGGACGTTCCCGGGATCGTTGCCGAGAATCTGGAATATCTGCGAATGTTCCTGCCGGGTATTGAGCAATACGATGAAGCCAGTTATCGCAGATGGCTGGAAGACGGGGTAGGCCTCACGTACTCGGAGCTGGAGAATGACTCTTATGCACCCGGCAACGAAGAAGGAAGCAACCTGCTTCAAATAATGTCGTATCACTCAATGTTGACCCGCGATCACTTCGCGTTTCAGAGGATTCAGGAACTGCTGAAGGAGGCGGACAGCATTTTTGTGATGTATGGATCCTCTCACCTAGCGACACTGCGTCGGGCGCTTACCGAAGGCAGCACCCAGGTTGTCAACAGGAAATACGAATAGGCACGTCTGGACGCGCTCCTGCACGTGACGCCCAATCTTGAGTGGTCCGATCATAAGAACCGTCGTGCTGGATGCGATGGGCGTGATGTTTCAGGCCCAGGACGACGTAGCGGAACTTTTGGTACCGTTCATTCAACGGATCAATCCCAAGATCACATCGTCCTCAATAGAAGAGGCGTATCTTGATGCAAGCTTGGGTGAAATAAGTGCTGATGAGTTTTGGACTTCGTTTGGGATAGATCCTTCGGTCGAAGAGGACTATCTTGCACGCCACTCTCTGAATCATGGCCTTCGATCATTTCTTGGATTCGCACGAGAATCAGGTATCGAATTGTCGTGCCTGTCCAATGACGTTTCACGTTGGTCGCAAAGACTTCGCCAGACATTCGGCTTGGACGAGTATTTTTCCAATTTCGTAATCAGTGGCGATATTGGGATCCGAAAACCGAACGAAGGGGCTTACCTGGAACTCATACGACGAACCGGCGAGGCGCCTGAGAATATTCTGTTTGTTGATGATCGAAGGAAGAACGTGCGGGCAGCGCGCGCGGTTGGGTTGCGATCGATCGTCTTTGATTCAAGAAATCGATTACGAGGGGACGTCTCCAGTTTCGCAGAACTATCGGATATAGTCGCGGGCACATCTGCCATTGGCCACTTTCAGATACCGGACCCCTGAATTCTATTCATAGAACCTAATAAATATTAGGGACATACTAAATTTTCATAAAATGAATGACAACATTGCCTCTTGTGGACAGCCAACCCTCACCCAGTTGGCTCAAGTCGCAAGAATAGAAAAATGACGAGTTCTGGATACGGTGTCCGATTAACGCCTGGCGATATGGCTCATCGCATTCCCGACGCGGCGGGAAACAGGTTTCATGTCGGGCTGGAAAGGGGGCAGCTTCAGGTTGAGTTCTACGTTCCCGAGGGCACAGATCGGCAGCAACCGCATAGCCGCGACGAATGCTACGTGGTGCTCCGCGGGTCGGGACGGTTCCAGATGGGCGCGGAGGTGGTCCCGTTCAACGCAGGCGATTTTCTCTTCGTGCCCGCCGGGATGGAGCACCGGTTTCTTGACTTCGGTGACGACCTTGCGACCTGGGTCATTTTCTACGGGCCCGAGGGCGGTGAGTAATCGCTCAGATTAAGCGCTGCGCCGTTCCGTCATTCTCCAATCGCGATGGTGGTTGGCGTCCACGAGCGCTTGCGCCTGGCAATCAGACGGGAACGGTCTTCATCTCCAAACGGAACCAGCTGCACATGTTGCACAAGGAGTTCCGTCAGTTGCAGATTGATCACTGACCAGGTGCCGTCCTGGTCTGAGATTACCGCACCCAGGCAGGTTCCGCACATGCGGCAAATGTAGAAGTCCGCCGTCCGCAGGCCAAAGCGATACTTTTGCAGATGCCGCTTGTCCGCGATTCGAATGGTGATCGAGCCCTCCGGCTCTACCCAATACGTTGCACCGTGTTTTCGGCAGAAACTGCATTCGCAGGAACGCGCAACAATGTCATCGGGCGGAGTTTGCGTAGTGAGTTCGAACGCCAGGTTCCCGCAGTGACACGCTCCCTCGACCTTGTGTGTTGTCTTCATCTGGCAAACTGGCTCCCAACCGGCGCACAGAGGGGGATTGGATCATGGTTACACGGCGCGACGCAACGGCGCTGATCGGGGCGATGGGGCTTGGGGCGACGACCCTTCCATGGTCCAGGGACGCGAACGCCGCCACGCACGTCCTGCCGGAGGAGCCGGCGAAGCAGAACGAGGTGTGGGTGCGCATTGCCGGGCGGACGGACGAAGGCGAGAGCGTCTGGCGCGTCCACATTCGGTTCTATGCGATAACGGGCGACGGTGTGATTCCCCTGTTGCAAACCCGGGGCGCCATGCGGGACTGGTGGCGCGCGAAAGGGGGGAACGTCCATCATCGTTATGTTTCGATGGTCAATTTCTATGTTGATCCGGAAAGCGGGGCGTTTGTCGACGAGTTCTCCAACCCGATCACCGGCAGGTTGACGAAACTAATCCCCCTGACCGGCCGTCGCAAGCACGGTGAGGTGTTCACTCCGAACGGCCGTTACCACCCCGAGACTCGGAAGGCCTTTCCGGATATGTACGAGGACCGGCCGTTGTCATTGGACTGGCGCGTTGAGGCCGGCCTGATCCGGCTATTCGACACCGTGCATTTTCCGCCGGTTGTGATCCAGCCGATGCACGAGGTGCACACCTATGCCGCACCGGCCGCTCAGGCACTGGACGAGTCTCTCAACAGCGCCCAGGCCATTACGACAGGGTGGTTCGCCGCGGCGTTTCGGCCGTGGATGGACATGGCGGAGGTGGACGGCTACCTGCTCTGGCATGTCGAGAAGACCAAGCTTAGAGGATTGGACGATCTGGATGAGGCCTTTCTGGCCCACGCGCGCGAAAGAATAGAGAAGTTCGACGTGTCGCCGGAGTTCGATGAGGGTCCCAGCTATCTGGAAATGCGCATGCGCGAACAGCAGCAATAGCGCGGCCCGCGTACTGCCAGCTTATGGGGTAGAAGCAGGGCGAGAACGGTCAGTGCGCTCTCTGGCCCCTTGCAATGCATCTATGAATGCTGCCGGATCGTCCAGGCTGATCAACACCGTCGTGCCATCGTTCAGCGGCAGGCGGGCCACCGATGAGCGATCGGTCAACGCGACCAGCGCCTTGCCGCCGCCGACCAGTCTGAACCACCCGAGCTGATAACCCAGCGAACCGAGCCCGTTGGTTCGCAGCCCAAGCCGTACTTCCCGGTCCGTTCTCATGTTCACGATGCGCGCGCCCGCGGGTTCGATCGTGTCCAGCGGTATCGAACGGTTGTAGACCGGAACGCTGAATTCGAGGGCGTCCTCGGTGATCGTCACGCTGGAACGGTGGCCGCCATAAAGAAAATAGACAAACAGCAAGGTGACCAACAAAGGCAAGCCGACCGAGAGGGTCAGGCTGATCCACGATTGCGTCGCGAAGTAGCGCGAGGGACCCCCTCCATTTACGACTACGAATACGATGATCACGAGAGGAACGGCCGCTATCAGCACCAGTACGGTTGATGCGGTCGCATCAATGGGGATGATTGGAAATCTCATCGCGGAACCTTCGTCAACGCCTAAGATAGTTATTGAACCTATCCTACTTGTGATCACTGCGATGAGCCACGGCAAGCTCAACTCTTTCCGAATACTCACGATAACGACTCTCTCGCTCGCGTATGCGGCTTCCCAGGCGCAATCTCCAGTCCCGGAGGAGGGCATTATTGAGGAGATCGTGGTTACGGCCACGAAGCGCAACGCCCGGATTCAGGATGTGCCCTTTTCGGTGGCGGCAAAGACGGGGGAAGAGATCGCGCGCGCCGGCGCAAGGGGCATCGAAGACCTGGCGCTCGGATTTGCAGGCATGAGCGTTCAGAACCTGGGGCCGGGCCAGAGCCAGGTGGCCATGCGCGGCGTGTCCGCCGGGCAGATCGTTCGCGACCAGCCGGGGGTCAAGGAGCAGGTCGGCATCTACATGGATGACTCGGTGGTTTCGCTTTCTTTGTTCACGCCCGACTTCGACCTGTTCGACCTGAACCGGGTCGAGGTATTGAGGGGTCCGCAGGGAACGCTCTATGGCGCCGGATCGGTGGGGGGCACGGTCCGCTACATTACCAACCGGCCCGAGTTGGAGCGGGACTACGGACTCGTAGAAGCCGAACTCAACTCGATCGCCGACGGCGATTCAGGATGGCACCTGAAGGGCATGGCCAACGTAGCGATCTCCGAATCCAGCGCACTGCGGCTGGTGGGGTACACAACGGAGTACGGTGGCTATATCGATGCGCTGTCCGAGAACGGGGCGCGGGACGACAATGTCAATACTGGCGCCCGGACCGGTGTTCGCTTGGCGCTGCTGTGGGACGTGACCGACCGGGCCTCGGTCTTGCCGAGATTGATCCATCAGCGAGTGACGGCCGATGGTTTCAACCGCGAAGAGGTCTTCAGTCTTTTCTCCAACCCTCACACCACGACCCGGCCGGCCATTCGGCTCGGCGACCGGGAGCAATACTTGCTGCTCGGCGAGGAGTTTGAAGACGAAACCACCTTGTTCGACTTCAAGCTGAGCGCAGAATTCGACCGTTTCGATCTGACTTCCGTATCGAGCTTCCTGCGCCGTAAGCTGCTCGCAAGCCGCGATGCGTCGGCCCTCGTCGGTAGCGTCACGGTGTCTCTCGGTTTCCCTCACGAACATGTGGCGATACCGTCCAACCTCCGGGACACGACGGAACTCGACCAGTTCACGCAAGAGATTCACCTGGCTTCGGCAAGCGAGTCGCGGTTGCAATGGCTGATCGGCGTGTTTTACTCGAACCTCAAGAGAGACTACGCGCAACGTCTCCCGACGCCCGGATATGACGCCGTGGTGGATGCCGCGCTCGGGGCGGGCGTTTCGGCCGGCTCCATGAACGGTTACGCGCTCACGGACAGTCCCTACAATTCCGACCTGCCGTACGACATCTCGCAGATTGCCGTGTTCGGCGAGGCGACTTATGCGCTGACCGACCGCTTCGAATTGACCATAGGGGGTCGTTGGTACGACTGGGAGGAGGAGCGCAGGTTCTACTCCGGCGGGCTGTTCTCCAACAGCGATCTGCAGACGGACAGCACCGACGCCAGCGGCTTCAGCCCGCGGCTGCTGGCCAGTTACCGGTTCAACGAACAGGTGACCTGGAACGCGCAGGCCGCGCGCGGATTTCGACCGGGCGGCGTCAACGATCCCCTGAACGCAAGCCTGTGCACCGGGTCGGACCTGGCGAATTTCGGCGGCTTCCAGACCTATGACGACGAGACCATCTGGAACTACGAGACGGGACTCAAGTCCGAGTGGGGCAACGGCGTGCGGCTGAACGCCGCGGTATTTCATGCGGAAATCGACAACCTGCAGGCGACCCTGGATGCCGGCTCCTGTTCCTCGCGCATATCCTTCAACGTCGAGCAGGCCCACGCCACGGGGATGGAAATCGAATTGGCCCTTACGCCTGTCCGGGGTCTGGATATCGGTTTCGCCGGCAGCCTGGTCCGGTCCGAGTTCGACTCCACGGTCCTGGCGGAAGAGGGTGGGGTGCTTGGCGGCGTCGCCGATGGCAACCGGCTGGCTTCCGTGCCGGAGATTCAGTTCGCGGCGACGATGAGCTACACGGTGCCGGTGGATCTGTTGGGCGGCAGCGAGCTGTCCGTTTTCGCGAGCGTGCAGCACGTCGGCGACCGCATCACGCAACCCAGCGACCAGGTGGCCGGCGCCGGTCGGTTCGTTTCCGGACTGGCCTACGGTGGCGCGACCGGCATGGAAGTAACGGAACTGAATCTGGAGCTCGACGCCTACACGCTGATCGCGCTGCGTTTCGAGATCGTCACGGGCGACTGGGAGGCCGCTCTTTACGTCGACAACGTGACGGACGAGAAGGCGGCGCTTTCATTCGATCGCGAACGTGGAGGCCGCGCGCGACTGGGTTTCCGTGTCAATCAGCCGCGCACCGTCGGGCTCTTGGTCAGAAGGTCTCTGTAAGCCGGCTGATATGATCCGTTCCCCCACCGGAGGAGCACGCCATGACAACCACGCGCAGAGACACACTGAAGTACACGGGGGCCGCGATTGCAGTGATGTCCGCGGCCCGCGCCGGCGCCGTCGAAACGCGGGCGGAGGGCAATCCCTATGCGGTGAGGTCCGGGCCCATGGAAGTGCCCTATGTGCCCCGACGCGGCTACGCGGACGGACCGTTCGGGCAGGTCCACTTCCGCGACACGGGGGAGGGAAGGCCGCTGATTCTGTGCCCCCAGGCGCCACAGACCTCGCGCCAGTTCGAGAACGTGTACGAACCCCTGGCGCGCCGCGGGATTCGGGCCATCGGCGTCGATTCGCCTGGTTTCGGGGAATCGGACCCCACGCCCTTCGTGCCCACGGTCAGTGACTGGGCCGAGGCGGTGCCCGCCGTGCTCGACCTGCTCGGCATCGATAAGGCCGACGTGCTCGGTCACCACACCGGGGGCATGGTGGCGACGGAAGTGGCCATCCTCTTTCCGGAACGAGTGAACAAGCTCATCATCAACGGGCCCTTGCCGATGGGCGAGGAAGAACGAAGCAACTTTCTCAAGTTCGTCGAGGAAGGCGAGATCAACTTTGTCCACCAAGCCGACGGCAGCCATATGCAGGACGCCTTCGCCGGCCGCTACCGCATGTACGTGGACGGCGGAGGAACGCCCGATCCGAAGCTCATCACCCGCTACACGGTGGAGCGCTTCCAGGGATACGCGCCGTTCTGGACGGGCCACCACGCTGCGTTCATCTACGACCACAATGCAGCTCTCATGGAGCTTTTGGTACCCACGATGATCCTGACCAACACGGGCGACCAGATCTACGAAAACGCAAAGCTGGCTGCCGAGATGCGCCCCGACTTCGCCTATGTGGAACTTGAAGGCGGCGGCATCGACATCGTCGATCAGATGCCCGAGGAATGGGCCGACGCGGTGGTGGGCTTTCTGACAAAGGCCTGAGCGCCGTGTATTATTCGTTGCGCGTAGCCGGGTGAGGGGGTCTATCCGGTTCTTTTCATGTCTTTTTGGGGGACACCTATGAATTTGCGAAATCTCGTTGCCGCGTCAGTCATGGCCTTGATGGCTTTGCCCGTCGCGCAGAATGCCCTGGCGCAGGAAATGTCGCTGGAGGAGATTGTCGTTACCGCTCGGAAGCGCGAAGAGAACATCTACGAGATCCCGATCTCGGTGTCGGCATTTTCGCAGGAGCAACTGGACCAGGCCGGCATCGGCGACTTCCATGAGCTGTCGAAGCTGGTTCCCGGTCTCGACTATCACGGCGTCACGGCGACAGCCGGGCGCGTGAATCCGCAGATCCGCTTCCGCGGAATGAACCAGCAGATCATCACCCCCTCGACCCAGGTGGGCGCCCTGTTCTGGGACGGGTCGTACATCGCGGCCGGTGGCGGCTTCCTGCCGATCACGGACGTGGAGCGCGTCGAGGTCATCAAGGGCCCGCAAACCGCGTACTTCGGGCGCAACACTTTTTCGGGCGCCGTCAACTACATTCCCCGGCTTCCCGGAGACGAGTGGGAAGCGGACGTAACGCTGCAGTATTCGCCGTCCCAGCACGATGAATACATCGTTGGCATCGGCATAGGCGGCCCGATCTCGGACCGGGTAGGCCTGCGCCTGTATGCCGGTTACGAGCAGAATGCCGGCGATTTCAATTTTCAGGACGGCTCGCCCTTCGGCGTTCAGCAGGACCTCACCTTCAACGGCACGCTGACCATTGACGTCACCGAAGACTTCCGCCTGAAACTCACCGGATACTACGTGGACGCCGAGGATGGCGGCGTCAACGGCGGGGTTGACTCGAGGTTTCATGGCACGGCGACCGGTGATTGCGGAATCGTCTATACGGGCGAGTATCTGAATCCGGCCACGGGTGAACGGACTCCCTTTACACGAACTATCGCCACCGATTTCGGCGGGTCCCACTTGTGGTGCGGCAAGTACCCCGACGGAGAGAACCTCGTGTTCGGCATAAGCCGCTCCCCGACGGGCGCCTTCTCCTTTACGGCGCCGGGCGGTCAGATATTCGGAGGCCGTACGCTGGGCGGTCTGCACCCACTGCTCGAGGAATACGACATCCTCAAGGACCCGCCGGGCGACAAGCTGGGCGGCTTTAACCGGACCTACCGCGTTCAGTTGAGCGGCGAATACGACGTTGCCGAACACACAGTGTCCTTCCAGGCTTCACGCGCGGATACGGGAACCATTAACCTCGTGGACTTCTGGTACGGCATTCCAAGCATCCCCGGCACGGCCTTCGTACTCGGCAACAACATCGCCACCCAGGAAACCTACTTCGAGGCCCGGATTGCCTCTCCGCAGGACCAAAGGCTCCGGTATCTCATTGGCGTGAGCGACTATGACCAGCGCTATCGGCTCGGCAATATTCCGACCACGACGCAAATGGATCCGGCCACGACCACCGCGACGGTGGACTTCCAGGACAACGGGACCACGGCCTTGTTCGCATCGGTGGACTACGACCTTGCGGAGGATCTGACCCTGTCGGTGGAAGCCCGCTACACCGATGAAGAGTCGGTGGCGGTCCTGTTCGGGAACCCGAGCGGCCAATGTGGCGGGTTCTCGCCCGTGTGCAACGAAACGAACGAGTACACCGATTTCATCCCCAGGGTGATTCTCAGCTACCAGCCGTTTGAAGGGGCCACCACCTACTTCAGCTACTCCTACAGTTCACTGCTGGGCGTGGCGACTCAAGCCGGGTTCATCAACAGTGTTGCGCCGGAAATCATTCCCGCCGACCAGTTGGAGATCCTGGGCCTTTACACGCCGCCCCAGGAGAACACGCAGTACGAAATCGGCTGGAAGCAGCAGACGGACAACTGGGCCTTGACCGCCGCGGTCTTCTACATTGACTGGAAAAACCAGCCTTTCGCATCGGTCATTCTGCTTCCCACTGGCGGGACCACATCCTATCGCGGACCGGGCAATTCGGAATACACGGGCGTGGACCTCGAAGCGCAAGGCAATCTGACCGACTGGTTCAGCATTCGCGGAACGCTTACCTACGTGGATGCGGTCATGGCGTCGTTCTCCTCCCGTGGATCGAACGAGTTCGTAGTGCTTGGATCGGGCCCATTGTCCGTCGTCAACGACGGCAACGAGGCGCGCAACACGCCGAAATGGACGGCGTCCCTGAGTCCCACGATTCTCGGCAACTTCGCCGGACGGGAGTTCTACTTCCGTACCGATTTCTTCTACGAGAGCCCGAAGTGGGCGGACTACTCGGAATTCAACCGGACGAAGTCAATGTTCAAGATCAACGCCCGCCTGGGATTCGATCTGACCGAAAACAGCACCTTTGAGATTTTCGGCACCAACCTGACCGACAACAAGGTCCTCCCCAATACCAACGGAACGACCAGCGGCCCCGGCGGCAGCCGCAAGGCCTTCACGGCCGGTTACCTGAGGCGGGAATACGGTGTGCGCGTGAGAGCGTCCTTCTAGTACAAGGCGTCTCGCCTTCGAGGAGGGCGGGACGCCGCGAGGGGCATGCCCTCGCTCCCGGCCATTTTCAGGCTTTCCTGAACCGCCAGCCGTACAGCATGCGCCCGTAGAAGTTGAACCACTTCTTCGCTTCGGCATCGTCGAACGGGTAGTCGGCGCCGAGCTGCCTGGCCGCGATCAGGCCGGTCACGAAGCAGGTTTCCTGGCTGTTGATCAGCGTGTGGGCGCCGCAGTGCCAGCTTCGCCGCTTGCCCTGGATGAAGCGGAACAACTGAATCAGGATGGCGATGTGGCGCACGTCGTGGACGACGTGCTGGAACCACCACTTTTTGATGATCTTGCTTTCGTCGATCGGGCTGATCGCGTTGTAGGTCACCAGGCAGGGCTTGTCCGAGCGCTTCGCCCACGGCTGCTGGTTGTGCATGATGTAGGTGATTTCGTAGTTGTCGGGCCGCGCGCCGTACTGCTCGATGTGGTTGCTCCGGGTGTCCAGCGCCTCCACGTCGCTGTCGGGCAGGACCGAGGCGTCCGAGTGCACGACGGTGTGGTTGTGCAGTTCGCTCTCGTAGCGTATCGACGAGAGAATCGAACTTTCGAGGTAGGTCGGGGCGTCCAGCAGCATCAGGGTCTGGTTCGCATTGCAGGCGAAGATCACGTCGTCGAACTTCTCCGTCTTGCCGTTTTCGTCCTCGACCAGGACATGCGACGGGCGCCGGTGGACCTTCCGGACCGGCCGGTTCAGATAAATCCTGTCCCGGAAACCGTCTGAGAGCGCCTCGTAGATGCGCCTCGTGCCCTGGTCCCAGGTCTTCATCGGCGTCGCGGCCTCGATATCGAAGAACTGCAGGTAGCGGGAGAACAGCGACGCGGGCATGTCGAACACGTTGGTCGCCATCAGGAAGTTGACGAACATGGGCTTGAGGATCTTGTAGCGGAAATCACCCGAAAACCGGCCCCAGTTGAGCACTGTGCCCATGCTGACGTAGTTGAACGGGTTCAGCAGATTGAGCAGCCTGGAGCGGGTGTTGTTGACTCGGCCGAACCAGTGCAAACGCTTCAGGAGCTTCTGGAATCTCTCGATTTCCGGCTGCAGTTCGCGGCGGATGTCGGAGTCGAAATCGTGCGCATAGACGCCGCCGCGATACTTGACGCTGTAGCTGAACCGGGTGTCGATCAGGTCGATATCGTGCTGCTGCATCACCAGCAGGATGTGCTGGTAAACGGAGGGGATCAGCGCGGTGACGGAGATGTCGAACGGAATCGAACTGCCGTCGTCCTGCGGCATGTCGGCGGTTATGGCGTTGCCGCCCAGCCGGGCCTGCGCTTCGTAGAGCCGGAAATCGAACCGGTCGGGATGCCGGCTGAGCGCCCACGCGGCTCCCAGTCCCGAGACTCCCCCACCGATGATGGCAATCCGTCTAGCCATCCCCCCGCCTTCGCGTTCGGCCTATTTTTCCGTTGATGCCGCGACGACGGTGCCCTGGGCGACCGCGCAAAGCGTTTCGGCGCCATCGTCGGAAACCGTGTAGACCTTGCCCTGGCAGACGGCCTGGCGCTTGCTCAGGGCCGTGGTGCGTGCGCGCGCGATGAGCCGACCGCCGACGGCGGGCCGGACGAAGTTGATCTTGAATTCCGCCATCAGGGCGTCGCCGCCGAGCGCAAGGCCGCCCGCGAAGGCCATCGCGTTGTCGGCCAGGTAGCTGATGATCCCGCCGTGGGCGAAACCGTGCTGCTGGGTCAGCTCATCGGTGACCGCCAGGGCGATTTCCGCTCTGTCGGGCCCCACCGATTCCAGCGAAGCCCCGAGGTGCCTGCTGAAGGGCTGCGAGTCGAATATCTGCCGGGCGAGCTTCTCCAGGGTGCTCATGGCGCGCCATCTTATCCGCAACTAACGCGGCTGGGCGTGCGCATCCCGCCAGTGATGGCAGGCGACGCGGTGCGAGGCCGAGACGCTTTCGCCGGGCGGCCGCGTGCGCGCGCATTCGGGTGTGGCGATCGGGCAGCGGGTGCGGAAAACGCAACCGGACGGCGGGGCCAGCGCCGACGGGATTTCGCCGGGCAGGGCGTCGGCCATATCGTGCGGACCGCGGTCGGGGTCGGCCTCCGGGATTGCTTCGATCAGCGCCCGGCTGTAGGGGTGTCGGGGGTTTTCGAACAGCTCGTCGCGCGGGGCGATTTCCATCAGCCGGCCGAGATACAGCACCATCACGCGGTGCGACATGTAGCGCAGCACCGACAGGTCGTGGCTGATGAACAGGATCGCGATGCCGGTCTCGCGCTGCAGCCGGCGGAGCAGGTTGCAGATCTGCGCCTGTATGGACACGTCGAGAGCGCTGACGGGTTCGTCGCATACCAGCAGCTTCGGCCCGGTGATCATGGCGCGCGCGATGCTGATGCGCTGGCATTGGCCGGAGCTGAACTCGTTGGGATAGCGGCTGGTCATTTCGGGCCGCAGGCCGACCCGTTCGAACATGTCCGCAACCGCAGCCCGGCGCTCCTGCGCGGACATGTCCGCCGCATGCACGCGCAGCGGCTCGGCGACGATCTCGCCGACCGGCATGCGCGGGTTCAGGGCCGACAGCGGGTCCTGAAACACGATCTGCAGTTCGCTGCGCAGGCGGGTCAGCGTCCTGGCATCGGTACGTGCCAGGTCCGTGCCGCGCCAGAGAACGCGTCCCGCTGCCGGCGGGACCAGTTGCAGGATCGCCTTGCCGAGCGAAGTCTTGCCGCAGCCCGTCTCGCCCACGATTCCCAGCGTTTCGCCTTCGGAAAGCTCGAAGCTGATGTCATGGACCGCTCGTAGCGTGCTGGCTCTCGAACCGAACACGCCGGCGCGGCGTTGCTCGTAGTCCACGCAAAGCGACCGGACGCTGAGCAGCGGTGCGGTCACGGCGAAAGCAGGTGGCAGGCGGCGGCGTGACGGCCGCGCGTGCCGCCCAGCAGCGGACGCTCGGAAATACAGCGATCCATGACGTGCTCGCACCGCTCGGCGAACGCGCAGCCGCGCGGCGTTACGAGCGCGTCGGGCGGCTGCCCGGGAATCGCCGTCAGATCGATTGCGGGGTCGGTCGCGAGGCTGGGCAGCGAGGCGAGCAGGCCCTTCGTGTACGGGTGCTTCGGCGCGGTGAACACCTCGCGCGTGGTTCCCGATTCGACCGGCCGGCCGTTGTACATGATCAGGATGCGATCGCACAGCCCCGCGGCGACGGCCAGGTCATGCGTAATCAACACGACCGACGTATTCGCGTCGCGCCGCAGTTCGGCGAGCAGCCCGAGTATCTGCGCCTGTATCGTCACGTCGAGCGCGGTGGTCGGTTCGTCGGCGATCAGGAGATCGGGCCGACAGATCATTCCCAGCGCGATCATCACGCGCTGGCGCATGCCGCCGGACAGTTCGAACGGATACAGGTCCAGGCAGTGCTCAGGATCGGGCAAACGCACGGTTTCCAGCATTTCCAGGGCCTTTCCACGCGCCTGGCGGGCGTTCATGCCGAGGTGCCGGCGCGCCGATTCCTCAAGCTGGCGGCCGATGCGCAGCGTGGACGTGAGCCCGGACAGCGGGTCCTGGAACACCATGGCGATGCGTCGGCCGCGCAGCGTGTTGAGTTCGCGCCGCGGCGCGTTGAGGATTTCGCGGCCCCGGTAGAGTACCGAACCCTCGGCGCGCGCGTTTTCGGCGAGAAGCCCCAGCGCGGCGAGAAAGGTCTGGCTCTTGCCGGCGCCCGATTCGCCCACCACGCCCAGGCATTCGCCCTCCGCCACGTCAAGGGAAAGCTCGCGCACGGCGGTCAACTCGGCGTCCCCGACGTCGAAGCGGACGCTCAGGTCGCGAATCTCCAGTAGTGCGTTCATTCCCGGCCGTTAGCGGTGGGAGGGGTCGAGGGCGTCGCGCAGCCCGTCGCCGATGAAGTTGAAGCAGAACATCGTGATGGCCAGAAACGTCGCCGGAAACAGGATCAGCCAGGGGGCCGTGTCGAGCTGGCCTACCGCCTGCGAGATCAGCAGGCCCCAGCTCGTGAGCGGCTCCTGCACGCCCAGCCCGATGAAGCTCAGGTAGCTCTCGATCAGGATGTTGGTGGGAATCAGCAGCGTCACGTAAACGACGACGGGCCCGACCACGTTCGGAATGATGTAGCGGCGCAGGATCGCCGGTTTCGACAGCCCGATCGCGACGGCCGATTCGACGTACTCCTTGGCCTTTACGCTCAATGTCTGGCCGCGCACGATGCGCGAGAGCGTCAGCCACTCGACCGCGCCGATGGCGACGAATATCAGGAAGATGTTGCGCCCGAACACGGTCACCAGGATGATGATGAAGAACAACAGCGGCAGCGAATACAGGATGTCGACGAAGCGCATCATGAACCCGTCGGTGCGCCCGCCCGTGAACCCGGCGACGGCGCCGTAGCCGACCCCGATGCCCAGCGCGACCAGCGTCGTCATCAGGCCGATCGTGAGCGAAATGCGCCCGCCGTAGAACACCCGCACGAACTGGTCGCGGCCGTTGGCGTCGGTGCCGAACCAGTGCCAGTTCTCGAAACTCGGCGGCAGCAGGATGTTCTCCCAGGACGCGTCCTCGACCGCGTGCGGCCAGAATGCCGGCACCAGGACCGATGTGAGCGCGATGACCAGCAGCACGCCGATGCTGATCATCGCGGCGCGGTTGCGCCGGAAACGCCGCCCGGCCTGGCGCCAGAGCGAGCCGGACAGCTCGCCGCCCGCCGCCCGGCGCAGGGCCGGCGACCGCAACAATCCGCCGGCGCTCACCGGTAGGTCCTCCGCACCCGCGGATCCAGCGCCGCGTAGGCGAGGTCCGAAAGCAGGTTCAGCAGGATGATCAGCGTGCCGTAGACGATGACGATCCCCATGACCAGCGGGTAGTCGCGATTCAGCGCGCCCTGGATGAAGTAACGCCCGACGCCCGGCAGGTCGAAGATCAGCTCGATGACCAGCGATCCGGTCATGATGCCGGCCAGCGCCGGGCCCAGGTAGCCGACCAGCGGGACCGCGGCCGACTGCAGCACGTGGTTGATCACCACCTGGCGTTCCGGCAGTCCCTTGGCGCGGGCCGTGCGCACGAAGTTCGCCCGCAGGACCTCGAGCATTCCGCCGCGCATCAGCCGGGCGATGATCGCGAGCTGCGGAAGCGCCAGCGCGATGACCGGCAGCACCATGTTGGCGGCCGCGCCGCCGTTCCAGCCGGCCACGGGCAATAGTTTCAGGTAGAGACCGAAGAACAGCGCGAGGATCGGCGCGGTGACGAAAGAGGGGATGGCAATGCCGGTCATCGCCATCGTCATCGTGGCGTGATCGAAAAGCCGGTTGTGGCGCAGCGCGGCGACGATCCCGCAGGTTGCGCCGAGCAGCAGCGCGACGAACATTGCGGTGAAGCCGAGCCTGGCGCTGACCGGCAGCCCGATCGCGATGAGCTCGGTCACGTTGAAGTCCTCGTAGACCAGCGAGGGCCCGAAATCGCCCTGCAGCACGTTGGCGAGGTAGATCCAGTATTGCTCCAGCAGCGGCTGGTCGAGCCCGTAGGCGCGATAGAGGTTTTCGAGCACTACGGGATCGAGGTCCGCTTCCGTGTCGAAGGGCCCGCCGGGCGCCGCGCGCATCAGGAAGAACGACGCGGTCGCGATCGCGAGCAGTGTCGGGATTGCGACGGCGAGCCGCCTCAGCGTGAATGCGAGCATCGCGCGAGCATAGCAGGGTGGTTCGGGGCTCGCCGTTCTTCGCCCCCCTTCTTCCGGGAGACGCCATCCCTGGCTTGGTTCCGCCATCCCTGGCTCCAACACTCCCGGAAGAAGGGGGGCGAAGAACGGCTTGGGTCGGCGCCGCCTGCTAGCGAACGCGGGACGCGTTCGCTACTGTTTTACGCGGTGGAGGTAGCGGGTGGCGGTCATGCCGCGGGAGTTGGGCGTGTAGCCGCGGATGTCGGGGGCCACCAGGTTGCGGTGCACCATGAAGTACAACGGCATCACAGGATAATCCGCCAGCGCCATCGCTTCGGCTTTGCGATACGTCGCCAGGCGGGCGTCCCGGTCAAGCTGCGCCTCCGCCACGGTGATCAGCCGATTGAACTCGGCATTGTGATAGCCGGAATAATTGGTCGTGCTGCCGGATTCGAGAATGAAGAGAAACGTTTCGGGGCTGTCGGTGGGGGAGAACCAGGTGAACCGCGCCGCGGTGTAGTCGCCCGTCCGCACCGAGCGATAGAGCGTGCCGAAGTCGGTGAACAGGAGTTCCGTGTTGACGCCGATATCACGCCAGATCGCCTGCAGCGCGATCGCAAGGCGGCGGTTTTCTTCCGGCGGTTCGTAGCGCAGTTCGAACGTCAGCGGCCGGTCCGGCCCGTAGCCCGCGGCTTCGAGCAGCGAACGCGCCTCGGCCAGCCGGTCGGGCATCGGCTGGCGGGCGTAGTCGGGCACCGGGTTGTCGTAGTTGCTGACGACGGAAGGCGTCATCGTGTAGGCGACCGGGACGCCGACCACCATGATCCGCTCCGCGATCTGCTGCCGGTCGACGGCGATCGTCAGCGCCCGGCGCACCCGCACGTCGTCGAACGGCGGCTTGCGGTTGTTGAAGGTGATGTAGCTGATGCCAAGCGCGGGCCAGATCTTGAGCTGGCCGGGCAGGTTCTCCTCGATCCATTCCATCCGGTCGGACGGAAACGTGAGCAGAAACTCGAGATCGCCCGCCAGGAACCGGCGCATGGCCGTCTCCGCGTTGGTGGTCGGGAAGTACTGCACGGTCTCGATCTCGATGTCGTCGGCGCCATAGAAGTGCGGGTTCTTCTCCAGCTTCAGGTACGACTGCGGCACCCATTCGGCCAGGCGGTACGGGCCGGTGGTGACCACCCGGCCGGGGCGCGACCAGCGGCGGCCGTGCTCTTCGATGACGGCCTGCGGCATCGCCGCAGCGGCATAGTTGCTGAGCTTCTCCAGCAGGGTCGGGTCGGGTCGCTGCAGCTCGATGACGAACGTCCGCTCGTCCTCGGCGCGCACGCCGAGTTCGGTCGGATCGAGTTCGCCGCTCATGATGCGTCTGCCGTTCCGGATCGAATAGAAGAAGGACCCGAAGCGCGTGCGGTTCCCGGGCGTCAGGAGCCGGCGCAGCGTATAGACGAAGTCCTTTGCGGCGATCGGCGAGCCGTCGGACCACTTGAGGTTCTCGCGCAGACGAAAACGGTAGGTCAGGCCGTCCTCGCTGATCTCCCAGGATTCCGCTGCGCCGGGGATCAGCCGTCCGGCCGAATCGTACGAGGTCAGCCCGGTGAAGAGATCGCGCATGATCGTCGAAGAGGCGCCGGACACCACCTGCGGATCGAGACTGTTCGGTTCCGCCACGGCGCCGCGCCGCAGCGTGTCGGCTGCACCTGCGCTGACCAGCAGCAGCGACGCCGATGCGAGCAGTGCGTTTCGAAAGGCGGGCATCGGCCGGTTCAAGCGGCGGCAACCTGCCCGCCGTTCGCCAGCATCTTCGCGACCTCGCCCTCCACGGCGGTGCCGGCGAAGAAATCCGGGTCCATGCCCGCGAAAAGGCGCGCGGGATTGTGGAACACGAAATCGGCGAAATCCTCGTCGCTCAACAGGCCGTCTTCCACCAGTTCATGCGCTTCCACGAGGACGCCCGACATGTCGGTGACGTCCCAGTGGCCGAAGTCCGACGAGAACATCGCATTCAGCTTGCGCCCGCCCGGCAGGACCCGCGTGTCGAACGCGGTCACGTTCATCCGGTCGTCCGCCTCGCAACCGTAGTAGAAGTTCGGCACCAGCCGATCGAGCAGGTCGTCGATACTGTTGACGTTGGCGGCGGCGAAATCGTCGACGCCGTCGCGCTCGACCACGTTGCGCAGGATGGCGCCCTCGGGCAGGCGCCCGGACAGGACCTCGCCGCCGTACCGTTCGAACAGCGATCCCATGAGCTCCCGGTCGATCTTCGCCGGGTTGAACTGTTCGATGGCCTCGGCGCTGCGTTTCTCCCAGCGCTCCTTGAGGTCGCAGACCAGGCTCGCGCCCCAGGCGACGCCGCATTCCAGGAAGGCGAAGTTCAGCTCCGGGAAGCGGTGGGTCACGCCTCCGAAGAACAGCGCCTTTGCGAAGGCGTGGCCGGCGTCGGCGAAGTGTCCGGTCTGGTTGTACATGTAGTTGCTGATGGAGCGGCGCATGTGCATGCCCTGTCCGACCGCGTGGGCCGTTACGGGGACCTTCAGATCCATGCAGCGCTGCCACAGCGGGTCGTAGTCGTAGATGCTGTCGATCGCCAGCGTGTCCACCCAGAACGCGTAGGGCCTCAGGTCCGGGTCCACCTCCTCGACCGCGCCGATGGGACGTTTCACGAGGTTGATGAACATCGGCACCTTGAAATTCAGTTCTCCGAGCGCGAAATCCAGCTCCTCGATGGCTTCGTCGGGCGTGTGGCAGGGGATGACCGCCGCCGGCGTCAGGCGGTCCTCGAAACCCCGGTAGATGTCCGCCATCATCAGGTTGTGGGCGCGGCAGGCGGCCCGGCGGACCTCGTCGTCGGCGATCTCCGGCAGCAGGAAACCGATCGTCGGATAGACAACGGCGTAGTCGATGCCCATTTCCGGAAGCCGTTCGTGCATGAGCTTCGGCAGCATTGCGGTCGCGAGGTCGGTCGTGTTCTCGGCGGGCGCGGCCCAGAAGGCGGGACGGATGAGGTTGTGGTGGCGCCGCTGGGCATGGTCCATTTCGTACCAACTGCGGTTGTTCTGTCGGCGCAGGCTCGTGAACATCTTCTCGGACATTTCCGGGCCGCCCACCTGCTTGATGTAATCGAAAATCACCGGGAACAGCTCCACCATGTGCCCGTCCGTATCGATGACGGGGTGGTTCAGACGCTTGCGAAGCTTGCTCGACGGTGAGGACTTCGCTTTACCCATGACCGTATTGCTCCGGCTGGCGACTCAGGCGGCGGCTTGCACGTCGCTTGCCAGCATTTGCGCGACGTCGTCCTCCACGGCCGTGCCGGCGAAGAACTCCGGGTTCATGCCCGTGAAAAGCCGTGCGGGATGGCGGAACACGAAATCCGCGAAATCGTCGCTGCTCATCAGGCCGTCTTCGACGAGTTCGTGCGCTTCGCTCAGGATCCCGGTCATGTCGGTGACGTCCCAGTGGCCGAAATCCGACGAGAACATCGCGTTGAGCTTGCTTCCGCCCGGAATGAGCCGGGTGTCGAACGCGATCGCGTTCATCCGGTCGTCCGCCTCGCAGCCGTAGTAGAAGTTCGGCACCAGCCGATCGAGCAGGTCGTTGACGCTGTTGACGTGGGCAGCCGCGAAATCGTCTTCGCCGTCGTGCTCCGACACCTTTCTCAGGAAGGCGCCCTGCTGCGCGCGTCCGGACAGGACCTCGCCGCCGTACTGCTCGAAAAGCGATCTGAGCAGCTCGCGGTCGATCTTCTCCGGGTTCAATTGCTGGATTCCCGTGGCGCCGCGTTTCTCCCAGCGCTCCTTGAGGTCGCAGATGAGGCTCGCGCCCCAGGCGACGCCGCACTCCAGGAACGCGAAATTGAGGTCCGGGAAGCGGTGGGTCACGCCGCCGAAGAACAGCGACTTGGCAAAGGCGTGACCCGCGTCGGCGAAGTGCCCGATCTGGTTGTACATGTAATTGGTGATGGAACGGCGCATGTGCATGCCCTGTCCGACCGCGTGGGCCGTCACCGGCACCTTCAGCTCCATGCAGCGCTGCCAGAGCGGGTCGTAGTCGTAGATGCTGTCGTAGGCAAGCGTGTCGATCCAGAAGGCGTAGCGCGACATTTCCGGCGCCTGCTCTTCGACCGCCTCGATCGGGCGCCGCACCAGGTTGATGAACATCGGCACCTTGAAGTTCAGTTCGCCGATGGCGTAATCGAGTTCCTCGATGGCTTCCCCGGGAGTCTGGCAGGGGATGACCGCCGCCGGCGTCAGGCGGTCTTCGAAGCCGCGGTACATGTCCGCCATCATCAGGTTGTGGGCCCGGCAGGCCGCCCGGCGCGCGTCGGCGTCCTTGATGTCGGGTAGCGCGAAGCCGATGGTGGGATAGACGACCGCGTAGTCGATTCCCATCTCGGGAAGCCGCTCGTGCATCAGCTTCGGCAGCATGGCGGTCGCCAGGTCGAGCGTGTTCTCCGCCGGCGCCGCCCAGTGCGCGGGTCGTATCAGGTTGTGGCGCCGGTGCCCGGCGCGGTCCATTTCGTACCATTTCAGCCCGTCGCGCAGACGCAGGTCCGTGAAGGCTTGCTCGGTCATTTCCGGACCGCCCACCTGCTTGAAGTAATCGAAGATCACGGGCGACAGTTCCAGCATGTGCCCGTCCGTGTCGATGACGGGGTGGTCCAGGCGGGCGCGTAGCTCGCTGGATTTCGAAGGTCTTGCTTGGCTCATGGTTGGCCTCCCGGCTGAATTGTAAGCTGTGCTCGCGGGGCCGTGCGCCGGGTTGCGCCGAAACGCAAAGCGATGGAAAAATGGACTGAGTCGGGGCAGCACGAGGACGGGAACATGAAGCGAGCTCAGGGCATGTTTTGCGCCGCTTTCGCGGCGCTTCTTCTCGTGCCGGCCGTGTCGGCCGAGGAGCAATCGCTTGCGGAGGCCGGTCCGGCGGTGGGCGAAGCCTTCTCCGATCCGTTGTTTTCCGGGGGGCTGGGTCCGGAAATGGTCGTGATTCCCGCGGGCGGGTTTTCGATGGGTTGCGTCTCCGGGCTTGACTGCTACGACGACGAAAAGCCGGTGCACCAGGTGACCATTTCGCAGCCGCTCGCGGTGTCGAAATACGAGATTACGTTCGAGGACTACGACCGGTTTTCCGGTCCCGGCGTGGCCGACGACCAGGGCTGGGGGCGCGGGCGGCTCCCGGTGATGAAGGTCAGCTGGAATGACGCGAAGGAATACGTGGCGTGGCTTTCCGCGCAGACCGGCCGGCCGTACCGGCTGTTGTCGGAAGCCGAATGGGAGTATGCGGCTCGGGCCGGCTCGGCGACGAAGTATGGCTGGGGAAACTCGATCGAAAGCAACCGCGCCAATTGCTACGGTTGCGGCAGCCGGTGGGACTACGAGCAGACGGCGCCGGTCGGCTCCTTCGAGCCCAATGCGTTCGGTCTTCACGATGTGCACGGCAATGTTTACGAATGGGTTGAGGACTGCTGGAACGGCAGCTACGAAGGCGCTCCGGCGGACGGCAGCGCGTGGCTGAGCGGCGACTGCGGGAGCCGCGTGGTGCGTGGCGGCGCCTGGGACGACTTTCCGGATGACCTGCGCATCGCGCTTCGCGTCAGCGCCGCACCCGACCGGCGCGACAGCTATTACGGCTTCCGCGTCGCCCGGCCGCTTGGCCCCTGAATCCTGATAGGCTTCGCCCCATGAGCTATCTGGTCCTGGCGCGCAAGTGGCGGCCGCGCAAGTTTTCGGAGGTCAGGGGCCAGCCGCATGCGGTGCGCGCGCTGACCAACGCCATCAGCGCCGAACGGGTGCATCACGCCTGGCTGTTTGCGGGCACCCGGGGCGTGGGCAAGACGACGCTGGCGCGTATTCTCGCGGCGGCCCTGAATTGCCGGAAAGGCGCCGCGCCGGAACCCTGCGGCGAGTGCGAGAGTTGCACGAGCATCGAGGAGGGCAGTTTCGTCGACCTTATGGAGGTGGACGCGGCCTCGCGCACCAAGGTCGAGCAGACCCGCGAACTGCTGGAGAACGTGCAGTACGCGCCGGCCTCGGGCAGCTACAAGATCTACCTGATCGACGAGGCGCACATGCTGAGCGCTTCGTCGTTCAATG
>JAPPHC010000012.1 GCA_028821145.1 Gammaproteobacteria bacterium | reverse complement strand
CCGGCGGCGAACTGATTCCCGGCTACGTGCCGCCCATTCGCCTGGCCGCGATCCTCAACGAAACCGACGACTGAAGCAGGGCCGAAGGCCGATACCTAAGGCGACTACCTGACCAGCAGCGCCTGGCGCTTCGAATCGCCCGAGTCGTCGGTGGCAATCACGTAGTGCGCCTGAGAGGACGCGCTGGCGAAGACAAAGTCCGCGAACCAGCGCCGTTCTCCGGCCGCATCGACCAGCGGCAGATTGAATCGTTCGGCCCGCCGGCCTAATTCGATGTCGTACGTCTGAACGTGATCGGGGGCCCACCCATCGCGCTCCGCCACCACGTACCATAGACCGCCGTCGGCGCTTGATGAAGCCGCGTCGCGAATACGATCGGTGGCGCTGAACCCTTCGAGCCGCATCGCGAAGAGCATGTCCGTTGCGCGATCGTCGGTTGCGCGCACGACCACGCCGCAGGGCGAGAGGATGAGTTCGCCGTCCGGGTCGAACCAGACGTTGCCGCAGAACTCGTGATCGCCGTGATACGGCGAATCGTAGTTGCCGTCGATTGCGCCGGCGACGATCGAATAGCGTTCGAGATCGCTCGGTGAGAGGTCGGTGTTCGCGCCGTAGATCTTGGCGCCGGACGGATGCAGCCTTGCCCGCATCTGATGGCGCACAAAGTCCTGTACACCCAGCCGGACGGCGCCGGACACCAGATCCACGCTGTAAATCGAGACCCACTGGCCCGTGTCGGGGAATCCGTGGGCATATCCGTACTCGTCGATAACGACTTCGCCCAGGCTGGTTGCCAGGCTGTGGGTTTCCAGCAGTCGCATTTCGTTCAGGTCGACATGCGATACCCACCCGTCGTGGCCCACTGCGGCATACGCGCCATCCGGCGAGACCGAAACCGCCTTGCCGGCTGCCGGCAGTTCGACCGCGGCCCTGTTTTCGTTGGAATCGATTGTCAGGAGTTCTTCTTCGGTCAGCGCGACAATCCGCTCGCCGACCGGATCGAACTCCGCGTCGATAATCGATACGTCCAGGGCTATCACGGCATAGACCGTGACATCGAAGGACTCGAGCGTCAGGAGCGCGGGCTCGTAACCATCGTCGACTTCCAGTTCGAATACGTAGGTGCCTTGACTGTCAAAGCGAATCGTCTGCACCGGGCCGTCGTAGACGGTCTGCATGCCGGAATCCGCCGGCAGCTCGACGATTCGCCAGGTGAAAATCAATTCGTGGCCATCCGGATCACTGGACCCTTGCGCATCGAGAGATACGTCGGCGCCGACAAGGGCAATTCGGTCAACACTCGCGACATTCACGACGGGCGGTTCGTTGGTGAGGTTTACCGTAACGGTATCGGTGCTTGAGAGCCCGTCCGGGTCGCTCACTTCGAGCTCGAAAACGTATTCCCCGGTCAGCGCAGCGGCGAATGAGGGTTGCGCGCTTGCGGGATCATCAAGTTCGATGGCGGCAGATGCCGGCTGCGCGCTTATTGTCCACCGATACGTCAGTGTGTCGGCATCCGGATCGCTGCTGCCGGTGGCGTCCAGGGCAACGGGGGAAGACTGGATGGCTTGCGTGACGTCGTTGCCCGCGTCGGCGACCGGCGCGCGGTTCGGCGGGGCGGGAGGTGGCGAGGAAGAGGAGGAGCCGCCGCCGCAGGCGGACAACAGCAGCGTGCCTGTCAGTGCGACGATCCAGGTGATCGGAATGAATGCGGCGCGGGCTACCCGGACGAGGCGCATTCAGCGTTCGAGGTACTGGAGTTTGTCGGGAGTCTCGCGCCAGTCGTCGGCGTCGGGCGGCGGTTCGCCCGCCTCAGTGATGACCGGCCATTCCTGGGAAAGTTCGGCGTTCAGCTCCAGGAACTGCTCCTGGCCGGCCGGAATCTCGTCCTCGGAAACGATGGCGTCCACCGGGCATTCCGGCTCGCACAACGTGCAGTCGATGCATTCCTCCGGATCGATCACGAGCATGTTGGGGCCCTCGTGGAAGCAGTCCACGGGGCAGACTTCCACGCAGTCCATCAGTTTGCACTTGATGCAGCTTTCCAGTACCAGGAAGGTCATTGATCAATTGTTCCGAAGGTTTCCGGCGCCAATCCCTAATGATATTCAATCCGGAGCGCCGGGACGAACCGCATCGAGGACCAGACCCTTGTCCGGACCTTCCAGGTAGCGGCGCAACGCGATGATGCCGCTTCGAAACGCAATGCTGTCAAAGGGAATCTCGTCAGGCGCGAAGAGGCGGGCGTCGAGCGATTCGACGCCCGGCTGGAATTGGCCGTTCACGACCTCCGCCCTGAAGAAGAAGTGAACCTGGCCCGCGCGCGGCACATCGACAATCGAAAAGAGTTCGCCCAGGCGGACTTCGGCGCAGGCCTCCTCGCGGGTTTCGCGCAACGCCGCTTCTTCCAGGGTCTCGTCGAGTTCCATGAATCCGGCCGGGACGGTCCAGTAGCCCAATCGGGGATCGATGGCCCGCCGGCACAGAAGAATGCGCCCCTTGTACTCCGGCACGCAGCCCACGACCGGAATGGGATTGCGGTAATGGATGAAGTTGCAGACCGGGCACACCTCCCGTTCCCGGTCTTCGCCTGCCGGAATACGGCTGGTCACAGGCGCGCCGCATTGGCTGCAGAACTTGCTGGGAGGGGCAGGCACGGGGATTTCCTGGAGGTGTTTAATCGAGGTGAAGAATCTGATTTCGGACGGTGCCGGGAGAGAGACTCGAACTCTCACGGGTTTCACCCCGCCGGATTTTGAGTCCGGTGCGTCTACCAATTCCGCCATCCCGGCGCCGGAACGGAAGGATACACTAGTGCATTGCAACCATCTGCAAGGGAATCGCATCTATCCGAGCATGTCGGGGTTTGCCAACAGGACCATCGATCCGGCATTCGTGCGTGCTGCGCAGCGCGGCGACATGAAGGCGCATGAAATCATTTATCGCCAGTTCGCGGACCCGGTCTATACGCTGGCCCTGCGGATGACGGGTTCGCCGACGGTGGCGGACGACATACTGCAGGAGAGTTTCGTGGAGGTGCTGCGGGGCATTGCAAAATTTCGGGGAGAAGCCTCCCTGGCCACCTGGATCCGGCGCATCGCCGTCTCACGGTGCCTGATGCACATGCGCGCCGCATGGAACCGCCGGCGCCTGCTCTTTTCCGAGATCGTCGGGGACGACGGAACGTTCGAAATCCGGGCCGACGAGGAAACGCCGGAGCTGGCCATTGACCTGGAAGCGGCCCTCGACAGTCTGTCGCCCGTGGCCCGCGCGGTCGTATGGCTGCACGACGTGGAGGGATACACGCACAAGGAAATCGCCGAAATGATGAATCGCACCAGCAGTTTTTCCAAATCGCAACTGGCGCGCGCCCACAAGCGCCTGCGGGAGCGCCTGGCTCCCGCCGCCGAAGCGTCCGCGACGCCGGTGCGGCAGGCGATGATCGCCTGAAGGAGATCCGATGACAAGCAGTCAAACCGAGAACAGCTTCGCCGAAGACGGCGGCATTGCCGGCGCCTTGAGGGCATTGCCCCCGAAGAAGGCCCCCGACGGCGGCTGGGAGCGCGTGCTGGACCGGCACGAAGCCCGGCGGCAGCTCGAGTCCCGCCGCCGGCGCTATTGGGGCGGCGGAATGGCGGTCGCGGCGAGCATCGCGGTTGCCGTGGTCGGCTTGCAAATGGGCGCCGGCTTCTTCGCGGGAACGGACATTGATGCCGATGCCCGCAACCCCGGTCCCGAGGCAGCCGTGTTCCGGGGGGAAAGCGTCTCATCGTCCAGCAGGGTGGGACGCCCGCCCTCGCAGGTCAGGTCCGAGACGGCGGGCGGGGCCGCCGTGGATTTCGGGCAGCAGCTGGAGCAGATGGACATGGAGGCGCTGGTGGCCTTCTCGCAGTTCCAGGAGGAACGCCTGAGGTCGCTGCCTCTGTTCGATCCGGCGGGTCCCGGCCAGGTCCTGGAAGTGGGTTCGTTCGGGCTTACTACCGAGCTTGAAGACCAGATTGCGTTGCTGGACGAGGGACTGATACCGGCTACGCTCAATGCCGGAGATCAGGCGGTCCCGCGCCGGCTGCTGCAGGAGCGGGCCCTGCTGATGGAAGACCTTTTTGACCTGCGCCACGCCGAGGCGGCGGAGGCCGGTTTCATTTACGCCGATTTCTAGCGTGTCCGAGAAAGAAGACTGGAGTATCGAATCATGAAAATTCTTGCACTGACGCCATTGTTGACTTTGATGCTGGCCCCTATCGGGCTTCAGGCGCACCCGCATGAGGGCGGTCTGCCCGAAGAGCAGTTCGCCGACATGCTCCGTCAGGAAGTCCTGGCCTTGCAGGAACGCGCCAAGGGCGCGCGCCTGGGCATAAGCCTGGGCAACTGGGCCGACGGTCCGGTTGAGGGACTGAACGTGCTGTCGGTATCGCCGGGGGGACCGGCCGATCAGGCGGGATTGCGGGCGGAAGACCTGCTGACCTCGATCAACGGTGAATCCCTGGCCGGCCCTAGCGGCGGGCAGTCCTATGAGCACCTTCGCGACATGCTGGCCGAAACCGAGCCGGGCAGCGAAGTCTCCATCGGGTACCGGCGTGACGGCGACGACCTGGAAGCTCAGGTAAAGACCGATGCGTGGACGCAAATCGTTTCCGGCAGGGGCATCGCGGCGCCTCGCCGTTTCGCCTCGCGCGCCGAGGACTGGGCCCGGAGGCTGGCCAACAGTTTCAGCGCCGGCAATGTGGACGTGGAGGTTGACGTGGATAACGGCGGCGGCCGGGATCGCCGGACAGTGCGCGTGCGCCGCGCTCCCGCCGACCTCCTGTCTTTCTCCAACATGGCGTGGCGACTGGGCGGCCTGCAGGTCGCGGAATTGACACCGGCCCTGGGCGAGTATTTTGGCGTTGACGAGGGCCTGCTGGTGGTCCGCGCGCCCGAGAACGAGGACATCGGTCTGGAAGACGGTGATGTGATCCGCAAGATCGGCGGACGGACTTTCAGGGACGCCCGCCAGGCCACGCGCATACTGCGCTCGTACGAGCCCGGCGAGGAGGTGGAACTGGAAGTGATGCGGCACAGGCGAAGCCGCACGGTCCGTTTCGAGTTGCCGGAGCGCTCCGGCAGGATCACGCGCGGCAATCTGCTCAGCCCGCCCGCGCCCGCCGTCCCCGAAGCTCCACCCATGCATCCGCACGGTTCAACCTAGCCGAATCTCCAACCGGTTCGCGCCATGTCCCGCTAGCCCCCGGCAAGGAGGCACGACACCCGCGAGGGCTTTCCCTACAATGCGCGCGTGGCGGCTGAAGATTTTTCCTACCACGCGCCCGAGGAACTGATTGCGCAGCGGCCCCTTGAGAGCAGGGGCGCCAGCCGGCTGTTGCACCTCCCGGCCGGCGGCGGACTGCGGGACCGGCAGTTCACGGACTTTCCCGGCCTGCTTGAGCCCGGTGACCTGCTGGTCGTGAACGATACGGCCGTCGTTCCGGCGCGGTTGTTCGGGGCGAAGAAAAGCGGCGCCAGGGTCGAGATGCTCCTCGAGCGATTTCTCGCAAGAGACCGTGCGCTGGTGCAGTTGCGCGCCAACCGTTCGCCGCGCCACGGACAGGAACTGGTCTTTGAAGGCGGGGCTACGGCCCGGGTCGCGCGGCGCGAGGCCGCCTTTTTCGTGCTGGAGTTCGACCGCGACCTTGGCGCTCACCTGCGCCGCCACGGACACGTGCCGCTGCCGCCGTATATCCGTCGCCCCGACCGCTCGGCCGACCGACAGGACTACCAGACGGTGTTCGCCAGGCATGCAGGAGCGGTTGCGGCCCCCACGGCCGGCCTGCACTTTAACGATGCCATGCTGGGCGCACTGGGCGACCGCGGTGTGGATATTGCACGAATCACGCTGCATGTCGGCGCCGGCACCTTCAAGCCGGTCACCGCCAGGCAGCTACGGGACGGCGAACTGCATCAGGAACGCATGCAGGTGTCGGATGACGCATGCCGGAGGATCGAGGTATGCCGACGCCGGGGCGGACGCGTCTGCGCGGTCGGGACCACCGTGACGCGCGCCCTGGAGACGGCGGCCTCGGGCGGCGAAATCAGGCCGTTTCACGGAGAAACCCGGCTGTTTATCATGCCCGGGTTCGAGTTTCGCATAGTGGACATGCTGGTCACGAATTTTCACTTGCCGGAGTCCTCGCTGCTGATGCTGGTGTGCGCGTTCGCGGGCCGGGAGCGCGTGCTGAACGCGTACCGGCACGCGGTGAGCGAGCGTTACCGCCTGTTCAGTTACGGGGACGCAATGCTTCTGGAGAAACCGGGGCTGACCGCATGAAGTTCTCCGTGACCGCGACTTGCGGCGGCGCCCGGCGGGGCAGGCTGGAGCTGGCCCGCGGCGCCGTCGGCACGCCCGCGTTCATGCCGGTGGGGACCTACGGCGCGGTGCGCGCGGTTTCGGTGGAAGACCTGCATGAACTGGGCGCGGAGATCATCCTGGCCAATGCCTTTCACCTGATGCTGCGACCCGGCGCCGAACTGGTCGAACAGCTCGGCGGTCTGCACGAGTTCGGCCGCTGGCAGGGGCCGATTCTGACCGATTCCGGCGGCTTTCAGGCGTTCAGCCTTGCGGGCGGCAAGGGGATCCGCGAGGAGGGACTCAAGCTGCGTTCGCCGATCGACGGCGCGGAGGTGAATCTGGACCCCGAGACCTGCATGCGGGTCCAGGCGCAGCTCGGCAGCGATATTCAGATGGTCCTGGACGAGTGCACGCCGTATCCCGCCGACCACGCCGAGGCGCGCGCTTCCATGCTCCGGTCGATGCGGTGGGCGGCGCGAAGCAAGGCGGCCTTCGACGCCGCCGGCGGTGCGGCTGTCTTCGGCATCGTGCAGGGCGGAATGCACCACGATCTCCGGCAGGAATCCCTTGAGAAGCTTGAGGAGCTGGATTTTCCCGGTCTCGCCATCGGCGGCTTGTCGGTGGGGGAAAGCGGCAGTCTTCGCAACGCCGTGCTCGCCGAACTCGCCCGGCACATGCCCGAAGGCAAGCCGCGCTACCTGATGGGCGTGGGCAAGCCCGAGGACATCGTCGAGTCCGTGCGCCTGGGCGTGGACATGTTCGATTGCGTCATGCCCACGCGCAACGCGCGCAACGGCCAGCTATTCACCCGCAATGGACCGATACGCATACGCAACCGGCAATACCGCAACGACCCGCGGCCGATCGATCCCGGATGCGAGTGCCTTGTCTGCCGCAACTACAGCCGCGCCTATCTGCGCCACCTGGATGCCTGCGGTGAAACGCTCGGCCTGCGCCTGAATTCGCTGCACAACCTGCACTTCTACCTGGACCTCATGCGCCGCCTGCGCGAAGCCATAGACGCCGGCGCCCTCGACACCTTCTCCCCCTACGTAACCGAATAGCGCTGTGCGATAATTTGCGGTCAGGAATGAGCCACAACCGGACCCACCCGTCATGCCACTCGACATACTGATTTCTCCCGCCTGGGCCTACCAGGGCGCCGAAGGCCCCAGCATGCTGCCGATGATCTTCACGATGGTGCTGATCTTCGCGGTCATGTACTTCATGGTCATTCGCCCGCAGAGCAAGCGCACAAAGGCGCACCGCGCGCTGGTGGCCGGTCTTTCGGAAGGCGACGAGGTGCTGGCCTCGGGCGGCATGGTGGGCCGCATTACCAGCCTGGCCGAACAGTTCGTGACGCTGGAAGTGGCCAGGGACGTGCAGGTCAAGGTGCAGCGGCATAGCGTAAGCGCGGTATTGCCCAAGGGCACGATCAAGGGCATCTGACACGACACCGGGCGGCGCGCCGGCGCCGTTACGAGCATGAACCGCTATCCTCTCTGGAAGAACCTCCTGGTACTGATCGCCATAGTCGGCGGCGGGCTGATTGCGCTTCCGAACATTTACGGCGCCGACCCCGCGGTGCTGATATCGCGCGAAGGCCAGGGCGAGATCAGCGAGATGGAGGCCGATTCCGCCCGCCGGGCGCTTGCCGTGGCCGGTATTGAAATCCTCGGCGCGAGGCAGCACGGAAATTCCCTGCTGATCCGGTTCGATTCGGTGGAAGCCCAGTTGAGTGCGCGGGACCTGTTGAAGGAGCAGCTCGGACCGGCTTACAGCCTGGCGCTGGACCTGGTGCCCCGAACGCCCGATTGGGTGGCGGCGCTCGGATTGAAGCCGATGAGCCTGGGGCTGGACCTGCAGGGCGGCGTCCATTTCCTGTTCGAGGTCAATACCGATCTGGTCGTGGCCAAGCGCGTCGAGGGCTACGCCGACGACTTCAGCCGACGGCTGCGCGAAGCGGGAATCCGGCGCACGGTACAGCCGTTGGAAGGAGCCGTGCGGGTCGAACTACGCCGCCGCGAGGACCTGGAGCAGGCCGAAGATCTGCTCGCCGAGATCGAGCCCGACCTTACATATGATTCGGGGTTTGACGGCGAAGGCGCCTGGATCACGGCGACGCTGGGCGAGGCGCGCCTGAGGGAATTGCGCGACAACGCCGTCAGCAAGAACATCACGATACTGCGCAACCGCGTGAACGAACTGGGAGTGGCGGAACCGCTGGTACAGCGCCAGGGCCTGGAGCGTATCGTCGTGCAGTTGCCGGGAGTGCAGGACCCGGCGCAGGCTTCGCGGATTCTCGGCTCCACCGCCACCGTGGAGTTTCGGATGACCTGCTACGAAGAAAACGCGCTGGACGCCGATCGCCTGGGACGGGCGCCGCTCGGCTGCGAGTTGCAGTATCACACGGAAGGATATCCGATCCTCTTGCGGCGCGCCGTGATCGCCGACGGCGGCCAGCTGGTGGACGCCAGGCAGGGATTCGACGAGAACGGTCAGCCGGCCGTGCACGTCAACCTGGCGGCGCGCGGGGCGGACGCAATGCTGGAGGCCACCCAGGAAAACCTGAACCGGCCGATGGGCGTGCTGTTCATCGAGACCAAGCGCGAACTGGATGAACGCGGCGAAACCGTTCTTCGCGAAGAGAAAACGGTAATCAGCGACGCCATCATCCGGGGCGTGTTCTCCAGCCGCTTCCAGATCACCGGGCTGAACGTCGTGGACGCGCGCGACCTGGCGCTGCTGTTGCGTGCCGGTGCGCTGGAGGCGCCGATCTTCAAGGTCGAGGAGCGGACCGTGGGGCCGTCGCTCGGCCAGGACAACATCGATCAGGGCATGCGCGCCATTCTCGTGGGCCTGTTTCTCGTGGTCCTGTTCATCAGCGTCTATTACCGGGTGTTCGGCATGATCGCGACGATGGCGCTGGCCGCCAACATGGTGTTGATCGTTGCGCTGCTGTCGCTGCTGCAGGCGTCGCTGACGCTTCCCGGGATCGCCGGCATCGTGCTTACCGTGGGCATGGCGGTGGACGCCAACGTGCTGATCTTCGAGCGCATCCGCGAGGAACTGCGCAACGGCAATTCGCCGCAAGCGAGCATCCGGGCCGGCTACGAGAAGGCCCTGGTGACTATTGCCGACGCCAACATCACGACGCTCATCGCGGCGATCGTGCTGTTTACCTTCGGCACCGGACCGATCAAGGGTTTCGCGATCACGCTGTCGCTGGGCATCCTGATGTCCATGTTCACCGCCATAGTCGGAACCCGGGCCGTGGTCAATCTCGTTTACGGCAGGCGGCGCCTGAACAGGCTGGCGGTGTGACCATGGAACTGCTGCGTCTCCGCCGCGAAATCGACTTCTTCGGCCAACGCCGGATCGCCACCATTCTGTCCGTGGTCCTGGTGCTCGTTTCGTTGGGCTCGCTGGCTACGCGGCAGCTCAACCTGGGCATCGATTTCACCGGCGGCGTCCTGCTGGAAGTCGGCTACCGGGCGGACGCCGACCTCGGACAGATTCGATCGGACCTGGCGGCGGCCGGTTACGCCGACGCCCAGGTGCAGAACTTCGGCGCAGCCCGCGACGTGCTGATTCGGATTCCGCCGCGCGAGACCATCGATGCGGAGGGAGTGGGGGAGGAGTTGCTGGGCGTGCTGCGTGCCGGCGGCGAGCAGGTGGACCTGCGCCGCGTCGAGTTCGTGGGGCCCCAGGTGGGTCAGGAACTCACCGAGCGCGGTGGCCTCGCGGTTCTTTTCGCCCTGCTGATGATCCTGCTTTACGTCATGTTCCGCTTCCAGTGGAAATTCGCCGTAGGTTCGGTAGCGGCGCTGGCGCACGACGTGATCATCATCCTCGGTATCTTCTCCCTGTTCCAGTTGCCGTTCGATCTCACCATCCTGGCGGCGGCGCTGGCCGTGATCGGCTATTCGCTCAACGACACGATCGTCGTGTTCGACCGTATACGCGAGAATTTCCGGAGGATACGCACCAGCAACGCGCAAGCCGTGATGAACACTTCCGTCAACCAGATGCTCGGCCGCACCGTCATCACCAGCCTGACCACGCTGCTTGTCCTCATTGCGTTGTTCCTGTTCGGAGGAGAGGCCCTGAAGGGGTTTTCCTCGGCCCTGATCATCGGCGTCGTGGTGGGAACCTACTCCTCCATTTACGTCGCGGGGAATACCGCGCTGGCGCTCAACGTGAGCACGGCGGACCTGCTGCCGCCGAAGAAGGAAACCGCCAACGACGGGGCCGTGACCTGAGCACTATCCGAAGTTCTTGTCGAATAGCTTTCTGAGTTCCGCGTAGACTTTGGGGGTGCCCGCCAGCACATGGCCCGTCTCCATGCAGTCCGTGTCCGGTTCCAGCCCCGATATCCAGCCTCCCGCCTCCTCGATGAGCAGGGCCCCGGCCGCGATGTCCCAGGGCTTCAGTCCGAATTCCCAGAAGCCGTCCAGGCGTCCCGCCGCGACGTAGGCCAGGTCCAGCGCCGCCGCGCCGGGCCGCCGCACTCCGGAGGTGTGGCGCATGACCTGGCGCAACATGCGCATATAGACGTCCACCCATTGAAGGTTGCGGCGATAGGGGAAGCCGGTGCCGATCAGGCTTCCGGCAAGGGTCTCCTGGCGACTGGCCCGGATGCGCCGCTCGTTCATCCTCGCTCCTCCTCCGCGTGTGCAGGTGAACATTTCCTGTCGCATTGGGTCGTAAATCACGCCGAGCTGCAGTTCGCCCCTGCGGCGCAACGCCAGGGACACGCAGAACACCGGGAAGCGATGGATGTAGTTGGTCGTGCCGTCAAGCGGGTCGATGATCCATTCGTAGTCGCCGGAACCGCTCGCGCCGCCCTCCTCGCCGAGAAACGCGTGGTCGGGGTAGCCGGTGCGAATGTGTTCCATGATGATCCGTTCGGCGGCCTCGTCGACCTCCGTCACGAGTTCGTTCGGACTCTTGCTGCGCACCGTAAGCTGCTCGATCCGATCGGCGTAGCGCAGGGCCATGTCTCCGGCCCGCCGGGCGGCCGCGGTCGCGGTATTGAGCAGGGGCATCATCGTGCTGGACCGGGTATTTCCAGGGCGGGATCGTTGCTGCGGGGTATTGGCCCCTGCCGGCCGCGGCCGGCGGGGCGGTGAAACGGCGCTCTCGGGGTGTCAGGCGGAGGCGGCAATCGGCGGGACGGCCAGGGGAGCGTGCAAATCGTTTGAGGCAATAACCGACAATTCCTGGTAGTGGCCAATCTTCATGGGGAATTCCTCAAGCGTATGCGGATGCCACATGCGCCGCGGAAGGTAATCCAGATCACCGCCGTACACGTGCAGTGCAATGGCCGGCTCGTCGGTCGCGCATTCGGCCACGTGGATCGTATCCTCGTTCATTCGGAAGATCGAACCGGGCTTGAGCATGACTTCGCCGGTCCTCTCCAGCCCATGCCGGGCGCATCGGCGGTACAGAATGTTCCGTTCGCTGCCGCTGAGCATCAGTATCGCCGCCCAGGTCGAATGATCATGCGGCGGGGTGCGAAGACCGGGGCAGAAACAAACGCGCATCATCAGGAGGTTGGGGGAGCGGTAGAAGATCTGGCGGTCGGGGGTGTCCGTCTCCTCGCCGCAGCCGCAGAAGTCCAGCGCCTCGCTCACGTCGTCGAGCCGTTCACGCAATCCGGTCAGCATGCCGTGCATGGCGGCGCCGGGATTCGGTTCATTGGCGGCCCTGGCTCCCCGCTCTACGAGATCAAATACCTGCACGCTGATTCTCCGCGCGTTGCCCTGTCCCGGGACTCTATTCTAATGCGTTCCTGTTGGTATCCTAAGGGCCCATAAACCGGTCATTTTGAGTCGATCAATCCGATGCCTCCCGCCGCGCCGATCTACCTGGACTACGCCGCCTCCGCGCCGGTGGATCCGCGCGTGGCCGAGCGCATGGGCCGGCTGCTCCTGGCCGGGCCTCACGCAAATCCATCCGCTCAGCACGCGGGTGGGACCGAGGCGGCAAAACTGATCGCCGAATCGGCGGCGCAGGTGGGCGCTCTGGTGGGCCTGTCGGGCGGGGAGGTCATCTTCACCTCGGGCGCGACCGAGTCCATCGGACTGGGGGTGATCGGTGCGGCCCGTTATCGATCGCGGCACGGGCGTCACATCATTACCGGCCTGAGCGAGCATCCGGCAGGCCTCAAATCGTGCCTTGCATTGCGGAACGAAGGTTTTGACGTGACCTGCCTGGAACCGGATTCAGGGGGGGTGGTCACGGTTGAGGCCCTGCGCGCCGCGTTGCGCCCCGACACCGTACTGGTGTCGCTTATGCACGTGAACAACGAAATCGGCGTCGTTCAGGACGTTGCGGAATTCGGCAGGCTCTGCGCGGAACATGGAGCATGGCTGCACGTGGACGCGGCCCAGAGCGCGGGCAAGCTTCCGCTGAATATGCGCCGGCAGCGCATCGATCTGCTGTCCCTTACGGCGCACAAGATGTACGGACCGAAGGGGGCAGGGGCCTTGTGCATCAACCGCGAGCGAATCCCGCGAATCGAGCCGCTGCTGTTCGGCGGAGGGCAGCAACGCTCGCTGCGCCCCGGCACCTTGCCGACGCACCAGGTTGCAGGGTTGGGCGCCGCCTGCGAGATTGCCGGCAGGGACATGGAAGAGGAGAGCCGGCGGGTCGCCGCGCTGCGCGAGCGGCTATGGCAGGGCCTCAGGACAGTCGGAGGCGTGGTGCTGAATGGCGCCGGCGCGGAGATGGCGCCCGGGATTCTCAGCGTCAGCGTCGAGGACGTGGAGGGCAGCAGCCTGGTGGACGCGCTTGAGGGCGTCGTTTTCTCATTGGGTTCGGCCTGTTCCAGGACGCAGGACGAGCCGTCCGCCGTCCTGCGCTGCCTTGGGCGGCCCCCGCTTCTGGCCGGAAGCACGATCCGGTTCAGCCTGGGGCGCTTCAGCACGGAGCAGGAAATCGACCAGGTTAGCGGGATATTTGGAAGAGCAGTTGCCCGCTTGCGTGCTCTATCGGACGAAAAACCAGCTTTGGCCGCCGGCTCCGGATTCGTCACCCTGGGCCAGGCCGGCCGGCGGAACGCCGGCGACTGGATACGCCTGGAAGCGCGCTGGAACGGTGACGAGGTGGTCGAGACGGCATTTCGCGTGCTGGGTCCGCCGATACTGGCGGCCGCCGCCCGTAACGGCGCCACGGCGCTGAAATCGTCCGGCCGGCGATTGGCCTTGGACGAATGGACCGCGCGACTGAACGAGGAACTCAAGCCGCCGCCCGAGGCACGCTCGCTGCTGCTTTGCGCCCGCGACGCCTTGCAAGCCTGCCTGCGGGGCGGGGATAATTGATTTCCTGGATTGACTGTGAGGTAGACCGATGAGCTTGCGCCTTACATCCCGCGCCGAGGCGAGGGTGCTGGAATACCTGCAACGCCGCGGCAGCGGCGTGGGCCTCCGCGTGGGCGTTACGGAGACGGGTTGCTCCGGCTACTCGTATGTGCTGGATTACGCCGATGAGGTGGGACGGGACGACGTGGTGATGCGCCAGAACGACCTGAACATCGTCGTGGCGCGCGAGAGCCTGCCACTGCTGGAAGGGACCGAGGTGGACTTCGTGCAGAAGGACCTGAACGAGCAGTTTGTCTTCACCAACCCGAACGCGACCGGCGAGTGCGGCTGCGGCGAAAGCTTTACCGTATGAGCCAGCGAACCCTTTCGATCATCAAGCCGGACGGCGTTGCGCAAGGCCTGATCGGAGAGATATACAAGCGGTTCGCGGACGCGGGCCTCAAGGTCATAGCCGCCCGCATGCTGCACCTCGACGACCAGCAGGCCCGGGAGTTCTACCGCGTGCATTGCGAACGTCCTTTCTACGACGACCTGGTGGCCTACATGACCTCCGGCCCGGTCATGGTCCAGGTCCTGGAAGGTGTAGACGCGATTGACCGCAATCGCGAGTTGATGGGCGCCACCAATCCGGCCGACGCCGCCCGGGGCACGGTGCGCGCCGACTTCGGCGAGAGCGTGGAGCGCAATGTGGTTCACGGGTCGGACGGCCCCGGGACGGCCGGCGAGGAAATCGACTTTTTCTTCCGGCGCGCCGAACTGCATCCGCACTAAGTGTTGTGTCTCACAAATGCCTTGGCGCCAGCGGGCATGACACGACACCAGTGAACAGGGAAGCGGGCGCCGTTTCACTGCTGGGTTTGCCGCGGGACGAACTGGAAGAGTGGTTCGTGTCGCGGGGCGAGGCGGCATTCCGCGCCCGCCAGCTCATGCGGTGGCTCTACCACCGCGGCGAACTGGAGCCGCGCAGGATGACGGACATGACCCTGTCGCTGCGCGAATCGCTGGGGCGGACGGCCGGCCTGGTCCTTCCGAACGTGCTGCGGCATGAGCGCTCGGCTGACGGAACGCGCAAGTGGCTGCTGGACGCAGGTGGCGGGCAGGTCATCGAAACGGTATTCATTCCCGAGCGCGCCCGCGGCTCTCTGTGCGTATCCTCGCAGGTCGGCTGCGCGGTCAACTGCCCGTTCTGCGCAACCGGACAGATGGGCTTCAACCGGAACCTGAGCGCCGCGGAAATCGTGGCCCAGGTCCTGGTCGCGCGCCGGGAGATCGGGGCCGGAGAGAGGGCAATCACCAATATCGTGTTCATGGGGATGGGGGAGCCGCTGGCGAATTTCCGCGAGGTCGTGCGCGCCGCGTCGGTGTTCGTCGATCACCTGGGCCTGGGACTCTCGCGGCGGCGGGTGACCTTGAGCACCAGCGGCATTACGCCGCGCATCCGCAAGCTCGCGGCGGTGTCACGCGTCGCCCTGGCCCTGTCGCTGCATGCGCCGGACGATGAACTGCGCAATTTCCTGGTCCCGCTCAACAAACGCTATCCCCTTGGGCCATTGCTCGATGCCTGCTGGAACTATGCCCGGGAGACGGAGAGCCGTGAAATCACGTTCGAGTACGTCATGCTCGACGGCGTCAATGACCAGCCCCACCAGGCCAGGGCCCTGGCGAAACTTCTTCGTGACCGGCCGGCCAAACTGAATCTCATACCCTATAACCGGGTGGAAGGCGCCCCATTCAAGTGCTCGCCGCGCGACGTCATCGACCGCTTCCGCCAGGTCCTGCTCGACGCCGGCATCATGACCATCACGCGCAAGACCCGCGGCGACGACATCGACGCAGCCTGCGGCCAGTTGCGGGGAACGGTGCTGAACGGCAGGAGCGTTCCGGCCGGAATGAGCGCGCGCGCATGAGGCTGCTGTGGTTCATGGCCGCGGCCCTGCTGACGGCCGGATGTCAGGCGGGCCTGGAGGCCGGTCCCGATGCGTCGGCCCTGAACCTCGAACTGGGCGCGACCTACCTGGCCCAGGGCCGCCTGGAACTGGCCCGCGAAAAGCTGCTGCGGGCCACGCGCCAGGATCCCCGTTCATCGGAGGCCCACCGCGTTCTGGGCATGGCCTACGAGCGCCTGGAAGACCTGGAGCGGGCCGAACGGCATTACCGGCGCGCCGTCCGGCTGGCGCCGCGCGACGTCGAGGCGCTCAACAGTCTGGGCGTTTTCCAGTGCCGCCGGGCCGACAAGCCGCAAGAGGGCCTCAGGCTGCTCGAACGGGCTGCCCGGGAAGCCGTCGGAATTCGCCGCGCGGCCGTCTACGCCAACTGTGGCGTGTGCGAACTGCCGCTGGACAGGAACAGCGCGGCGGAGTGGTTTCGGCGCGCGCTTGCGCTCGATCCCCGTCATGTCGAGGCACAATTGCTGCTGGAGCGACTGGTGGCGCAGAATTGATCAGGAGAATTGTTGAGATGGCAGAAACGACCCAGAATCCGGCCGGTTCCTACGGCGAGCGGCTGCAATCCGCCCGCCGGGCGCAGATGATCACGGTTGAGGACGTCGCCCAGGAGCTTCGGCTGTCGACCGATGCCGTCAGTGCGCTGGAGGCGGGGCAGATCGAGATGTTCGGCGCCCATGCGCACGTCGTGGGACATTTGCGCTGTTACTGCAAGCTTCTCAAGATCAACGCGGAAGAACTGATATCCGACTACCGGCGCAAGTACCCGGATTGGGACCGTCTTCCCGCAAAAGTCGGCCTGGCGCCGTCCCGGGTCCAGCGCTGGGGACGCCTGAAGCTGGTTACCTGGATCCTGGTCGCTACGGCGCTGTGCCTGATCGCCTATCAATTCTGGGGCGACATGGTGCTTGGCTGGTTCTCGGACTGATTCCGAACCGGCGCCAGCGGGTTCCAGGCCAGGCCGGAGGCGGCGCATGCCGGGAAAATCCATTCAATCGGTCCGAGGCGTTCGCGACCTTCTCCCGGAGGATGCCGCCGTCTGGCGCAGCGCCGAGGGGATCGTCATCGGAACGCTGGAGGAGCACGGCTACCGCGAATTTCGCGTTCCGCTCCTGGAACACGCCGAACTCTACCTTCGCTCGGTGGGCGAGGACACCGACATCGTGCAGAAGGAAATGTATACGACCGAGGGGAGCAAGGGCCGGGTCATCAGCCTGCGTCCGGAAGCGACCGCCGGTATCGTCCGGGCGGCGCTGGAGCACGGCCTGCACCGCGGCCGCCATCGCGTCTGGTGCGCCGGACCGATGTTTCGCCGTGAGCGGCCGCAACGCGGGCGACTCCGGCAGTTCCACCAGTTCGACGCGGAGGCCATCGGATTCGCGGGGCCGGACATCGACGCGGAGCTGATCGCGCTGGCCGCGCGCATCTTCGCCAGGCTGGGAGTGAGCGGCATTGTGCTGGAACTCAACAGCCTAGGCGGTCCCCGCTGCCGTGCGGCGTACCGGGACCGCCTGAGGGAGTACTTCGGGGATCACATCCAGTCGCTGGACGCCGACAGCCGCAGCCGGCTGGACAGGAATCCCCTGCGCATACTCGACAGCCGCAACCCGGAGATGGCCGCTCTGATCGGCGAGGCCCCGGAGGTGTCCGAATTTCTCGGGCCGGAATCCGCCGATCACTTCGCCGAACTGCAAACGCTGCTGACCGCAATCGGGCTGGATTTCCGCGTCAATCCCCGCCTGGTGAGGGGTCTGGACTACTACAGCAGGACCGTGTTCGAGTTTCTGACCGACCGGCTGGGAGCGCAGAACGCAGTGTGCGCCGGGGGGCGCTATGACGGGCTTGTGGAGCAACTGGGCGGACCGCCGACGCCCGCAATCGGATGGGCAATGGGGGTCGAACGCGTGCTGGAACTCGCCCGCCTTTCGGAATCCGCCGAGGCCGAAGGCGCTTACCTGGTCCTGCTGGGCGGCAGCGACGTGCGTCAGGCGGGTCTGAAACTCGCCGAGAAGCTGAGGAACGAGTGCCCGGGCCTGCCCGTGCAGATGCACTGCGGCGGGGGCAACGTCAAAGCCCAGATGCGCCACGCAAGCCGTTCCGGAGCACGCTACGCATTGGTCATCGGCGAGAGGGAGCTGGACGCGGGAACCGTTGGCCTGAAGGACCTGCGCGAGGAAGGCGAACAAGAGGATATCCCGATCGAGGAACTTCCGCGCGTGCTGCGCGGGCGCGCCGACCGTACAATTCGGGACCATGGATGATTTTCTTACCGATCAGCAGCAGGCGGCGCGTGTGCGGGGCTGGGTGCGCGAATACGCGCCGACCGCGATCGTGGCCGTTGCGATAGGGATCGGCGGCTACTTCGGCTATGACCAATGGCAGCTGCGGCAGGACCGTCAGTCCGCCGTAGCATCCGAACTCTACGAGGATTTCCGGGCCGCGATCGAATCCGACGACCGGGATTCCGCCGGCACGCTGCTGGAAAGCCTGGTCGCGGACCACGAAGGCAGCGGCTATGCGGATCACGCCCGCCTGCTCATGGCAAAGGAGTATGTCGATACGACGCAGCCTTCCCTGGCGGAGCAGGAGTTACAGGCCGTCATCGCAACGACATCCAACGGGGACTTGCGGCAATTGGCGCGCTTGCGGCTGGCGCGGGTCTACCTGTACATGGATCGGCCTGAAGATGGCCTGGATGCGCTGAATTCGGACGTATATTCTCCTGCCTGGAGGCAGTTGGCGGAGGACATGCGCGGCGACCTGCACCAGGCGCTGGGGCAGAAGGACGCGGCGCGTGCTGCCTACCAGGCGGCACTGGAGCACAGCGGCCAGATCGACGCCGCCTGGATTCGCCTGAAGCTGGACCACCTGGCCGCGTCCGGCGCTGACCAGGCGGCAGCGCCGCAGCCGGCTGACGAAAGCGCACCAGCCGAGGAGGGATAGCGATGAAGCCCTTCTCTCCCAGACGAGGGCTGGTTGTGCTGGTTCTTGCCGCGGGCTCCCTGACGGCCGGAGGTTGCGGAATTTTCGGCGGCGACGACGAGAGCGAGGCGCGCCAGCCCCGCGAACTCACGGAGTTCAGCGAACAGTTCCGGATACGTCGTGTCTGGTCCGCGAGGGTCGGGGATGGCGGTGACGAATTGCGCCTCGCCTTGCGTCTGGACGGCGATGGCTCGAAGATTTACGCGGCCAATGTCGACGGCGTGGTTCATGCCTTCGACGCCGCGAACGGCCGGCAGCGCTGGCGGCGCGACACGGACCTCAGTCTCTCCGCCGGCCCAGTCGTGGGGGCCGGCGTGGTCGCCGTGGGTTCCTCCGGCGGCTGGGTCGTAGTGCTGGATGCGGACAGCGGCATTGAGGAATGGCGCGCTTATGTCAACGGCGAAGTGCTGGCGGCGCCAGCGATCGGCGGCGGACGGTTGTTCGTGCGCACGGTGCACGGTTTTCTGTACGCGTTCAGCCTGGCCACCGGCCAGGAGCTCTGGTCGGTTTCCCAGAGCATGCCCCGGCTCAGTCTGCGGGGAACGTCCGCGCCGGTGGTGCAGTCGCAGATGGTCATCTGCGGGTTCGACAACGGGCGGCTGACGGCCTATCAGCAATCCGACGGCGCCAAGGCATGGGACGTGCCGCTTGCCGCGCCGGCGGGCCGCAACGAGCTGGAACGCCTGGTGGACCTCAACGGCGACGTGCAGGTGGTGGGCAACGACGTTTACGTCGCCGGCTACAACGGCCTGCTGACCTCGGTGGCGGCGGAGTCGGGGGAATTGCTCTGGTCGCGGGAATTTTCCGGCTACAACGGACTGGTGGTGGACGCGAACAATGTCTATTCGGTCAGCGAAGACGGGCAGATAAGCGCCCACGCCCGCACCGGCGGCACCCCGCTGTGGAGCTCCGATTCGCTCGGCTATCGGGACCTTTCCCGGCCGGTGCTTTACGCCGCCCACGTCATGGTCGGTGACCTCGAGGGGTATCTGCACGGCTTCAACGTCTTTACCGGAAGGCTGGAGGCGCGCGCCCGCGCAGGGAACAGCCGCATAGGCTCGCAACCGCTGGTGATGGGCGACAGGCTGTTCGCGCTCACCGTATCCGGCGAACTGACCGCCTGGCGCTCCGCGGCAGCGGCCGGCTCGTGATCCTGGTGGAGCAGGGCCGTGTTACCGGTCGTGGCCCTTACCGGGCGGCCCAACGTAGGCAAATCCACGCTCTTCAACCGGCTTGCCGGTAAACGCGAAGCTCTGGTCGCCGATTATCCCGGTCTGACGCGCGACCGCCGCCACTGCCTGGCCCGGCTGGACGGCCGGCGCGTAATTCTTGTCGATACGCCGGGCGTAGGCGAGGGCGGCGATTGGGACGAGGCGCTTCGCGGGCAGTTCGAACGGGCGCTGGCCGAGAGCGATCTCGCCGTCCTGCTGACCGACGCCCGCCAGGGACTCTGCCCGGCCGATGAAGCGGCGGCGGGCTGGATGCGCGAGGCCGGCTGCACCGTGATCCTCGCCGTCAACAAGAGCGAAGGGCAGCCGCGGGAAATCAGCGTCGCGGAGTTTCATGCCCTGGGCATCCCCGATCCCTTTGCCATATCAGCGCTTCGCGGCGACGGGGTGGCATCGCTTGCGGACGCGGTGGCGCACGCTCTGCCGGCTGACGCGACAACTTTGGAGGCGGACGAGGGACGCACCCGGATCGCGATCATCGGCCGCCCGAACGTGGGCAAATCGACCCTGGTGAACCGCTACCTGGGCGAGGAGCGCATGCTGGTGCGGGACCAGGCCGGTACCACGCGTGACAGCGTGCCGCTGGACTTCGAGTACGGCGGCGAGCCGTGCACGCTGGTGGATACGGCGGGCATCCGGCGGCGCACGCGGGTCGATCCCGGCCCCGAACGGCTGTCGGTAACGCAGGCATTGCAGGCGATAGAGCAGGCGGACGCCGTGATCGTTCTTCTCGATGCCCGGGAAGGCGCAACGGAGCAGGACCTGAGGCTGATCTCCCTGGCTCTGGACCGGGGCAGGGCGCTTGTGATCGGCGCCAATCAATGGGACCGGCTTCCGGCTTCCGGACGGACCCGCGTGAACGACGAGTTGACGCGGCAATTGAACTTCCTGGATTTCGTCGATCTGCACCGGGTGTCGGCCCTGCGCGGCTGGAGCGTGACGAAGCTGCTCGACAGTGCGCTGGCCGGCGTGGAGTCGGCCAGCCGGGATCTGCCCACGGGCCAACTCAACGCGGTGCTGCGACGGGCCGTGGAAGAGCATGCGACGCCCAGGCGCGGCGGGCGCAGGATTCGGCTGAACTATGCACACCAGGGCGGAAAACGCCCGCCGCTGATCGTCATTCACGGGCGGCAGACGGAACACCTGCCGGCCAGTTTCCGCCGCTACCTGGCGCGCCGCGTTCGAACGAAATTCGGCTTGCGGGGCACGCCGGTGCGCATCGAGCTGCGCACGGGGGCCAATCCCTACACGGAGTCTTCAACCTGAGTCTTTCTTCTTTCGCACGCGGGCCTGCAAGATACCGCGAGCCAGCCGCGCCTGGATGTCGCTCCCCGGAGCCGCCTGAGAGGCGTCGGTGAGCACCTGGCCTTCGGGACCGGTCACGATCGCGTAGCCCCGGCTGAGCGTGTTCTGCGGGCCCAGCCCGCGCAGCGCCGAGCGGGCCACGTCCACCCGCCGGTACGAGGCGGCAAGCAGACTTTGCGCTGCGGCGCCGAGACGCGGAACCAGCCACTCAAGCCGGGTCCGGCCTCCGCGAGCCGCATTCATCGGCGAACCGGACAATAACCGGGTCCGCAGCGTCGCGAGCGTTTGCGCGCCGGAACCCGGCAGCCGTACGGCCGCGCTGCGCATTCGGTCGTGCAGCTCGTCGAGGCGCTGACCGCATTGCATCAGCCGCGCGGGAGGGCCGGCGCGGGTCAGTCTCCCCGACAGTTGGCTCAGCGATCTGCCCCGGCCCGTCAGCACCGAGCCGGCCGCCTGCTCGATGCTGCTCCGGGCCCGCTCCACCCGCCGCAGCCAGTCAGCCGCGTCCGGCGTGGCAATCTCGGCCGCCTGCGACGGGGTCGCCGCCCTTCGGTCGGCAACGAAATCCGCGATCGTGTAGTCCGTTTCGTGCCCGACACCGCTGATCAGCGGTATGGGGAAGGCCGCGATGAAACGCGCCAGGTGTTCGTCGTTGAACGTGGCCAGGTCTTCGAGGTCGCCCCCGCCGCGCGCCAGAATAACCAGGTCGCAGTTCTTTTGCTCCGCCGCGGCGCGCAACGCCGCAACAACCTGTTCGGCGGCTCCCGCGCCTTGCACCTGGGTGTGGTACAGGATCACGGGCAGCGCCGGAAAGCGGTTGCGCAATACCGTGACGACATCGCGCGCCGCCGCGCTCTCCCGCGAACTGACCAGCCCGATGCGGTTCGGCAGCAAGGGGATCGCCCGCTTGCGCTCCTCGTCGAACAGCCCCTCTTCCCTGAGCTGGCGCTTGAGCGCCTCGAACTGCTGCAGCAGCTTGCCGACGCCGGTCTCGCGCATGTCCGAGACAATGAGCTGATAGCTGCTTCGCGGCGTATAGGCCTGGACCTGGCCCATGGCGATGACGCGCTGTCCGTCGGCCGGCTTGAACGTGAGCCTCCGGTTGGCGGTGGCGAACATTGCGCACTGAATCAGCGCATCTTCGTCCTTCAGCTTGAAGTACATGTGGCGCCCGCGGTAGTGGCTGAAATCGGCGATTTCTCCCTCCACCCTGACTGCCGCAAACTCGTCCCTGAGGCGTGTCGCGATAAGCTGGACCAGTTGCCCGACTTGCAGCAATGGCGCGTCTTCGGTCCGTTCGCCCGCGCCGAGATTTACCACTTCGCCACGCATTTGTAAAATGATAGCTTGTTGCGCAATTGGTTCGGTCCATGCGAGTCATCCAGGAAGCCCTGACTTTCGACGATGTTCTTCTGGCGCCCGCCTATTCGGAGGTCCTGCCCAGGGAAGTGAGCCTGGCCACAGCCGCTGCGCGGGGCATCGATCTCAATATTCCCGTGATGTCGGCGGCGATGGACACCGTGACGGAATCGGCGCTGGCAATCGCGCTGGCCAGGGAAGGGGGTTTGGGCGTCATCCACAAAAACATGACGCCGGAACTCCAGGCGCGGCACGTGGCGGCGGTCAAGAAATACGCATCGGGCGTCGTTTCCGACCCGATTACCGTGCATCCCGGGGAGAGCGTGCGCGAGGTCCTGGAGATTACCCGGCGGAACAATATTTCGGGTCTGCCGGTGGAGGACAACGGCCGCCTCGCGGGGATCGTCACGAACCGCGACCTGCGTTTCGAAACCCGCCTGGACCGCCCGGTGCGTGAGGTCATGACGCCGGAGGAGCGCCTGGTCACGGTTCAGGAAAATCCCGACGAGGATGAAGTCCTCTCGCTGCTTCACAAGCATCGCATCGAGAAGGTGCTGGTCGTGGACGAAAACTTTCAACTCAAGGGGCTGATCACCGCCAAGGACTTCCAGAAGGCGAGCGACTTCCCTCACGCCTGCAAGGACGAACGAGGCGCGCTCAGGGTCGGCGCGGCGGTGGGAGCGGGCGCCGATACCGAGGAGCGGGCGGCGCTGTTGAGTGACGCCGGTGTTGACGTCCTGGTCGTGGATACCGCGCACGGACACAGTCGCGGGGTCATCGAGCGGGTCAAATGGCTGCGGGCCCACTATCCGGACATGCGCCTGATCGCCGGCAACGTGATCAGCGGCGAAGGCGCGGAAGCGCTGATCAAGGCCGGCGTGGACGGGGTGAAGGCCGGTGTCGGTCCGGGGTCGATCTGCACGACGCGCATCGTGGCCGGCGTGGGCGTCCCGCAGATCACGGCGGTGGCGGAAGTATCGGCTGCGGCCTCGAAGCACGATGTTCCGGTAATCGCCGACGGTGGCGTTCGTTATTCCGGCGACATTGCCAAGGCGCTGGCGGCCGGCGCCCACTGCGCCATGATCGGCAGCCTGTTCGCCGGAACGGAAGAGGCCCCGGGCGAGGTCGAGCTATACCAGGGGCGTTCCTACAAGTCCTACCGGGGCATGGGCTCGCTGGGCGCCATGTCCCAGCAGTACGGTTCGTCCGACCGCTACCAGCAGGACTCGACCGAGCAACTCGAAAAGCTGGTGCCGGAGGGTATCGAGGGCAGGGTGCCGTACAAGGGCAGCCTCGTGACCATCGTGCAGCAACTGACCGGGGGACTGCGCGCGGCCATGGGCTACACGGGCTGCGCATCGATCGACGAACTGCGTACCAGGGCGCAATTCGTCCGGATCACCGGGGCCGGCATGAAGGAAAGCCACGTGCACGACGTCGCCATCACCAAGGAGGCCCCCAATTACCGGGGTCGCGTGTGACACAGGGTCGTATCCTGATCCTTGACTTCGGGTCGCAAACCACGCAACTGATCGCCCGCCGGGTCCGCGAGGCGGGCGTCTACTCCGAAATCATGCCCTGGGACGTGGGCGACGAGGCCGTGCGCGAATTCGCGCCGGCGGGCGTCGTCCTGTCCGGGGGTCCGCTGTCCGTGACCGGCGGACGCACGCCGCGCGCGCCGCAGAGCGTCTTTGACCTGGGCAAGCCGGTGCTGGGCATCTGTTACGGAATGCAGACCATCGCCCACCAGCTCGGCGGCAGCGTGGAACTGGCCGACCGGTCCGAGTTCGGGCCGGCCGAAGTGCGCGTGACGTCCGAGAACGCCCTGCTGTCCGGACTGTCCGAAGAACCGCTGGAAGTCTGGATGAGCCACGGCGACCACGTAAACGGTCTGCCGCGGGGGTTCGAGAGCATCGGCGCGAGCGACAACGCGCCGCTGGCCGCGATCGCCGACCGGGAACGCGGCCTGTTCGGCGTGCAGTTCCACCCGGAGGTGACCCACACCCGGCACGGGCAGCAAATGATCGAGCGTTTCGTGCACGAAATCTGCGGCCTGGGCAGCGACTGGGCGCCGTCCGCCATTACCCAAAGCGCCATCGACGAGATTCGCCGGACCGCAACCGAGGGCAAGATCCTGCTGGGCCTGTCGGGGGGCGTTGACTCTTCCGTGCTGTCGGTGCTGTTGCAGAAGGCCGTGGGCGACCGACTGCATTGCGTTCTGGTGGATCACGGGTTGCTGCGGCTGAACGAGGCCGCGCAGGTCGTGGATACGCTGGGCCGACTGGGCGTGCGGGTTAACGTCGTGGACGCGCGCAAGCGGATGTTTGCGGCGCTTGACGGCTTGAGCGACCCGGAGGACAAGCGCAAGGCCATCGGGCGCTGCTTCATCGAGGTGTTCGAGGAGGAGGCGGCCGGGATCCCGGGCGTCGAGTGGCTGGCGCAGGGCACGATTTATCCCGACGTCATCGAGTCCGCCGCCGCCCACACCGGCAAGGCGCACCTGATCAAGTCGCACCACAACGTGGGCGGCCTTCCGGAGAGGATGAAGCTCAAGCTGCTCGAGCCTCTGCGCCTGCTGTTCAAGGACGAAGTGCGCAAGGTGGGGCTGGAACTGGGCCTGCCGGCGGACTTGATCGGCCGGCATCCCTTTCCGGGCCCCGGGCTGGCCGTGCGGGTGCTGGGCGAGGTGCAGGAGGAGGCGGTCGAACTGTTGCGGCGCGCCGACGACATCTTCATTTCGGAGCTGCGCGGCGCCGGCTGGTACGACCGCGTGGCCCAGGCCTTTGCCGTATTTATCCCTTCGCGCAGCGTCGCGGTGAAAGGCGACGGCCGCCGCTACGAGCCGGTCATTGCCCTGCGTTGCGTCAACACGACCGATTTCATGACCGCAAGTCCGAGCCGGCTGCCGATGGAATTGCTTGAAAGGGTCGCCGGCCGCATCGTCAACGAGGTGTCCGGCATTTCCCGCGTGACCTACGACATATCCTCCAAGCCGCCGGCGACCATCGAGTGGGAATGAGCGCGGAGCCGCCGCTTGCGGGCGACGACGAGCGTTTCATGCTGCGCGCCCTGGAGCTTGCCGCGCAGGCCGGCGAAAAGGGCGAGGTGCCGGTGGGCGCCGTGCTGGTCCGGGAGGGGCACATCGCGGGCGAGGGCAGGAACCGCATGATCGAGGCCGCGGACCCCACCGCCCACGCGGAAATCGAAGCCCTGCGTGCAGCCTGCGGCTCGGCGGGCAACTACCGCCTCCCGGGGGCCGAACTCTTCGTCACGCTGGAACCCTGCGCGATGTGCGCCGGCGCGCTCATCCTGGCGCGACTTTCACGCGTGGTTTTCGCGACGCACGACCCCAGGTCGGGCGCGGCCGGCAGCGTCTTCAACGTGCTGGACAACCCATCCCTCAATCACCGATGCGAAGTGCAGTCCGGCCTGCTTGAGGAGCAGTCAGCCGAACTGCTGCGCGCCTTTTTCCGCGCACGCCGCTAGGAGAGCTTTCGTTATCATTGGTTTCGAAAACCATCGGTAACCAGAGTGAATCCTGAAATACCCCACACTGCGCTGCAAAAGGCAGCGTTCGCCGGGGTGATTGCCTGTACTCTGCTCGCCGGCGGCTGCACGGGCGACTCATCGCCGCTTCCGCTGGTCGGCACGCTCGAGCGCGAACGCATGGAACTGGTGGCGGAGTTCCAGGAGACCATCGTGGAACTGAAGGTCGCCGAAGGGGAGCGGGTGCAGGCCGGGCAGCTATTGATGCGGCAGGACGGCGCCCGCGTGGATCAGGACCTCAAGGCGGCGGAAGCGGCCGTTACGCGGACACGTCAGCGGCTCGCGGAACTCGTTCGCGGCCCGCGGGAGGAGGCGATACGCGCCGCCCGTGCGCGCCTTGACGGCGCAAGGGAGATTCTCGAGGTCAGCACCCGCGAACATCTGCGCGTCCGGGACCTTGCGGAGCAGAACATCGCCAGCCAGACCGACGTGGACCGCGCGCTGCGGGCCGTGGAAATCGCCCGTACCGACGTGGAGGCACTGGGCGCCGTTCTGGAAGACCTGCTGGACGGGGCCACGGTGGAACAGCTGGGACAGGCCGAGGCCGCCGTGGACGAAGCGCAAGCCCGGCTGGAGCGCCTGCGGATCAGCGCCGAACGGCTGGAAATCGTGGCGCCGCGGAATGGCCGGATCGAGGCACTGCCGTATGAGCTGGGAGAACGTCCTCCACCGGGTGCGACGCTGGCCGTCATGCTGGCCGGAGACACGCTGCATGCGCGGATCTACGTGCCGGAACCGTTGCGGGCCCGCGTGCAGCCGGGACTGGCTGCACGGATAAGGGTGGACGGCCTTGCAAACGAAATCGAAGGCACGGTGACCTTCGTTTCCTCGGAAGCGGCCTTTACGCCTTATTTCTCGCTGACTCAACGTGACCGCAGCCGGCTTGCCTACCTGGCGAAAGTGTCGATCACGGAAGACGTTTATGGCGATCTGCCGGTGGGGCAGCCGGTGGAAGTCGATTTTCCGTCGCTCAGGTGAACGAACACGACTTTGCCATCTCCTGCCGCGGCCTGACGCGCCGCTTCGGCCCCGTAACCGCGGTAAGCAATCTCGATCTCGACGTCCCGCGCGGCCGTATCTTCGGTTTCCTGGGACCCAACGGCTCCGGCAAGTCCACCACGATGCGGCTTTTGTGCGGGTTGCTGGTGCCGTCGGCGGGGCAGGCCACCGTTCTCGGCTGCCGCGTGCCCGAGGAAGCCGAGAAGCTGCGCCTGCAGATGGGCTACATGACCCAGAAGTTCTCGCTGTACGAGGACCTGACCGTCCTTGAGAACCTGCGCTTCGTCGCCCGCGTATTCGACCTGGGATTGCGGCGCATGCGGGAGCGCATCGAGGTCAACAGCGCCCTGTATGAATTGAGCGACCTGCATTCACGCCTCGCCGGAACCCTGAGCGGCGGCCAGAAACAGCGGCTGGCCCTGGCAGCCGTCACGCTCCACGAACCCCGGCTGCTGTTGCTGGACGAACCCACCAGCGCGGTTGACCCGCAGAGCCGGCGGGATTTCTGGGACCGCCTGTTCGAACTGGCAGATGAGGGCACGACGATCCTCGTCTCCACCCATTTCATGGACGAAGCGGAACGATGCCACCGCCTCACTTTTCTCGACCGGGGCGCGATGGTGCGGGAAGGCCCGCCACAGGAACTGATGGACCGGCTCGAGGCGATCACGGTCGAAGTCGCGACCCGGATGCCCAGACGCACCCGCGCATTGCTGGACCCGAACGATTGGGTCCTGGCCGTGACCCAGCTCGGCAACCGCCTGCGCGTCATGCTTCGGCCCGACACGGCGTCCCCGGTGGAACGTATCGACGCCTTGCTGAAACAGGCGTCATTGCACGGGACGGTGCGGCGAACGGGCGCCACGCTGGAAGACGTATTCGTGGCCGCCACGAACTTTCAAAGGCCGTCCCGGTGAACCTCTGGCGGGCATTCACGTTCATCGTGGTGGGCCTGTGGCGGGCCTTCGTGTTCAGCCTTTCCTGGGTACCTCCGTTGCTGCGCCTGGTGCGGTTCTGGTTCCGGCGGACCTCGGCGATCGTCGACAAGGAAATACGGCAGTTGTTTCGCGAGCGGTTGACGCTGGGAATGATCGTGGGACTGCCGCTCATCCAGATCGTCCTGTTCGGTTACGCCATCAACACCGACGTGCGCCACATGGCCGCCGGGCTGGTGGACCACGCGGACACCTCGATGTCGCGCCAACTCGTGGACTCTCTGGAAGCAAGCCAGGTTCTGGATTTCGTCAGCCGGTCGGGCGACGTGGCCGAAATGCTGGGAGAAATGCGCCGTGGAGACCTGCGCACCGTGCTCTACATCCCGGCGGATTTCGAGCGTCGCCTGAGCGACGGCGACCGTCCGCTGGCGCAACTGATGGTCGATGCCGGCGATCCGACCATCATCAGTGCGATCGAGCGGCTGGTGCAGTTTCTGCCGTCGCCGCGCGCCCAAACCGGACAGCCGGACATGCCCCTGGCCCTGCGTTTCTACTACAACCCCGAACGGCGCTCGGCCGTGCAGATCGTGCCCGCCCTGGTGGGCCTGATTCTCAACTTCACGATGATCGTGTTCACGGCGGTCGCAGTGGTGCGCGAGCGCGAGCGCGGCAACCTGGAGTTCCTGATTACCACGCCGGTGCGCAACTACGAGTTGATGCTGGGCAAGATCGCCCCCTACATCCTGATCGGGCTGATCCAGGTGTCGATCGTCTATTTCGCCGGAACCTGGCTGTTCCGCGTGCCGACCGTGGGGTCCCTGCTGGATCTCTATATAGCCAGCCTTGTTTTCGTTGCCGCCACGCTCGGCATCGGACTGTCCATTTCCACTTTCGCCAAATCGCAATTCCAGGCGATCCAGGGCGCGATCTTCTTCATGTTGCCGATGCTGCTGCTTTCGGGTTTCATGTTCCCCTTCGACGGAATGCCCAGGGTGGCCCAGTGGGTGGGCCTGCTGTTCCCGATCACGCACTTCGTGGAGGTGGTACGGGGCATCATCCTGCGCGGCGCGACGCTGGCGGACCTGGCGCCGCAGATGTACGCCATCTCGGGCCTGTTCCTGGTGTCGATCGCGATACCGGTGCTGAGATTCACCAAGCGCCTGGATTAGAGCAGGGCGGCGACCCATTGAGGGGCGGCGCAATATAATCCGCCCCCGGAGGGATGCCGGAGAGGCCTAACGGCGCTGATTCGAAATCAGATGGGGGCGATCCGCCCCACGTGGGTTCGAATCCCACTCCCTCCGCCGCCATCCGTGGATCACAGGTTTCCGACCAGGTTCCAGGCGTTTCCGTCCGGCGCAACGAACGAAATGCTTGGGGCGCCGTATTCGTTTCCGCATACGTCGGTTACGTCGGTGGCGCCGCCGTCGATAACACGGGCACGGTAATCGTCAATGTCCCGAACCTGATAAGTGAAGAGCGACATGCCCAGCGCACCCGGACGGCACTTGTCATAAACGTCGGGCATTTCCGCGCTTTCGGCCATGCGTACGATCTTCAGGCGCCCGGACAAATGGCCTGAAATGTCCAGTGACGAACGCGGGTCATCAAAGTCATGAATGTGATAGACCTCGTCGTCGCTCAGGGCAAAAGTCGCCTTGTTGCCGGGAGCGCAGGTCGGCTTGCCTCCAAGGCTGTGCTCTTTCTGCTTCAGCAGGCCGAGGCAACGATCATAGAACGCAAGTTTTGAAGGGTCGTCCGAGCGGATCATGATGCCGTGATGGGTGAACTGACTGGTTTTCAGGAAGCTGTCGTCATCAATCAGGCCGTAGGTCGGCTTTTCGTAGTTGTAGCGCTCGAACAGCGCCAATCGATGAAAAGGATGCGTGACAATACCTTCACGAATACCAATGGGGTTGGAGAAAAAGGGCTGACCCTTGTCCATCGCATACACTTGCAACCAATGCGGAATTATGTAGTTCCAGGGTTGCCCCAGAGCGATCGCATCCTCCACATGGTTGAGAATGTTCAGAATGCTTCGTGTCAGGACAACACCCCACCGTCCGCCATCCTGACGCAAGTGTTTTGTGATGCCGATACCGGCATTGACCGGTTTGTCCCACTGCATGAGGCGCAGGAAGCTGTGGTCCGTGTCCAGATGTTGCATCTGGACCGAAGTCAGCGCTGAATCGACGCCATAAAGACCTTTTGCTGCCCGGGCGGACAGTGAACCTTGCCGGGTAACCTTGTATCCAAACTGTCCCCAGAACTTTGTGCCCTCCACAAGGTCGGGCACGCCTATGCAACTCTCGTACAAGCCACGGATCTGAGATGTCTCGGTCATGGTGTTTTCTCCAGGTCCACTCTCCACCCCGGCGCCAACGGTGAATTTGCGCCGAGGTGCAATGTTATCTGGCTTGCCGGCGATGGTATCGCTTGCGGTCAGGAAAAGGGGTCAGACAATGCAAACGCTTAAATGTCTATTGTGCGCACTGGGGATTTTTATCGCGCTGCCAACGGCGCCGGCAACGGCGTCTGATCAGAATGGCTTGTCGGCGCCAACGGCAACGGAAACATCCGCCGTACTGAGAACAACCGTTGTCGTGCAGGATATGGACAGCGCCTTGCAACTGTTCCGCGATGTACTTGGACTCTCCGTCAGGTTGGATCTGCCACTGAGTGGCGAAGCGGTCAGCAGCCTCCTGGGATATGGGGACACGACCGCGCGCATTGTCATCTTGCAATCCCGTGATCTGGAAATTGCCAATGTGGCCTTGCTGCAGATCAGCGCTGCAACATCAGTTGCGTCCGATGGCGCAGCTTCAAAATTGGTTACGGGTGACGTTGCCATTGTTATGGAAACAAACAACATCGATGCCGTCCATGCAAAAGTCATCGAGCTTGGATATACGGCGCTGACGCCGCCAATCGTGATTTTTGAAAGGCCGAATATGGTGACTCAAGACAGGGAGTTCATCTTCCGGGGACCGGAGGGGATTGCAGTCAACCTCATTCAGCGCGGTATTGCCGCAACAGACGAATGAATTTGTCAACGGGCCATGCCGAGCCCGCTCTCCGGTGGCCCGCGCCAGCTTATAGCTGGTACATGGTCGTACTGCTGACCATTGTCTATATTTTTTCGTTCATCGACAGATTCATTCTTGGCCTGCTCATTCAGCCCATACAGGCCGATCTTGGTCTCACGGATACGCAAATAGGCCTGTTGCTGGGGCCGGCATTTGCCATCTTTTATGTCCTGATGGGTTTGCCCTTCGGCTGGTTGGCAGACCGCAGACGCAGAACGTTCATCGTGGCTGCCGGTTTGGCAATATGGTCTGCGGCTACCGCAGTGTCCGGTCTGGCGCGGTCCTTCCTGGGGCTGTTTGTTGCGCGCATGTCGGTCGGAGTGGGTGAAGCCTCTCTCAGCCCATGCGCCATGTCCCTGATGGCCGATTGTTTTCCGAAAGAAAAACGTGGAAAACCCATTGCCTTTTATTCGATGGCAATTTCTCTTGGAGCAGGCATTGCCGCCCTGACGGGGGCCGCGGTCATCGCCTGGGCCACGCAATCGGATTACGTTTCCGTTCCGGGACTGGGTGATCTGGCGCCCTGGAGGGTGAGCCTGCTGGTCGTGGGTTTGCCGGGTCTTTTGCTGGTGCCAGTGGTTTTATTCCTGAGAGAGCCAAAACGCACCGTGGACACCGTCACCTCCAACGCGCAGGGCATCGGATACCGTGCCGTATTCAGCTATATCCGCGGTCGTCCGGCCAGTCTTATTGGAGTGGTCTGGGTTTTTGGATATGTGATTCTGATCGGCTTCAGCTCCAGTTGGGGTGCCGCGGCATTTGCCAGAACATGGGGCTGGTCGCCGGTTCAATATGGGCAGGCCATCGGCATATTGTTCATTGTGCTGGGGCCGCTTGCCGTAAACCTTGGGGGATGGATGTCCGACAGGTTGTTGCGAAATGGCCGCACTGCGGCGCCTTTGCTGGTGGGGTTGTATGGAGTGCCCGTAATGACGGTTGCAGGGATCATTTGGCCCCTGATGCCGTCCGCAGGCCTGGCGCTTATTTTCCTTGGCGTGATGCTTGCCGCTGTCGCCCTGTCCACCGCAACGGGCGTAACCGCGCTCCTGAATATCATTCCATCCAATATCCGCGGTCAGTCCGTCGCCGTTTATTACATGGCCACCGCTTTGCTTGGACAGGGCCTTGGTCCGTTATGCATCGGGCTTATGAACGATTACGTGTTCGGATACGACAATCTGCGTTACTCGATGGCATCCTTGCCCGTGATTTTCGGCATTCCCCTGTTTCTTGCCGTGCCGTGGATTTTGAAGAAATATCGTCAATCCTTTGAGGAACTGAATGGCCCTCAATCGTAAGAATCTATTTTTGAAAGGTATTTCATGACTTCAACGATTACGCCGGAACAACTTGGCGAGCGCTTGAATTCGGGCAAACAACCCATTCTGATTGACGTGCGTGAACCGATGGAATTCAAGCAGGGTCACATCGCCGGCGCCAGGAATGTCCCCCTGACGGCACTGTCCGACGTTGTCGCGGACTATGATCCGAATGACGAAATTGTTTTTGTATGCCAGTCAGGAATGCGCAGCCTTCAAGCCGCCAGTTTCTGGAACAGTCTTGGATACAGGAAAGCGATGAATCTGGAGGGTGGCATGGATGCCTGGACCGCCGCCCGGTAAGGCTGGGTCGGCCAATCATCCCGGGGAGCTCCTCGCTTATAATCGATTTGACTGCGGGGGGCTTGTCATGAGCACATTTCGCCCTGCGCGCGCTCGACAAAAGGGTAAAAGCACTTCATGGCACTTCAGCGAACCCCTCCGGCCCGCAGGGCGCCGCAAGACTCAGGGATCACCGCCGGCATCAGCGGCATGGCGATGGACCTGCCGCCGTACCGGGTCAGCCTGGAGGACTGGTGCGGATGGACCGGCGCCTCCTGGGACAAGATTTCCGCCGTGGTCGGCCATGCCTTCCGGGTGCCCGGTCCCGCGCAAAGCGTCTATACGATGGCCGCGAACGCGGCGCTGAAGCTGATTCGCCAGAACGATGTGGACCCCGCCCGGATCGGGCTGCTGGCGCTGGGGACCGAATCGAGCAACGACAACTCCGCAGGGTCCATCATCATCAAGGGCATGCTCGACCAGGCGCTGGACGACCATGGATTGCCGCGCCTTTCGCAACATTGCGAAGTCCCGGAAATAAAACACGCCTGCCTGGGCGGCGTCTATGCGCTCAAGAACGCCGTGCGTCACTGCCTGCTCGAGGATTCCGCGGCGATCGTCATCTGTTCCGATCTTGCCCTCTACGCCCGCGGCAGTTCCGGCGAGCCCACCCAGGGCGCCGGCGCCGTGGCGCTGCTGGTGGAGCGCAACCCGGCCCTGGCCAGTCTGGAGCTTGGGCACGCGGGACGCGCCTCGGACTACCGGATCTCCGATTTCCGCAAGCCTCTGATGGACGCGGACCGGCGGCCGCGCTCCAACCTTCACTACCCGGTGTTCAACGGCCGTTTCTCGACGTACTGCTATCTGGACCAGGTCCGCAACGCGCTGTCGCACCTGTACCAGCGCCGTGGGGTGTCGCCGGCGGAGTGGCTGCAGGAACTGCGGGCCGTGTTCTTTCACCGTCCCTACCGGCGCATGCCGCAAAGCGCCTTTGCGCTGGTGCGATTGTGCGCGGAGGCGCTCAGTCATGGTGACGGTTCCCGCCTGCTGAAACGGCTTTGTCCCGAAACCGGAGTCGCGCTCGGCGAAGCCCTCGGTGAAATGCGCGAGCGGCACGAATTGCCGGAGCACGATGCGGACGGACCCGGCGCCTGGAACCCGTTTCGCAGGACCAACGAACTCATGAAAGGGCTGCGCGCCACGCCCGAATTCGAGGAACTGGTGTTGCATCCCTTACGCTGGGGCGACGACAACATGATGCAACTGGGGAATATTTATTCGGGCGCATTGTTCGCCTGGCTGGCGGCAGGGCTTGAGGAAGCTGCCCGGGCCGGAGAGAGCTGGGCGGGGGACGAGATTCTGCTGATCGGTTACGGCAGCGGAGACGCCGCCGAGGCCCTGCCCATGCGCGTATGCGACGGCTGGAAGGAAGCGGCTGGGCGCATTCATTTCAACAAGGCCCTGGAGCCGGCCTACGACCTCAGCCGCAGCCAGTACGAGGCGCTGCACGCCGGACTTGCGGTGGATGACCTGCCGAGCCCGCCGGGTTTCCGCGTGGAGAGCATCGGAACGAAAACCGGTCAGGATTTTCAGGACGAGGGCATCGAATACTACGCGTATTCGGCCTGATCCGGCCCTGCGCGGGGCCAACGCGCCGGGGGCGCGTTGACAACCACCGGGCTGCTAGAATTGCGCGAACAGGTGCGTCCTGGGAGAAGAGTTTGATGTTGCGACCTCGACCTGTCACGCTGGCGATGCTCGTGGTTATTGCGGTGGGCTTTCGGCTGATGCCGTACCTGCTGCATACGCTCGGTGTTCCCATCGACCCGGAAAACACCGTTTACCCGTGGAATTTCTCGCCGATACTGCCGCTGTGCATCTTCGGCGCCGCCTGTTTCACCAGGCGCAGCATCGCCTACCTTGCGCCCCTGGCGATCTACCTGGCGGGCGACCTGGGCATATGGGCGATTTCGGGGCGGGCCGACTGGGCCTTCTACGCCGATCAGCCGATTACCTACCTTTCCGTGATCCTGGTCGTCAGCTGCGGGTTCATTGCCCGCTCGCAGCGATCCTGGGGGAGGATCGCGGTGGCCGGACTGGGTTCGGCAATCCTGTTCTTCGTCGTCTCGAATTTCGGCACCTGGGCACTCGGCACGACCTACCCGAAGACCTGGGCCGGCCTGGTGGAGTGTTACGTGATGGCGATTCCGTTCTTCCGCAACACCGTGATCAGCATGGGGGTTTTCCTGCCGCTGCTTTTCAGCAGGCTGGCTTTGCGCAGTCCAGTGCCGGTAGCGGCCGTCCGCGCCGCATAAACAAGAGCCCCGATGGGCGAACATCGGATCGTTTCGCTTATCGCCAGCGCCACGGAGATCGTAGCCGCGCTTGGTTTCGAGAAGCAGCTGGTCGGCCGGTCTCATGAGTGCGATTTTCCGCCGTCCGTCACCGGCATTCCGGTCTGCTCCGCTTCGAAAATAGACGCCAAGGCGTCCAGCCCGCGTATCGACGCTCAGGTAAAGGCGCTGGTTGACCAGGCGCTGTCGGTCTACCGCGTGGACGCGGAGCTTCTGGACCGGCTGGCGCCCGACCTGATCATCACGCAGTCGCAGTGCGAGGTCTGCGCAGTCAGCCTGGCCGATGTGCGGCAGGCGGTGGGCGAACTCGTTTCTTCCAGGCCCGATGTGGTGTCGCTGGAACCGATGAACCTGGATGACGTTTGGATGGACATTCGACGGGTGGCCGGGGCTCTAAAAGACGCCGGGATCGGCGAGGAGCTGGTAGCAGGCCTGAAGGCGAGGCTCGGCGACCTCGGCAGGCGGGCAAAGCGGCTTGCGGAGCAGCCGAGCATTGCCTGTATCGAGTGGATCGACCCGCTCATGTTCGCCGCCAATTGGGTGCCTGCCCTGGTGGAAATCGCGGGCGGCCGGATCATGATGGGGGAGGCCGGCCGGCATTCCGGATACTTCGAATTCGACGAACTGGCTTCCCGCGACCCCGATGTCGTAGCTGTAATGCCCTGCGGTTTCGATATCGCGCAGTCGATCAAGGAGATGCCGGCGCTCACTGGCCTTCCCGAATGGACGCGGCTCTCGGCGGTGCGCAACGATCGGGTGTTCGTGACCGACGGCAACCAGTATTTCAATCGTCCGGGGCCGCGACTGGTCGAGTCGGCGGAAATCCTGGCGGAACTGCTGCACCCCGAAACCTTCGATTTCGGTTACGAAGGAACCGGCTGGGTGCGCTGGTCCGGATAAGCTGCCTGACGGCAGCGCCGCCGACCGCGCGGAGTTCTAACCCGCGGAACGTACGCCCAGAAGCTCGATTTCGAAGATCAGGGTCGCGCCGGGACCGATAAGGCCTCCGGCCCCGCGGTCGCCGTAAGCGAGCTCCGAAGGGATGTAAAGCATCCACTTGTCGCCGACTCGCATGAGCTGCAGGGCTTCCACCCAGCCCGCGATCAGGCGGTTGGCCGGGAATTCCGCAGGCTGGCCGCGCTGCACGGAGCTGTCGAAGACGGTCCCGTCAATCAGCGTGCCGGTGTAATGCACCGTTACCATGTCGGCGGGAGCGGGACTCGCCCCATTACCGGAAACCAATACTTCGTACTGGAGACCGGAGTCGGTCGTGATTACTTCTTCGCGGGCGCCGTTGCGCTCCAGAAAGGCTTGTCCGGGGTCCGTCATGGCGGCTTTCTCCTCGCTCCGCGGAGCAGTTTGCGGCGTTTGCACTCCTTCCGGCGGCTCCCGCGGTGCCTCGCAGCCGCAGATAAGGAACATGCCAGACAAGCACAGGACTTGCGCCGATGGCGCTGACATTCGATTCATATGGGGACTTATGAGCTGACTTGCGAGAAAATGTACAGCATTACGCGGCTTATCTGCCGGCAGCGCTCATCATACGTGCATTAGACTTTGAACGAAACTCGGCACCGTCCGGCACCGTCCGGCACCGTGGGGGAACATGAATTTGCGGAAAAGAACAGCGGGACTTGCCGCTACAGCCGTATTGCATTCCCTGGCCGCACAAATGCCGGCCGTCGCTCAGGAAACAGGTGAAGCATCCGCGGCGATCGAGGAGATCGTCGTGGTCGGCAGCGCAATCCGCGGCACGCCCATCGATGCGGCGCACGCGGTAAGCGTGGTCGACCGCGAAGCCCTGGAGCAGCAGGGCGCACCGCTGATGGTGGACCTGTTCAAGCACCTGGGCGCCAGCAACGGCGTCGTGGGCGAGCGGTCGGGCTGGTACAACACCAGCCTGCCGGCAGCGGTCCTGGAGAGCGTTTCCAACGTCAACCTGCGCGGCCTTGGCGCCTCGCGGTCGCTGGTGCTGTTCAACGGGAGCCGGCAGACGTATTTGCCCGCGCGGCTGATCGGCGGTCGTTTCGTGGACCTGGGCGTTCTGCCGGCCATCGCCATCGGTCGTATCGAAGTGCTGAAGGAGGGCGCCAGCGCCATCTACGGTTCGGACGCCGTGGGCGGCATCGCCAATTTCGTTACGCGCGGCGATTTCGAGGGGCTGGAAGTCATCGCTTCCTACGACGGCTACGACAGCGCCAGCGACCAGATGGCGGGAGTGATCTGGGGCGCCGCCGTGGGCGAGACCCAGGTCGTCATTTCAGTCGAGCATGAGCGGCGGGGCGAGCTGGAAGCGGAGGACCGAGACTGGGCGCTGCGTCCGCTGGTGGATCCCTGGAGGGCCGGCTGGTCCAGCGTCGGCAATCCTGGTTATTTCTGGTTCCCCGAAGGAATCGATACCGCGACCACCCCGAGGCAACAGGTCATCGACACGCTCAAGGCGGTCCAGTGGAGCGGCAAGACCGATCCCATGTGCAACGAACTGAATGGTTACCCGGAAAACCCGGCTGTCGATCCGTACTACTGCATTTTCAATTACCAGCCGTTTGACAACCTGATCGAAGAACTGAAGTTCACTCGGGTTTTTGCCGAACTGAACGGTCCGCTGGGAACGAATGCCGACTACCACCTCGAAGCGCTCTGGTCGGACGCGGTCATGCCGAAGTGGCAGACCCAGCCCTCCCATCCCCCGTTCCCCCTGCTGCATCGAGGCGTCATGGAGATCGCCCCGGATCATCCCAACCGGTTGGCCTTCTGCGCCAACGAGGAATTCAGCCGGGAGTTTCGCGCCGAGTGCATGGGCAACGAGAACTGGTACTGGCGGGGACGGCCATTCGGCAACGGCGATCCGGCCCGAACCGACCGGCGCGAAACGAGCACATGGCGCGTGGCCGGAAGCATAGAGGGCTCGTTCGCCGGCCCTGGCGGCCGTGAAACCTTCTACGACCTGGGCCTGTCATGGTCCGGCAGCAAGGGAAACGTCTCCATACCCGCCATTCTCACCGAGCGGCTTTTCCTGGCATTTCGCGGCTACGGCGGCCCGGACTGCGGCGTGGGCGTGGTGCCCGACACAACACTGGGGCCCGGCATGCGGGTGGAGGATACACAGAATGCGCCCGGCACCGGCAGCTGCCAGTATTACAACCCGTTCAGCAGCGCGAGCCAGTTTTCCTCCCTGCCGGGGGCGCCGTACTACGATGCGCCCAACCCGCACTACGATCCCGCCCAGGCAAACTCGCCGGAATTGTTCGCATGGATGAACAGCGTCTCCGATCTGAATAGCGAGACCACCATGCTGGTTGCCGATGCGACCGTCAGCGGGAACTGGCTGAGCGACGTGCTCGGGTACGCCGCCGGCTACCAGTTCCGGCGATTCAACGCGCAGGGCAACCCCAATCCCCACGGGAACCTGAGCATCAATCCCTGCGCGGCGCTGGGCGACAGGAGCTGCCTGACCAGCAACTTCGGCCCGTTCACCTTCATCAATGCCTACAACCCCTACGACGAAGACCAGACCGTGCATCGCGTCTTCGCCGAGTTGGCGATCAGCTTCAGCGATCGACTGGACGCCCAGGTCGCGGCGAACTACGAAAGGTACGACGAGGCCGACAGCGTCGATCCGAAGCTCGCGCTGCGCTGGAAGCTGAACGACACCGTTACCCTGCGCGGGTCGGTCCAGACCACCTTCCGGACGCCCTCGGTGGACGACCTTCTCCAGGAAGTCCCGCTTACCGTCACGAATTACGTCAGCCAGGTCGGCGCCTGGATCCCGGTGGACATCTACGGCGATCCTTCGCTGGAGCCCGAGAGCGCGTTTACCTACAACGTGGGGCTCATTTTCTTCCTTGAATCCGGGATCGAGATGACCCTGGACTACTGGAACTATGACTTCGAGGACGTGATCGGCAGCCTGCCGCATGACACGATCGACGACCTCTACGCGGATCCGTCCACCGCCCATCAGGTGATGCATTACATCTACTGCGCCGACGGTCGGGCGGACACGCTGTCGCAGGCCTGCGGTTCCAGGTCCATAACGCGCGTGGAAGTTCCCCTGGTGAACTGGCCCGGCGTCAAGACCTCGGGCATCGACTGGGAGGCGCGTGGCTCCCTGGATCTCGGTTCCGGAGTGCTGGATGCCGGCATCAACGGCACATATACGCTGGAATACGACATTCGCGCCCTGTACCTGGAAGATTTTCTGATCCAGGACTTCATCGCCGCCGCGGGCAGACTGAACTTCGGCAATCCGCTGGCAGTTCCCATTCCCGACTGGAAAGGCCAGGCATACCTCGCGTACCACTGGAACGACTACAGTCTTTCCGCGTACGTGAACCATGTCTCGTCCTACAAGGACGACGGGGCCCACGACGGCTACGGCGGGGTGCCGGTTGAAAGCTTTACCGTGGATGGCTTCACGACCCTGGACCTGAGTTTCCAGTGGCGCTTGCCGCGCTACGGCTTGAACGTCACGCTGTCCGCCCTGAATCTCACCGACGAAGACCCGCCCTTCGCCAATGTGGAGCATGCCTACGATGGCATGACCCATAACCCCAAGGGCCGGCGTATCAAGCTGATCCTGCGCTACACCCCGTGAATTTGCCTGGGCTGGAGGGCGTCCCGCCCTCCAGGAAGGCGAGACGCCTTCCCACCCAGGAGCTAGCGGCGGCGGCTGATTTCGTCCGGCGAAACACTGGTTTCGCCGGAGTCCTTCCTGCGGCGACGAGCGCGTATCCGCCGGAAAACGAATGCGCCTGCGATCAGCGCCACGATCAAAAGCGCCAACGCTTCCTGCACGCCCACGGTCACGCCGCTACCTGGTACGTGAGCATGCCGGCCAGCCAGGCGAAACCGGACATATAAATCCAGGCCCCCGCGGCCCATCGCCAACTGTTCGTTTCCCTGCCTATGACCGCTACAGTGGAAACGCACTGGAGGGCAAAGGCATAGAAGACCAATAGTCCCAGGGCCATGGCCAGGGTAAACACGGGACGCCCGTCCGGCCATCGCGACGCCTGCAATCGTTCTCTCAACCCCACGCTGTCTTCAGACTCGGAGCCCAGCGCATAGACGGTTCCCATTACTCCGATCACGACCTCGCGTGCAGGGAAACCCGCGACCACGGAAGCCGATACCCGCCAATCCCATCCCAACGGCCTGAACACCGGTTCGATGGTCTTGCCTACGCGCCCCAGCAGGCTGTACTCCAGTTGGGCCGCGCGCTCTTCCGCGTTGAGACGGCGAAGCCGGGTTTGCATGTCAGCCGGTTCTTCCGCCAGCACGGCCAAATCCGCGCGCCGGTTCGCGAAGTCGTTTGCAATCAGGTCCGAACGCGGAAAGTATCCGAGCGCCCAGATCATTACGCAGGCCGCGGCAATGACGGTTCCGGCCCTGGTGAGAAACACCCGCACCTTTGCCGTCAGCTTGAGCGCGAGAACCCGAGCGTTCGGCCACCGGAACGGTGGCATTTCCATGAAAAACGAAGCGCCCGCGCCGCGCAACGCAATGCGCCGCGTCAGAAACGCACTCGCGGCGCCGCCGGCGATTCCCAGCAGGTACAGGCCCAGCAGGATCAGGCCGTGGAGATTGATCCATCCGTTCAGGTAGTAGGCGGGAGGCACGAACCCGGATATCAGCAGCGCGTACACGGGAAGGCGCGCGGAACAGGTCATCAGGGGAATCGCCACGATGGTGGCGAGCCGTGCCCGGCGATCTCCGACCACTCTCGTGGCCATGATGGCAGGCACCGCGCAGGCAAAGCCGGAGAGCAGGGGAATGAACGATTGTCCCGACAGTCCGCAGATTCTCAGCAGCCGGTCCATCAGAAACGAAGCCCGGGCCATGTAGCCGCAGTCTTCGAGAAACAGAACCAGGGCAAACAGGAACACGATCTGAGGAACGAAGACGACAACCGCGCCCACGCCGGACCACAAGCCGTCGATCAGCAGGCTGGAGAGGGCGCCGGCCGGCAGCGTCGCGAGGGCCAGGGCGCCCGCATCTTCAAAGAAAGTACTGATTGCGTCCATCAGCGGGGTGGCCCAGGCGAACACCGCCTGAAACACCGCGCTCATCACGGCAAGAAACACGATGGGGCCGGTGACGGGATGGCTGACCATGCGCTCCACCCATCCGGTCCGAGCCGGACCAGCCGCCCGGCCCGGCACTCCGATCCCTGCGAGCCACTCGTCCACCTGGCCGTAGCGCCGGCGCGCCTCGCGGCTTTGCAGGCTCTCCCGGCCGGCTTGCCTATGTAATCGGCCCCGCGTTGTTTCCAGCACCTCCCGGGCCTTCTGTCCGCCCGATTCAAGCAATCGCCGTTCAAACTCTCCCCCGGTATCGATGATTGCGCGCTCCAGGCACGGAATCTCAGGCGCAGGCGTACCCAGGTTTGTCCGCATTTTGGCCGCCTCCTCCCGCACCTCCGGCATGATCGCGGCCGCCGGGGCCGCGGACCCGGCAAGCAGCCGTTGCAGGATTGAACGAAGTCCCTGAATTCCCTTTCCGCGGTTCGCGGTCATCGGCGCGACCGGAGCCAAGAGCTGGCCCGCAAGCGCCTGGGCGTCCAGTGTTTCTCCCTGGCGCTTGGCCACGTCCTGCATGTTCAGCGCGACCGCTACCGGCAGCCCGAGCTCCCGCGTCTGGGAAAAGAGGTACAGGCTCCGCCGCAGGTTGGTGGCGTCGGCCACGAGCAAAAGGGCATCTGGCCGAGGAATCCCCTCGGCCATTCCAAGTACGACGTCCAGCGTGATTCCGGATTCCGGCCCGTCCGCGGCCAGTGAATAGGTGCCGGGAAGATCCACCAGTTCCACCTCGTGTTTTCCGAGGCGCGCGACACCTGTGATCTTCTCGACGGTTACGCCCGGATAATTCCCGGTTCGTTGCCTGAGACCGGTAAGTCGGTTGAAAACAGTGCTCTTGCCCGTGTTGGGGCAACCCAGGACCGCGATCAGCGGGCGGCGGGGCATGGCGGGATTCAGGACTTGTCTGTGGCCGCCAGGACGCGAATCATGCGTGATTGATCCCGCCGCAGGCAAACGGGATGGCCACCGGCGACGATTTCCAGGGGATCGCCACCTATGCCGCGACGCAAAACCCGAACGCGGACTCCGGGCACCAGCCCCAGCGTCAGGAGCTCCCGGGAGTCCCGCCCTTCGCCGTTGACGGCGCGGATTTCGCTCCCGCAGCCCGTCGGCAATTCGTCAAGACCGATTTCTCTCGCCAAAGTAACGTTGTTGAAGGTTCAAGCGGATTGTGAGTCTAACATAAATGAGAATCATTATTATTCGTCTTGAATTACTATCTTCAAACGCAAGGACACGAACCGTTATAATTCGCCCCGATCATGGCGGCCAAGCCCCTTTATCGCATCAGCTTCCTGAACCAGGGCAAGGTCTACGAAATGTACGCCCGCGGGGTTTCCCAGGGCGGAATGTTCGGGTTCGTCGAAGTGGACGGAATGGAGTTCGGCAAGCGCACGTCGCTGGTCGTGGACCCGGGCGAGGAGAAGATCAAATCCGAGTTCTCCGGAGTGCGCCGCACCTATATTCCCCTGCATTGCGTTTTGCGCATCGACGAAGTGGAGAAGCGCGGCGTGAGCAAGATTTCGTCCGCCGAGGAGGGCAACGTGACGCAGTTTCCGGCGCCTGTGTATGCCCCTGGAGGGGCTGGCTCCGACTAGGGGCCAAAGAATGCTGGCGCTTCCAGGTTCCGGCGCACTATCTCCGTTCCGACGCAAGCAACTCCTGAGCCGTTTGCGGGCCCGGGAACCGGGCGTCCGGGAAGTAAGCGCCAGGTTCGTTCACCTTGTCAGCATCGATCCAGAACCGGAAGGCGCCGAACTCGACCGCCTGCGTGATCTGCTGAACTACGGACCGGACTGGCCGCAGCCGGAATTCGACGACGCCGGAGAGGTGCTCCTGGCGCTCCCCCGGCGCGGCAGCATCTCGCCATGGTCCACCAAGGCCAGCGAGATTGCGCGCCTGTGCGGTTTTCCGAGTACGCATCGCATCGAACGCGCCGTGCGCTACCGGATCGCCGCTTCGAGGACCCTGGGCCGGGAAGCGCGCGCCGAGCTGTTCGACCGCATGACCCAGGACCTGTTGCCTGACGGCGTTCCGCTGGAGGAACTGTTCGCCCCGGAATCTCCCCGGCCGCCGGAAGCGGTCCCCCTGCTGGCGGAAGGCCGCGCGGCGCTGGAACGGGCCAACCGGGAAATGGCCCTGGCCTTGTCTCCGGAGGAGATTGCCTACCTGGAAGAGGGTTTCGGGGCGTTGGGACGCGACCCGACAGACGCCGAACTGATGATGTTCGCGCAGGTCAACTCCGAGCATTGCCGGCACAAGATTTTCAATGCCGACTGGTGGGATGGAGAGCAACCGCTGAAGCATTCGCTCTTCGACCTAATCCGCCTGACCTCGGCGCGCAGCCCGGAGGGATTGCTGTCGGCATACGTCGACAATGCCGCGGTCATCTCGGGCGGACCGGCCCGCCGGCTGTTCGTGAGCGCCGCTGGACAGGAATACACCGTCTTTGACGAGCCGGCGCATACCTGCATCAAGGTGGAAACGCACAATCACCCCACGGCGATCTCGCCCTTTCCCGGCGCCGCGACGGGAGCGGGGGGCGAGATTCGTGACGGCGCGGCCACGGGACGCGGCGCCCGGCCCAAGGCTGGAATGACCGGGTTTACTGTTTCCGATCTCAGGATCCCCGATGCGGCCCGGCCCTGGGAGAACCGAATCGAGCGGCCCGGCCGACTTGCCTCTCCTCTGCAGATCATGCTGGAGGCGCCGATCGGGGCGGCGTCGTTCAATAACGAGTTCGGCCGCCCCGCGGTGTCGGGATATTTCCGTTGCTTCGAACAGGACGGCGCGCGCCACTGGGGCTACCACAAGCCGATCATGATCGCCGGCGGCGTGAGCGCCGTTCGCGACCCCGACGTGCACAAGCTCAAGTCACCGCCGGGGTCGCTGGTGGTCGTTCTGGGGGGACCGGCCATGCGGATCGGAGTGGGCGGCGGTTCCGCTTCCTCCAGGGGCAGCGGCGCCGATCATGAGGAACTCGACTACGCATCGGTGCAGCGCGGCAACGCCGAGATGCAGCGGCGCGCGCAGGAGGTCATCGACCGCTGCTGCGAACTGGGCCTTGCGGAGGAGGGCGGGAACCCGATTCTCGGCATCCACGACGTGGGAGCCGGGGGGCTGTCCAACGCGATTCCGGAGTTGCTGCACGACAGCGGAAGGGGCGCGGACCTTGCCTACGACGCCATTCCGAGCGCCGACCCGGGCATGTCGCCGCTTGAAACCTGGTGCAACGAGGCGCAGGAACGCTACATGCTGGCCGTGGACGGGGCGCGGCTGGAGGAATTCGAGGCGCTGTGCCGGCGGGAGCGCTGTCCCTGGTCGCTGCTCGGCCGGATGGACGACAACGGCCGGATACGGCTGCTTCGCGACTCGGGGCCGCCGCCGGTGGACATGCCGCTTGACCTGCTGTTCGGCGGGGCGTCCGGCATGACCATGCGCCTGTCGGAACACCGGCCGCGCGCGGACTCCCTGGAACTGGACGGCATCGATCCCGAAGAGGCCGCGAAGCGCGTCCTGTCCATGCCCGCGGTGGCCGACAAGTCCTTCCTGATCCACATCGGGGACCGGACCGTCGGCGGACTGGTTGCGCGAGATCAATTGATCGGGCCCTGGCAGGTTCCCGTCAGCGACGTGGCCGTGACGGCGCGCGACTTCTACGGCCACGCCGGGGAAGCGATGGCGGTCGGCGAACGCACGCCCGTGGCCGTCATCGATCCGGCCGCGGCCAGCCGCCTGGCCCTGGCGGAGGCATTGACGAATATCGCCGCCGCCGACATCGGACAGGCGGCCCATGTTCGCATTTCCGCCAACTGGATGGCGGCGCCGGCCGAGCCGGGCCAGGCATCGGCCCTGCGCATGGCCGTCGAAGCCCTGTCGGCCTGTTGCCGGGAGCTGAAGGTTGCTGCGCCGGTCGGCAAGGATTCGCTTTCCATGCGGACGTCCTGGAACAACGCCGACGGCCGGGAGCACGTGGTTACGGCCCCGGTCTCGCTGGTGGTGACCGCGTTTGCCCCGGTATCGGACCTGCGGCGCACGCTGACGCCCGAACTGGCGGACGTGCCCGGGACCCGTCTGCTTCTGTTCGACCTGTCGCCGGGCCGCAACCGCCTGGGCGGGAGCTGCCTGGCCCAGGCGTTCGGCCGATCCGGGGGCGAACCCGCCGACCTGGACGACTCCGGCCTGCTGGCCGCGCTGGTCGGGACCTTGCGCGAGCTGGCCGCGGAAGGAATTGCGCTGGCCTGGCACGACCGGTCCGACGGAGGGCTTTTCGTTACCTTGTGCGAAATGGCCTTTGCGGGCCGCCTGGGCCTGCAACTGGAAATGCCAGACGCGGGAGGCCAGGACTTCCTGGCACGGTTGTTCTCCGAGGAGCCGGGTGGCGTGCTCCAGGTTCATGAGGACCAGCTCGACAGAGTCCGGTCCCTGTGCCGGGATAACGGCCTGGATGAATGCCTGCTGGACCTGGGTGGGGTCACGGCTTCGGAGGGCGACTCGCCGCGTCCGCGCGAAATCGGGATTCGACACCGGGACGGCAAGCTGGAATTCGACCGCGTGCAATTGCACCGGTGCTGGTCGGAGCTGAGTTACCGCATGCAGTCGCTGCGGGACAATCCGGAGACGGCCGAAGAGCAGTTCCGAAGCCTTCTGGACGAAAACGATCCCGGATTGACGGCCGTAGCCGGCCATCCTCCGCGCGAGGCCGGCAAGGTCCGCAGCGCGCCCGCCGGCGGCGCCCGGCCCCGGGTGGCCATATTGCGCGAGCAGGGCGTAAACGGTCAGGCGGAGATGGCCGCGGCCTTCACGCAAGCCGGTTTTGTGGCCGTGGACGTGCACATGTCGGACATCCTCGGCGGCGGGGAGGACTTGAGCGGGTTCCAGGGCCTCGCGGCCTGCGGCGGGTTTTCCTACGGCGACGTGCTCGGCGCCGGGGGCGGCTGGGCGCGCTCCATCCTGATGAACGAAAGGGCGCGCGAAGTCTTCGCGCGGTATTTCGAGAGGCCGGACCGGTTCACGCTGGGCGTTTGCAACGGTTGCCAGATGCTCAGCCTGATTTCGGAATTGATTCCCGGATGCGAGCACTGGCCGCGCTTTACCCGCAACCGTTCCGAGCAGTTCGAGGCGCGGCTCAGCATCGTGCGGGTCGAGCCCAGTCCTTCCTTGCTACTGGCGGGCATGGAAGGCTCCCTGCTGATGATCGCGACGTCGCACGGTGAAGGACGGGCCGAATTCGCGACGCGCCGGCAGCGCAGGGAATGCGCAGAGTCGAACCTGGCCGCCTGCCGGTTCGTGGACGGGCACGGAGCGCCCACCGAGGTCTACCCGGCCAATCCGAACGGGTCGCCCGGGGGGCTGGCCGGCCTGACATCCGTGGACGGGCGAGTGACCGCCCTGATGCCGCATCCGGAACGGCTGTTCCGGTCCGCGCAGCACTCCTGGCATCCGCCCGGCTGGGGGGAGCATGGTCCGTGGATGCAGATGTTCCTGAACGCGCGTTCCGCCATCGACTGAGGCGGCGCGTATGGCTCCGACACTGGTCATGGGCGGCAGCCAATTGTCCGGTTACGGCTGGTCCGGCGATCATCCCTTCGGGCTGGACCGGCACGGGGCCTTCGAACAGGCCTTGGCGAGACTCGATTTGGGGGACGCGATCCGAGTCGAGTCGGCGGGGCCAGCCGGGCTGGAGGAACTGGAGCGGTTCCACAGCCGGGACTACCTCGAGTTCGCCAGGAGGCGCTGCGATGAGGACCGGGGGTTCCTGGACGGGGGCGACACGCCGGCCCGAAGCGGGCTGTTCGAAGCCGCCCGCAGCGTCGTGGGCGCCGCGCTCCACGCAACCGATGCGATCATGCAGGGCAGGGTCGGCAATGCCTTTCTGCCGATAGGGGGCCTCCATCACGCCGGGAGGGAACACGCCGCGGGCTTCTGCGTGCTCAACGACATCGGCGTGGTCATCGAGACCCTGCGATCGGTCCATGATGTGCAGCGCATCGCCTACGTCGATATCGACGTGCACCACGGCGACGGCGTCTACTATGCCTACGAAGACGATCCGCTCCTGTTCTTCGCGGACATTCACGAGGACGGTCGCTGGCAGTATCCCGGTACGGGCAGCGAGAACGAGCGGGGCAGGGGGCCGGCCCACGGCAGCAAGATCAACCTGTGCCTGCAGCCGGGAGACGGCGATTCGCAATTTCTGGCCGCGTTCGAAAAAGTCGAGGCGCACGTTCGCGAATGCGCGCCCGAATTCATATTGCTGCAGTGCGGCGCCGACGGTTTGCAAGGAGACCCGCTGGGCAGGCTGAATTACAGCGCCGCGACGCACGCTCATGCGACGCAAAGCCTGTGCGAATTGGCGCGGTCCGCCTGCCGGGGGCGGATCCTGGCCATGGGCGGGGGCGGCTACTCGCGTGAAAACCTGGCTTCCGCCTGGACCGCGGTGGTCGGGAGCCTGGTGGAAAACCGATAGCGGCCCGATTCGGCGCCGTTACCGGTACACTTGCCCGAAACGGAATCCCCCGCTTTTAATTGCGACGAAATTTCCCGAAAAACGACGTACCTGCCGGAGACCCATGGCCACTGAATACCCCGAAATCGCCCGATTCGATCCGCAGCTTGGCGAAGCCCTGCAGGCTGAAGTCAAGCGGCAGGAAGACTTTGTCGAGCTCATCGCCTCGGAAAACTATGCCAGCCGCCGCGTGATGGAAGCGCAGGGCTCGGTGCTAACCAACAAGTACGCCGAAGGCTACCCGGGCCGCCGCTATTACGGCGGTTGCGAGCACGTGGACGTGGCCGAGTCGCTGGCCATAGAGCGGGCCTCGCGCCTGTTCGGAGCGGACTACGCGAACGTGCAGCCGCACTCGGGAACGCAGGCCAACACGGCCGCGTACCTCGCGCTGCTGAAGCCCGGAGACGGGATTCTCGGCATGGACCTGAGCCACGGCGGCCATCTCACCCACGGATCGCCGGTGAACATCTCGGGCAAGCTGTTCAAGGTGTCGAGTTACGGGCTCGACCCGAAGACGGAACTGATCGATTACGACCATTTGCGCGATCAGGCGCTCAAGAACCGGCCGCGCATGATCGTGGGCGGGTTCTCGGCCTATTCCCGGGTCGCCGACTGGAAGATATTCCGCGAGGTCGCGGACGAGGTGGGCGCCTACCTCATGGTGGACATGGCGCATGTTGCGGGGCTGGTGGCGGTGGACGAGTATCCCAATCCGACACCGCTGGCGGACGTCGTCACCAGCACCACGCACAAGACCCTGCGCGGGCCGCGCGGCGGACTGATTCTGGCTCGCGACAATCCGGAAATCACAAAGCGACTGCGCTCGCTGGTATTCCCCGGCACCCAGGGCGGCCCGCTCATGCACGCCATCGCGGCCAAGGCGGTGGCCTTCGAGGAGGCCCTGCAGCCGGAATTTCGCGATTACCAGCGGCAGGTGAAGCGCAACGCCGCGGCCCTCGCCGATGGTTTGAGCGAGAGAGGATTGCGCATCGTTTCCGGCAAGACCGAAAACCACCTGTTTCTCGTGGACCTGAGCGAGGCGGGTGTGACCGGCGCCCAGGCGGAGGAAGCGCTGGACCGGGCCAACATCACGGTCAACAAGAACACCGTTCCGAACGATCCCCGCTCGCCCATGGTCACCAGCGGTCTGCGCCTCGGGACGCCCGCCTGCACCACGCGCGGTTTCGGCGGACCGGAGATCGCGATGCTGGTGGATTCGATCGCCTCGGTGGTGGGCAGCCCCGATGACGAAGCCCTGATTGCGCGCGTGCGGGAACGGGTGCTGGAGACCTGCCGCCGATTTCCGGTGTATTCGTAGCGCCGTGTCTCGCTCATGTCGTCGCAAAGTGCCAGACCCGTTCAATCCGCCGATCCCCGCACCGACCGGCGCTGGATGAAAGAGGCGCTGGAGCTTGCCGCAAGGGGGCTGAACACCGCCGACCCCAACCCCCGCGTCGGCTGCGTCCTGGTAAAGGACGGCGAGCTCGTGGGCGGCGGCTGGCATCGCCGCGCAGGCGAAGATCACGCCGAGATTCGCGCTCTGAAGGAGGCCGGTGCGGCCGCCAGGGGCGCCACCTGCTACGTAACCCTTGAACCCTGCGCGCATCGCGGGCGCACCGGCCCTTGCGCGGACGCCCTGGCGGCCGCAGGCGTGACGTGCGTGGTATACGCCCTTACGGACCCGAACACGAACGTTCGGGGCGCCGGCGCACAGCGGCTGCGCGAAGCCGGCATCGACGCCCAGGGCGGAGTGCTGGAAGCGCAGGCCCGGGAACTGAACCCCGGCTATCTGTCCCGCTGGGAACGCGGCCGGCCCTGGGTGCGCGTAAAGTTGGCCGCCAGCCTCGATGGCCGCACCGCGCTGGCCAACCGCGTGAGCCAGTGGATTACTTCTTCCGAGGCGCGCCGCGACGGACACGGCTGGCGCGCCCGCAGTTCGGCGGTGCTCACGGGCATCGGCACACTGCTTGCGGACGATCCCCGCCTTGATGCGCGGCGCGACGACCTGGGCGAAATCAAGCCGCCGGCCCGGGTTGTCCTGGACTCGAAACTGCGTACGCCTCCCGATGCGCGGCTGTTCGACCGGCCCGGCGACATTCACGTGCTGCACTGCGCGCCGGATGACGAGGCCGCAAGGCGCCGGGCGTCGGACCTGTCGAACGCCGGGGCGGCCGTTTGCAGACTGCCTGCCGGAAACGACGGGCACGTTTCGCTTCCCGCCGCGATGGGACTGCTGGCGGACATGGAATTCAACGAGATCCACGTGGAGGCGGGCGCGGTTCTGTGCGGGGCGTTGCTGGCCGGGAAGCTCATCGACGAGGTGGTGCTGTATACCGCGCCGGTCCTTCTGGGCGACGGCGCCGCCGGGCTGTTCCGGCTCGCCCCGCTTAAGGACATGAGCCAGCGGCCTTCGTTCCGGGTGCTGGAAGCGGGCAGGGTGGGGCCCGACGTTCGGCTGATACTCGCGCCGGCGGAGGACTGACGTGTTCACCGGCATTGTCCAGACCGTCGGCACGGTCATCGGAGTGGACGCCTTCGACAGCGGCGACCGGCGGCTGCGCATCGACACCCGTGGAATCGCCCTCCCGGCGCTGGAAGTCGGCGCCAGCCTCTGCGTCAGCGGGGTCTGCCTGACGATCGTGGAATCCACGAAGGGCGTCGTGGCCATGGACGTTTCGGCGAGAACGCTTGCCGACACGGTGCTGGGGGAATGGACCGTCGGGCAGAGCGTCAATCTCGAGCCGGCCCTTGCGGCCGGAGACGCTCTGGGCGGGCATTTCGTGATGGGCCACGTGGACGGCGCCGCCGAGGTGGTTCAGGTTCGCGAAGACGGGCGCTCCGTCGAACTGGTCCTTTCCGCGCCCCGGGAGTTGAACAGGTTCATCGCACCCAAGGGATCGGTGGCGCTTGACGGCGTGAGCCTGACGGTCAATGACGTCTCCACGGACTCGTTTTCGGTCAACCTGGTGCCCCACACGCTCAGGGAGACCACGCTGTCCGACTGCCGCGCCGGAAGCCGGCTGAACCTGGAAATCGATATCATTGCGCGTTACGTCGCACGATTGGCGGCGACCTCCTGAAGGGCCGGACCCACGATGTTTTCCAGCACCGAAGAAATCATTGCCGACATCGGCGCGGGCCGCATGGTCATCATCGTCGACGACGAGGACCGCGAGAACGAGGGCGACCTGGTGATGGCCGCGTCCAGCGTTACCGCCCCGGACATCAATTACATGAGCCTGCATGGCCGCGGCCTGATCTGCCTCACCCTTACGCCCGAGCACTGCCGCCGCCTGCGCCTGCCGCTGATGGTGGCGGACACCAACGTCCAGCGCAGCACCAATTTCACGGTGTCGATCGAGGCGGCGGAGGGCGTTACCACTGGAATATCCGCGCACGACCGGGCCCACACCATACGGGTCGCGGCCGCGCCGGACGCCCGGCCGGAGGACCTGCGCCAGCCGGGGCACGTCTTCCCCGTCATGGCCCAGCCGGGCGGCGTGCTCAGTCGCGCCGGCCATACCGAGGCGGGATGCGATCTTGCACGGCTGGCCGGATTGCCGCCTTCCGCGGCGATCGTCGAGATCCTCAACGAGGACGGCAGCATGGCAAGACGCCCCCACCTGGAGAAATTCGCGGCCGAACGGGGCCTGAAGATCGGCAGCATCGCCGACCTGATCCGTTACCGCCTCGAAAAGGACAAGTTCGTCGAGCGCCTGGAAGAACGGAACGCCCGGACGCGCTTCGGCCCCTGCCGGCTGATTGCCTACGAGGACCAGGTTGCCCGCACGGTGCACCTGGCGCTGGTGCACGGCGATCTCCGCAAGGACGATGCGCCGCTGGTCCGGGTTCACGTGCACAACACGCTGCGCGATGCGGCAGGCGTCCAGGCCGACCTGGGCTGGCCCTTCGACGCCGCGCTGAACCAGATCTATGCGTCCGAAGCGGGCGTGGCCGTGCTGTTGTGCTACGAGGAATCGCCGCGAAGCATGATGGCCGCCATGTCGTCGCTGAACGGCCCCCGCAGGGCCGTAGGCGAGGAAGTCACCGACTTGCGCACGATCGGCGCCGGCGCGCAGATTCTTCGCGACCTCGGCGTGACGCGCATGCGCGTGCTGGGCGCTCCCCGCAATATCCATGCGCTCTCCGGCTTCGGCCTGGAAGTCGTCAAGTTCGTCGATGCGGGGGACTAGCTGCCGTGGTTGCAGGGGCGTCGAAACTGAAGATCCTGATCGTTACGGCCGATTACTACGAGGACTTTGGCGAGCGTCTGGAGAAGGGCGCCCGCGAGCGTTTCCTAGAGGCGGGCGTAGAGGGAGAACGAATCCTGCTGCGGCGGGTGCCGGGCTGCTGGGAACTGCCGCTGGCGGTGAGTCGCCTGATACGCCGTCATGCGCCGGACGCCGTGGCCGCGTTGGGGGTGCTCATTCGCGGCGAAACCGACCACTACGATCACATCGCGCGCGAGTGCTGCGCCGGGCTGATGCGCGTAAGCCTCAAGCAGGACGTCCACGTTGCCCTGGGCGTGCTGACCTGCGGGAACCGGGCCCAGGCGGAAGAGCGTTGCGGCGTGCGAGATCCGGAGCGCAACAAGGGGCGCGAGGCCGCCAACGCAATCCTTCGCATCCTGCACGCGGATTCGGACTAGCCCGTGCGCTGGGAAAGCCGCCGCCGGGCCCGCCGGCTATTGGTGCAGGCGCTGTACCAGCAGCAGCTTGCCGGCTCCGATGCGGACGAAATACTGGCCCAGTTTCGCCAGCGCGAGGAATACCGCCGTTCCGATTCGGAGTTCTTCACCGAGCTCCTGCGCAACATAACGGCGCGCCGCGACGAACTGGACGCGGAGATTTCGGCCGCCAGCGATATCCCAGTCGAACGAATCGATCCCGTTGAGCGCGCCGTTCTCTGGACGGCCCTCGCCGAAATGAAGGGCCGCGGCACGAGCCGGGCCGTAGTCATCAACGAGGCCATCGAGCTGGCGCGGCAGTTCGGAGCCGATCACGGGTACCGGTTCGTCAACGCGGTGCTGGATCGCTGGGCCAGGGCCAATCCGCCGGACGAACCTGATCCGGAAGCCGAGCATGCCGACTGAGCGGGAAGACCGGCTGATCGAGACCGTGTTTGCCCGTCATTCGGCGGACGGCGATGACGTGCTGATCGGACCGGGCGATGACGCCGCCATGCTCCGTTGCCCCCGCGGCGAGCGGTTGCTGATCACGACCGACACGCTCAACGAGGGAGTGCATTTTCCCGCAGGCACTTCGGCCCATGCCGTCGGTTACCGTGCCCTGGCGGTCAGCCTCAGCGACCTGGCCGCCATGGCCGCGCGCCCGCTTTGGGCGGTCGTTACGCTGTCGGTCCCGGCCGCCGACGAGGATTGGCTGGGTGGATTCGCCGACGGGCTCTACGTGCTGGCGGATGAGCATGGCGTGCAAGTGGTGGGCGGCGACTTTGTGAGAGGCCCGCTCAGCATCACTGTGACCGCCCATGGTGCGGCACGGCCGGACGCGGTATTGCGCCGCGGCGGCGCGGGTGCGGGGGACGGCATCTGGGTGTCCGGCTTCCTCGGAGACGCCGCCGCCGGCCTCGAGGTCCTGAAACAACGTCTGGCAGGCACTGCATCCTCCCTGAGCGAGACGGTTCAAAAAGAGCTTGTTCGCCGCTTCTGCTATCCGGAGCCGCGAATCGAACTCGGCGGGCGACTCGCCGGAATCGCAACCGCCTGCATGGACCTGTCGGACGGCCTGTTGACGGATTTGCCGCGCTTGCTGCGGCACTGCGGACTCAAGGGGCGCGTAGAGACCGAAAACCTGCCCATTTCAGACGCATTACGGGACTTTGCCGACCCGGACGACTCCTGTCGGCTGGCGCTGGCGGGTGGCGACGACTACGAACTTTGCTTTGCCGTCCCAAGGGAGAACGAGCCTCGCCTGAAGGCCCTGTCAGGTGAGCTGCAGCTTACCCGTATCGGTGAGCTGCACCAGGGAACAGGGCTGCGACTGACACGCGGCGGTCGACCCTGGGAACCGCCCGACTCGGGTTTTCGGCATTTTTCGTGAAAGCGCGGCTTGTTCAACTTGCCGGATCCGGGCTGGGTCTGGGCTATCTGCGCGTCGCGCCCGGCACCTGGGGCTCGGCCGGGGGCCTGTTGATCTGGTGGCTGACTCTGCCGATGGGCAGGGCGTTGCAGGCCCTGTTGCTCGTCCTGGCCGCCGTGCCTGCCGCGGTGGCCTGCGGGGCCTGCGCCCGCAGGGCGGGGCGGGACGACCCGTCCTTCGTCGTCCTCGACGAGGTGCTGGGCATGTATCTTGCCCTGCTGTTCCTGAGCCCGTCGTTGCCGTGGGTTGCTGCGGCCTTCGTGTTGTTTCGGCTGCTCGACATCGTCAAGCCCTGGCCGGTGAGCACGATGGAGAAGCGATTTACCGGGGGCGCCGCCATTCTGCTTGATGATCTTGTGGCAGGAGCAATAACGGCTTTAATAATAAATATATTACAGATACTTATAACTATTATCTAATGTCTGATCTCAGTAAGGCACGGACCGGCACCATCATCGTCATCGTTACGGTGATTCACGCACTGAGCCCCCTTGCAATGCAGATCTTCGTACCGGCCCTCCCAAGTATCCGGGACAGTTTTTCCGCGACGGTTGCGGACACGCAATGGGTAATATCCGGTTTCTCCGCCGCGCTTGCGTTCTCGATGCTGGCTTATGGGCCGATTTCCGACCGCTTCGGGCGAAGGCGGGTGATCCTGCTTGGACTTACGGTCTTCTGTATCGGCTCGGCCATCAGTTACTGGGCGGATTCTCTTGCGATGCTGATCCTGGGAAGGGTAGTGCAGGCGGTCGGCGTGGCGGCGGGTTCCACGATGGGCCGAGCGGTGGCGGCCGACGTGATACCGCCGGAGAAGCTGGCCCGGGCGGTGAGCTTCATGACCATGGCGCTGGTCATGGGCCCGATGCTTGCGCCGGTAATCGCCGGCTATCTCGTAACCGCGGTCGGCTGGCGCAGCATTCCGTTGCTGCTGGGCGCGTGTTCGGCGCTTTTGCTGCTCATGGCGATCAAGTGGATGCCGGAAACCCACAAGCCCCAAAGGGGCAAGGCGTTCGAAGCGGACAGGAACACCGGCGGCGCAGCGGGCAAGTCGCCCTTCCTCACCACCGGCTTTATCGGCAACCTGACGATCCTGATCGCCGTTCAGGTGGGTGTATACGGCTATCTCTCCGCCTCTCCCTACCTGGTCATAGACATGCTGGGCTATGAGCCGTTCCAATTCGGCTACGTGTTCATCTACCTGACCGTGGGCTACCTGCTCGGCAACGCGTTCTCCGGCTGGGGGGCGCTGGCCAGCCGTGGGCTGTTGGCCTGCGGAATCCTTTCGTATGCGATCGGCGGCGGCCTGATGCTGGGACTTGTCATGAACGGTGTGGTGAACCTCTACTCCATCGTCGGCCCGGCCGTTATGCTCAGTTTCGCCAACGGGATATCCCAGCCGCAATGCATGGCCGCCGCACTTTCCGCCGCACCTGCGAGGCGCGGCGCGGCCTCCAGCATTGTCGGCTTTTCGCAGATCATGGCGGGCGGCGTGGGCTTCCAGTTGATGGGCTGGTTGCCGAGCGGCTCCCCGGCGCCAATGACCATGCTCATTTGCGCCTGCGCCCTGACCGGCGGGATCGGCGTGCTGATGATCTACCGCCGCTCCTGAGAGCGGAGGCTATTCGGCGACGATGGGGTTCACCAGGCTCCCGATGCCTTCGATGCGGACTTCGACAGTGTCGCCCGGCTTGACGTCGGACAGGCCGTGCGGGGTGCCGGTGGAGATGATCGCACCGGGCGCCAGGGTCATGAACCCGGAAAACCACTCGATCAGCGTCGGAATGTCGAAAATCAGGTCGCGGGTGTTGCCGTCCTGGCGCAATTCCCCGTTGACCCGGGTCTGAATGGACATCTCGTGCGGATCGGCGATGTCAGCCGCATCGACGATCCATGGACCGACCGGGCCGAAGGTGTCGAAGCCCTTGGCCTTGATGGGCGGGCGATAGAAGTTGCCGACGAAATCACGCACAGTGAAGTCGTTGCAGATGGTGTAGCCCGACACGCAGTCCATCGCCTCCTCACGGCTCACACGCCGCGCCTCGCGGCCGATCACGACGCCCAGTTCGCCTTCGTAGTGCATGTAGCGGACTCCCGCCGGCCGGACGACTTCGGCCAGGTGGCCCACGACAGACGACGGGTTCTTGATGAAGGGTATGGGTTCCGATGGCAATTCCGCGAATTTCAGTTCGCGGGCATGGTCGGCGAAATTCAGGGCCAGGCCGTAGATGACCGTGTGCGCCGGCGGAAGCCAGCACCAGGTCCCGGGCTCATAGCGCTCGCCGCCGGGCAGGCGGAAACTGCCGTCCGCCCCCACCGTTACGTCCCGTGCTAGCCCGCCGGCTTCGATGCGCGCCTTCTTCATGCCAGTTCTTTCTCCAGTCCGGTGAAAAACTCCAGGGATTCGGGGTTCGCCAGGGCCTTGCGGTTGGCGACCTCGCGGCCATGTATGACTTCCCGAACCGCCAGTTCGCTGATTTTCCCACTGATGGTTCGCGGAAGATCGGGGGCAATGAAGATTCGTGCGGGCACGTGGCGGGGGCTGGCGTCAACGCGCAGCGCTTCCCGCACCCGCTTCTTCAGCAATTCCGTATCGACGGTTTCAACGGTCAGTCGCAGAAACAGGACGACGCGAACATCGCCTTCATACTCCTGGCCGACGGCCAGCGCCTCCGCGACTTCGTCCAGCGCCTCCACGACGCGATAGATCTCGGCGGTGCCGATCCGGATCCCGCGCGGATTCAGCACCGCGTCGGACCGTCCGTGGATCACCAGGCCGCCGGTGCCGGTAATCTCGGCGTAATCGCCATGGGCCCAGACGTCGGGAAACCTCGCAAAATAGGCTTGGTGATATTTCCTGCCGCCGGGATCGTCGAGAAAGCCCAGCGGCATAGACGGGAACGGACGCGTGCAGACCAGCTCACCGGTCCGTTCGCGAACCGGCCGGCCATCGGAATCGACGACGTCAACCGCCATTCCCAACGCCCGGCACTGCATTTCCCCGCGATAAACGCTCAGCATGGGGTTGCCCGAGATGAAGCAGCCAAGCAAATCCGTTCCCCCGGCAATGGACGCCAGCATGATGTCGCTCTTCACCTCCCGGTAAACGTAATCGAAGCTCCGGGGCGCGAGCGGCGAACCGGTCGAAAGAAGGGCCCGCAAACGGGAAAGATCGGAAACCGCTCGCGGCCGCACCGCCGCGTTTTCCATGGCCTTGAGGTAGGCGGCGCTGGCGCCGAACACGGTCACCTTCTCTTCCCCGGCGATCTTCCACAGCGCGTCCGGCGACGGGTGCAGGGGCGAACCCTCGTACAGAAGCAGCGTGCAGCCCGACGCCAGTCCGCCGACCAGCCAGTTCCACATCATCCAGCCGCAGTTCGTCAGGTAGAACAGCCGGTCGTCGGGGCCGACGTCGGCATGCAGGCGATGCTCCTTGACATGCTGCAGGAGCGCGCCGCCGGCGCGATGCACGATGCACTTGGGCGCTCCGGTAGTGCCGGAGGAAAACACCACGTAAAGAGGGTGGTCGAAGGGGAGCTGCTCATAGGATGGCGTTGCCGGGTTGCCGAGATCGTCGTAAGGAACGGTCCCGGCATCCCGGGGAAGGTCCCCGGCGCTGCCGAGGCAGGGCGCCATCACCGTCGTCTGCAGCCCCGACAGTCCCTTGCGTATTTCCTGAAGTTCCGTCAGGCGATCGATGGGACGCCCGCGCCAGTAATAGCCGTCCGCGGCGAGCAGCACCCTGGGCCCCAGGCGCCCGAACCGCTCGAGCACGGCGGGCACGCCGAATTCCTGCGAGCAGGAGCTGAATGCGGCCCCGATGCTCGCGGCGGCCAGCATGAAAACGATGGTCTCGGGAACGTGCGGCATCCAGGCCGCAACGCTGTGGCCGCGTTCCACACCAAGGCTGCGCAGACCGGCGGCGACGCGCCCCACCTCTTCGCGCAGCCTCCCGTAGCTCATTTCCCGCCGCCGCCCGGCTTCGTCACGGTAGATCAGCGCGATTCGGTTTTCTTCCTGCCACAAAAGGTTTTCGGCGAAATTCAGGCGCGCGCCGCGGAACCATTCAGCGTCCTGTATCCGTTCGCCCTCGCGGAGGACTTCCCCGGAATCCCTGCTGCCGCGAATCGCGCAGAAACGCCAGAGCCGCTCCCAGAAGGCCTCGGGATCGTCAATCGACCAGCGATGCAGGGCAGGGTAGTCGGAGAACCCCGCCTCGCGCATGAACCGCGCCATGGCGCTGGCGCGCGCCCTTTCCGGCGGCGGGGTCCAGAGGGGAGCGCTCACGGCGCCGGAATTACCGGGAGGGCGCACGCCCTCCCGGTAACGGGAATCAGAAGCTCCAGTCCACCTGTATCCCGGCGGACCGCAGGTCCTGCGGCGCCACCATGACGCCGTGGATGTTGAAACGGAAGCCCGTGAACTGCGTGAAATTCGTATTCCTTACGGCAGCGACCCAGGTGTCCTGCTCCAGGACGTTGTTGACGAAAAACTCCACACGCAGGTTGTCCCGCTCGACTCCGGCCCGGATATTGGTCAGCCAATATCCCTCCAGCCTGGCCAGGTTGCCGCCGTTGCCCGCCCAGGTCTTGCCGTAGTACATGAAGTCTCCGCGAGCGAAGAAGTCCCAATCGGCCGTCAATGTGTCCATATAGGTCAGGCTGGCATTGCCCATCAGTTCCGGATAGCGCCCCGACTGGTTGCCGGCCAGATTGCGGCTGCCGGTGATGTCTTGCACGAAGGTCGCGGCGAACGTCGTGTATTCGTTGTCCTGCCATGCGGCGTTGGCGCCGATCATCCAGTTGTCGGTCAGCGCCCAGGAACTCTCCACTTCGATTCCCCATAGCTTCGAGTCCCCCGGGAAATTGAACTCCAGTGTGCGGGGTTGCTGCTGCGGGCCGGCCACGCCATCGCGGGCGGCCGGGTCCGGGTCGTCCTGGTAATAGACCACGAAGTTGGTGAACAACTGCGCTACCCACTCATAGTAGTAGGCGGCCGCGCTGATCTGGCCACGTCCGTCCATCAGGGCTACCTTGATGCCTACCTCGATCGCGTCCAGTTCCTGCGTCGGGGTGGATTCTCCGGCCTCCGGGGCCTTGCGCCGGATCTGGTCGTACTCCGATTCCGTGCTCGGCATTCCGGTATCGCGATCCACGTAGGGCTCTATGAACGGATCCCGCGATGCGTTGATCAGGTTGGTGTTCAAAACGCCGGGCAGGACGCCGAGCGAATAACTGGCATAAACGTTGATGTCGTCATTGGGATGCCAGCGAAGAATGACCCGCGGCACGATTTCGTTGTAGTCCGCGGCGAGACCGCCGGTCACCCGCTGGTCCGCCATGTAGCGGGCCTCGACGTCAATTGCGAACTGGTCTCCCAGGGGAATGGTCGTGGCCGCAAAAATGCCGCGTGTCTTGGCGGTCTCGCCCTGGACGGGGGGAAGCGATACAAACAGCGGCCCGAAACAGCCGATGGCTTCGGGCAGGAAGCACGCCACCACCACGTCTCCACCGACGCCGGACAGCGCGATTTCCTGCTCGGTGTAGCTCGCTCCCACCATCCAGCTTATGCGGCTGTCCGGTGAGGAAGTCAGCCGCAACTCGGCGCCCTTGTCTTCATTCCTCTGCGGGTCGGAAGTCCAGAAGGATTCGAAATCGGTCATGTCGAAGTCACGAATCCAGTTCACGCCATGGTCGTTATAGGAGGCCTTGAACGACAGGTCCATGCCGTTGGCGAAACCATAGTCCAGTTCAATGCTGGAGCGGAAAACCTCCCGGCTCATGCCCATCGTTGTGCGCGAGGGCACGCCGTCCAGAGTCGTGTTGTTCACGAGGTTCTGCACCAGCCAGTTGGAGCAATCCTCCGGACAGCGCGTCGGGTGCGTTATCCGCTTGAAGATTTCGGGGAACAGCGTGGTGTTTACGGAAATGTCGGGCGCGCCCGGCTCGCCCGGCAAGGGCACCGGGCCGCAAATGTATTGCGTGGGATTAAGCGTCGTGATGTTGCCGTCGTTGTCCGGGCGCCGTATGGTCGTGCCGGTGCAGGTGTCCCAGTCGGAACCGGGCAGGTAGCCGATTGCCGGCGGCCCATCGTCGTCCTCGTGATTGAAGAGGCGGACGCGCACGGTGAAATTGTCGCTCGGCACGGCAAGGAGCGTCAGGCTGATGGAATCGGAGGACTCCTTGCCCAGTTCGCCGCCGTCGTTGGCCGTGTACATCGAACCCTTGTTGTAGTCGCTCAGACCGATCTGGAAGGCCAGCTTGTCCTGGATAATCGGCCCGCCGTAACTGGCGGCGATGTTGTACTGGCTGTATTGCCCCGCGGTAGCCCGCACCTTGCCTTCAAATTCCGTCAGGCTCGGATTACGGGTGACGTAATTGATCGCGCCCGAAAAAGTGTTGCGCCCGAAAAACGCGGACTGCGGACCCTTGATGACTTCCACCCGCTCCACGTCCAGCATGGGAATGGATTGAGAGCCGCCCGTGACGAACACGCCGTCCACGAACAGGCCGGCGAGTTGCTGATGGGGCGATCCCCGGGGCGGCGACATGCCGCGAAAGCGGATCACCGTGTTGAGCCGTCCGGGCCGATTGCTGGCGATGTTGTCCTGGAAGGACAGCCCGGTAGTTTGCAGCGCGATGTCTCCCAGCGTTTCCAGGCCCGCCCGGCTGAGGTCCTCGGCCGAGAACACGGTGATCGACAGCGGCGCCTCCAGCAGCGACTCGTCGCGCTTACGGGCGGTGACGATGATTTCCTCAAGTTCCTGTGCGCCGGCTCCCAACGGGATGCACAGGGCAACGGCTGGAATTGCGATGCCAAGCAGGCGATGACGGAGATTTCGGGTCATGAGGTCCCCTCCAGTTCGAATGGATGACCGCGCCGGATAATAGCACGCGCGGCAAAATTCCGCGCTCATTCGCACCGCGCTGCGTGGCGAGGTGTACACTGCCAGCGCAATGAGCGTGCGCGAAAGCATGGAGTTCGATGTCATCGTTGTCGGGGCAGGGCCCTGCGGCCTGGCGGCTTCGATCCGGCTTGCTCAGATGGCTCGGGAAACGGGTCGCGAACTGAACATCTGCCTGCTGGAGAAGGGCGCGGAAATCGGCGCGCATATCGTCTCCGGCGCGGTGCTGGAGACCCGGGCGCTGGATGAGCTGCTGCCCGGCTGGCGCGATCAGGGCGCGCCGCCTGCAACGCCCGTCGAAACCGACGATTTTCACTTCCTCCTGTCTCCCGGCCGATCCGTGCGCCTGCCGGGCGCTTTCATTCCGCACCCCATGCGCAATCACGGCAATTGCATCGTCAGCCTGGGTGCGCTGTGCCAGTGGATGGGGGCCCAGGCGGAGAACCTGGGCGTCAACGTGTTTCCGGGGTATCCGGCGTCCGGCATCGTTTACGAGAACGGGCGGGTCGCGGGCGTGATCACGGGCGAGATGGGCCGTGCCCGTGACGGAAGCGAAAAACCCGGCTACGACCCCGGGATCGAGCTGCGCGCGCCGTACACGATCTTCGCGGAAGGCTGCCGTGGCCATCTCGGCAAGGAATTGATGCAGCGCTTTGATCTGCGCAGGGACAGCGATCCGCAGCATTACGGCATCGGCATCAAGGAAGTCTGGCGGGCTCCGGAGGACCGGCGCCGCCCTGGCGCCGTCGTGCATACCCTGGGCTGGCCGCTCGGACAGACGACCGAAGGCGGCGGGTTCCTTTATCACGCGCATGACGGCCTTGTGTATCTCGGCTTCATCGTGGCGCTGAACTACCGCAATCCGTACCTCGATCCGTACGAGGAGTTTCAGCGCTGGAAGCACCATCCGCGCATTCGCGAGGTCATCGAGGACGGCGAAAGGATTTCCTGGGGAGCGCGCGCGGTCAACAAGGGAGGCCTGCAGTCTCTTCCGAAGCTCGCCTTTCCCGGGGGACTCCTGGCCGGATGCGATGCGGGCTTCCTGAACGGGGCGAAGATCAAGGGCAACCATACGGCGATGAAGACCGGCATGCTGGCCGCCGAAGCCGTATTCGACGCGCTTTCGGGCGATTCGCCGCCGGCGGTCCTGGACGACTACCAGGACCGGATCGGCGGCTCCTGGGTGCACGAGGAACTGTTCAGGGCGCGAAATTTCGGGCCGGCCCAGCACCGGTTCGGCCTGCTCGCCGGGTCGGCGTTTACCTGGCTGGACCTGAACGTCTTCCGGGGGAGGCTGCCGTTTACGCTGCATAACCGAACGCCGGACCACGAGGAACTGCTGCCGGCGTCAAAGGCGCGCCGGATCGAGTATCCGAAGCCGGACGGCAAGATCAGCTTCGACCGGCTTTCTTCGGTGTACCTCTCGGCCACGAATCACGAAGAGGACCAGCCCTGCCACCTGGTCCTGGAGGACGAGGATCTGCCGATACGGGACAACCTGCCGGGCTTCGCGGAGCCCGCGCAACGCTACTGTCCGGCGGCCGTATACGAAGTGGCCTGGGAAGGCGACACGCCGCGTTTCGTCATCAACGCGCCGAACTGCATCCACTGCAAGACCTGCGACATCAAGGACCCGGCGCAGAACATCAACTGGGTTACGCCGGAAGGGGGCGGCGGCCCCAACTACGCCGGCATGTAGGCCCCGCGATCAGGGGGTTTCGATGGCCACGGCTACGGCCTCGCCTCCGCCGATGCACAGGGCGGCGACGCCGCGGCCGCCGCCGCGGTCGCGCAGGGCGTGGAGCAGCGTGACCAGGATGCGGGCGCCGCTGGCGCCGATCGGGTGACCCAGCGCGCAGGCGCCCCCGCGCACGTTCACCTTCCCGTGCGGCAGGCCCAGGTCGCGCATGGCGGCCATCGTGACGCAGGCGAAGGCCTCGTTGATCTCGAACAGGTCCACGTCGCCGACGTCCCATCCCGCTTTCGCCAGGACCTTCTCGATCGCCGGGCCGGGCGCGGTCGTAAACCACTCTGGTTCATGCGCGTGGGTGGCGTGACCGGTCACGCGGGCCAGAGGCTCGACGCCCAATTCTTCCGCACGGTTTTCACTTAGCAGGACCAGCGCCGCGGCGCCGTCTGAAATCGAGGAACTGGACGCCGCCGTAACCGTGCCGTCCCGTGCAAAGGCCGGACGCATGGCGGGTATCTTCCCCAGATCGCATCGACCCGGCTCCTCGTCCTCGCTTACCGTCAACGTTTTGCCACGGTACAAGTAATTCACTTCAACGATCTCGGATCCGAAGTCCTCGCGCGACGCCAGCGCGCGCGTGACCGACTCCACCGCGAACTCGTCCTGCTCCCGGCGGCTGAACTGGTAGCGGCGGGCGGTCTCCTCGGCAAAGAAGCCCATCATCCGTCCGTCATACGGGTTCTGCAATCCGTCAAGGAACATGTGATCGCGCAGTTCCTTGTGTCCCATCCTCAGGCCGTCCCGCGCCTTCTCGACCAGGTACGGGGCATTGGACATCGACTCCATGCCCCCGGCCACGATGGCCATTCCGGGGTCGGCCAGAATCCGGTCGTGCGCCAGCATCACCGAGAACAGTCCGGACCCGCAGACCTTGCTGATTGTGGCGCAGGGGGTAGCGCTGGCCAGGCCGGCGCCCAGCGCAGCCTGACGCGCCGGCGCCTGGCCCAGCCCGGCGGGCAGTACGCAGCCCATCAGCACTTCATCGATTTCGCCGGGCGGCAGGCCGCTGTAGCCGAGGCAGGAACGGATCGCGGTAGCCCCCAGGTCCGTAGCGGAAACCCGGGACAGCGCGCCCAGCATGGCGCCTATGGGAGTTCGCCGCGCGGCGGCGATGACGGCTTTTTCTGTGCTCATAATCGATAAGTCGGCAACATTGCGTCTGAAACCGGAACGGATATGTTATTTTGGCCTTCCGAAAAAGGGTAGGTGGGGAGAAATATGCGTTATCACGTTTTTAAGAAACGACACACGCCCTGGTCCGCAGTCGTCGCGTGCAGCGTTTGCCTGTTCGCCGTCTCGGCTGCCGGAGACCAGCGCGTCAACGAGATGCTGGCGGTACAGCAGAGCGCCACGGCCGACGACCGGCAGGCGCAGGCCGAGGTAAACGCACTGGCCGACGAGACACAGGAGGCTGTGAGCGAGTACCGGGTGCGGTTGCAGGAGTTGGACCGCATTCGCCGCTATAACGACAACCTGCAGCGAACAATTGACGACCAGGAACGCGAAAAGGCTTCGCTTACGAGGCAGATCAACGAATTCGGCGATCTGGAACAGGGAATCGTTCCGCTGCTCATGGACATGGTAGAGGACCTGGACCGGTTCATTTCGCTGGACGTTCCGTTCCTGCCGGATTTGCGTCGCAACGAGCTTACGTACATTCGCGACGTGATGGACCGCTCCGACGTCAGCATTGCCGAAAAATACCGGCGCGTGATGGGCGCGTACCAGTTAGAGGCGGGAATGGGGCGCAACATGGAGTCCTACCCCGGCGAACTGGAAATCGGAGGCGTCAACCGCAAGGTGGACTTTCTGCGCGTCGGCCGCGTGCTCCTGGCCTACCAGACGCCCGATCGCGAGGAAACCGGCTATTGGGATACGCGCACGCAGGAGTGGCGTGCGCTGGATAACAGTTACCGCGGCCCGATAACCACGGGGATACGCATGGCGCGCCGGCTGGCGCCGCCTGACATACTGACCCTTCCGATCGCCGCGCCCGAAGGAGGTCAGTCATGAATCGTTTGCTTGGATTATCGGGATTGGCGATCATCCTGGCCGCTCCCGCGTCAGCCCAGGAAGAGTCGCAGCCGGCTGTCCCTCTGGAACAGGCCGACTCCGTACTCGAACTTCTCGAACTGGTCCGCCTGGAGGCCCGGGAGGGTACCCGGCTTAACCGCGAGCGGGTGGAACGCTTTCGCCAGACCCGCGACGAGCGCCAGCGCATGCTGGAGGACGTTTCGCGCGAGCTGGCCGCGGAGGAGCGTCGCAGCACCACGCTGAACCGGCGCTACGAGCAGAACGAAACCCAACTCGCGGACCTGGAGGAACGGCTGCAAATCCGGATCGGTAACTTCGGCGAACTGTTCGGCGTCGTGCGCGACGTGGCCGGCGACACCTACGGCCAGGTTCAGACGTCGCTGGTGTCGGCGCAGTATCCGAACCGGCTGGATCTGGTCAGCGAAATGGCGCTTGCAGAGGAGCTGCCCAGCCTGGAGGACCTGCGCGGCCTGCAGTTGATGCTGCTGGAGGAAATGGCGCAGTCCGGCCAGGTCGTTCGCTTTGACGCGGAAATTACCGATCCTTCCGGCCAGACCAGCGCGGGCGACGTGATCCGCGTCGGGGCCTTCAATCTGGTCCACGACGGCAAGTTCCTGACCCACAATGCCGCTACCGGAGCGCTGCAGATACTGCCCCGCCAGCCCGCGGGCCGCTATCTCAACATGGCCGAGGACCTGGTCGAAGCCACGTCGGGCACGGTGGAGATGGCGGTCGATCCGACCCGCGGGCAACTGCTGGGGATGCTGATTCAGGCTCCGGATCTGGGCGAGCGCCTGCAGCAGGGCGGCTACGTGGGCTACACGATCATCGGCATGGGGGCCATCGGCCTGCTGATCGCGCTTTGGCGTCTGGTCGTGCTGCAGGGCGCCGGCCGCCGTATCCGTGCGCAGCTCAAGAGCTCGAGCGCAAGCAAAAACAACGCTCTGGGCCGGATCCTGGCCGTCTACGAGGAACACCAGACCGGCAACCTGGACGCCCTGGCGCTCAAGCTCGATGAAGCGATCATGCGGGAAGCGCCGATACTCGAGCGCTACCAGGGGATACTCAAGGTGTTTGCCGCGGTCGCCCCGCTGCTGGGGCTGCTGGGCACAGTGGTCGGCATGATCATCACCTTCCAGCAGTTGACGCTGTTCGGAACCGGCGACCCGAAACTGATGGCCGGAGGAATCTCGCAGGCCCTGATTACCACCGTTCTGGGCTTGATCGTGGCGATCCCGCTGGTGCTGCTGCACAGCGTGGTTTCCAGTTCCAGCCAGTCGCTTGTGGAAATCCTGGAGGAGCAGAGCGCCGGCCTGATCGCACGCAGGGCGGAAGGCGATGCCGCCGCGGCGGAAGCTTGAGGAGGGCTGGGCAGGAGACCGGAAGATGACTTTCCTGTTCGAAGCCTGGGCTTCCATCCGCGGCTTTTTCGAGCTGGGCGGACCGGTGCTTTACGGAATTCTGGCCGTCACCATGCTGATGTGGACGCTGATCGTCGAGCGGCTGTGGTATTTCTTCGGCGTTCTTCCCGGAGAAATGCGCGGCGCCCGGCAGTTGTGGGAAAGCGGACGCCGTGACGGTTCCTGGTTCGCAGCAAACCTTCGGCGCCTGATTCTTTCCGAGGTCGGCCTGAGCGCCCGGCGTAACCTGGGGCTGATACAGACGCTCATGCAGATACTGCCGCTGCTGGGCCTGCTGGGCACGGTGTGGGGCATGGTCCAGGTGTTCGAGATCATGACGGTGTTCGGCACCGGCAACGCGCGCCTGATGGCGGGCGGCGTCTCGCAGGCCACGATCCCCACCATGTCGGGCCTGGTCGCGGCGCTTTCCGGGCTCTATCTCTCGGCCTGGCTCAGGCAGCGGGCCAAGCTCAAGATGGAGGAACTCGAAGACGTCCTGGAAATGCGGTTCGAGGAACAGCCCCGGGAGGCGGCCGCATGATTGAGCGCAAGCACCGCAAGCGGTCGCAGGAAGAGGCCGAGATCAACATCACGCCGATGCTGGACATCGTGTTCATCATGCTGATCTTCTTCATCGTCACCACGTCCTTCGTAAAGGAGCTGGGCGTGGACCTGGACCGGCCGTCGAACGCGCCGGTACAGGAGCAGAAGCGTTCCGAGGTGATCCCGGTCCGGATAGACGCCAACGGGCAGGTCTTCGTCGAGGACCGCCTTGTGCACGTCGGCGCCATCCGCGCCAACATCGTCTCGGGACTGGCCGGAAAGCCGGACGCCACGGTGGTCGTGATCGCGGACCGGAATGCGGATTCCGGTTTCATCGTGACGGTGGTGGACCAGGCGCGCGTAGCCGGCGCCGCGAAGGTTTCGCTGGCCGCCGCATCAAACTAGGAGCAGGGCACAATGCCGCAGATACGAAGACGAAAACCGGAAGAAGAGGGCGAGATCAACATCACGCCGATGCTGGACATCGTGTTCATCATGCTGATCTTCTTCATCGTGACCACGTCGTTCGTGAAGGAGCCGGGCATCAGTCCTTCCCGTCCCTTCGCGCAGACGGCGGCAACCAAGGAGCGGGGCAACATCATGATCGCGGTTTCGCGCGACGATCATATCTGGATGAACAAGAATCGCGTGGAATTGACGGGAGTCCGCCAGATGGTTGAAGCGGCGCGCGCGGAGAACCCGGAAAGCAGCGTTATCATCGTAGCGGATCAATCCGCGTCCACCGGCATGGTGATCGATCTGATGGACCAGGTCCGGGTTGCCGGCGTGACCAGCATTGCATTGGCTGCGGAAGGCGAGGAGTAGCGATGAACCGGACAAGATGGCGTATGGTCGGGTCGATAGGCGGCGGCATATTCGTCGCGCTGGTGCTGTTTCTGTTCATGAACACCCTGATTACGGGCGGGCGGGGCCAACAGGGCGCTGCCACGGCCGGACAGATCGTGGACCTGATACGAGTGCAGGAGGACGAGATCGTCCAGACCAAGAAACGGGTCAGGCCCAAGAAGCCGCCGCCGCCCAAGGACCCGCCGCCGCCGCCCAAGCTGAAGGTGTCCACCGAGGCCAAGCCGCAGCAGAACCCCATGCGCCTCGATCTACCCAGGATCGATGTTTCGGGGGCTGCCGGCGGCGGGCCCTTCATCGGCAGGTGGGAAGCGGGCGACCCCGCGGCCGAGGGCGAGGCGGTGCCGATCGTGCGCATCGACCCGCAGTGGCCGCGCGAGGCCCTGATGGACGGCACCGAGGGCTATGTCCGGTGCGAAGTGCTGATCGGCCCCGACGGCAGCGTGCTGGACGTCAATGTGATCGAGTCCGTTCCGGGCCGGCTGTTCGTGCGCAACGCGGTAAGGGCCGTGCGGCGCTGGAAATTCAAGCCGCGAATAGTGGATGGCGTCGCGGTGGAACGGTGGGCCACGACCAGCATCGTTTTCCAGCTGGACAGCACCTGAATGGGCAGACGCCTGGCGCCGTTGGCATTGGTGGTGCTGGCGCCGCTGGCGGCCGCACAGACCGACCTCGGCAACCTGCCGCAGTGGCACCCCCTGCGGCCGGACCGTGTCGTGGAAGAACGGGAGGAACCGCCCGCGTCCATGAGCGAGAGCTTCTACCGGCGGCTTTCCCGCACTCATGAACTGCTGGACGAGGACAATCTGACCGAAGCGCTGGACCTGATGGACCGCATCCGGACCGACCGGCTCAGCGACTACGAGGCGGCCCAGCTCTATCAGACCTACGGATTCGTCTATTCGCAGATGGAAAGGGAAGGCGAGGCCTTCGACGCGTTCGAGAAGTGCCTGGAACTGGACGCCCTGCCGACGATGGTGCAACAGGGCATCGTGTACTCGGTTGCGGGCTACTACTCCGGCGAGGAACGCTTCGCGGAATCCAACGACACCCTCATGCGCTGGTTCCGTTACGAAGCGGAACCGCGTTCCGAGGCCTACATATTGATGGGGGCCAATTTCGCACAGCAGGAAATGATGCCGGACGCCTTGCCCTACGTGATTCGCGCCAACGAGTTGGCCGAGACGCCCAACGAGAGTTGGCGAAACCTGCAACTGGCCATCCATGTTGAGTTGCGTCAGATTCCCGAAGCCATCGAGCTGTTGAAAGAAAACATCGGAATCTGGCCGGACAAGCTTCGTTTCTACCAGGTTCTGTCCGGTCTCTACATGGAGACCGCCAACGACGAAGGCGCACTCTCCGCGCTTACGATTCCCTGGCATCGCGGCATGCTTGAAGCGGAATCGGACATCCTGAGCCTGGCCCGGCTCAACCTCTTTCTCGAGAACCCGGCCCGGGCCGGTGAAATCCTGAGTCAGGCGATGGAACGGGGCCATGTCGAGGAGAACTTCGACAACCTCCGCCTGCTGCTGAACTCGTGGACCATGGCGCGTGAAATGAACCGCGCCGTGGAAGCCATCGACAAACTCGCCGAACTCGCGGACGACGGCGAGTTCTTCCATCGCAAGGCCATGCTTCTGAACGAGACCGGCGACTGGGACGGCGTGGTGAACTCCTGCGCTCGTGCGCTGGAGAAAGGCGGGCTGGAGAATCCAGGTGAGGTATGGATACTGCAGGGCGTTGCGCTGGCTGAACTGCGGCGCTTCGACGAGGCCATCGAGGCGTTCGAGAGCGCGAAGCGTGACGGGTCCGACAACATCCGCCGCAACGCCAACGCCTGGATCGGCTACGTCCGAGACCGGACCGGAGACGCTTCTTCCTGAACTGATTCGGACGGGGCCGTCGCGCCGGCGCGATCAATCCTGCGTCAGCGCGGCCTTCATGGCCCTCCTGCATTGCTGCGCGAGCTGCTCTGCTTGTTGGGAACGGGACCCGCCCTCCGCCACCCTGATCGCATCCAGAAAGCGCACCTCGATTCTTGACGGCGTGAACAGCCAGGAACCCGACGGCAGCAGGCGGCGGCAGCCGCGAATGGCCACCGGAACGACCGGCAGTCCACCGGCGGCTGCGGCGGCAAAGGCCCCGGGCCGGAAGGGCAGCAGCCCGGGTTCGGGGCGAAAGGTTCCCTCCGGAAAAATTGCCAGCGATTGTCCGGAGCGGGCGGCCCTGAGCATGGTTCGCACATCGGCGATGCGTTCCTTTCCCTGCTCCCGTTCCACGAACACCGCGCCGATGCGGCTGAGCATTCGGCCGGCCAGCAGCACCGGGCGCATCTCTCGCTTGATCACCAGCCGGAAGCCGGGAGGCAGCAGGGCGCAGAGCAGGATTCCGTCGGCGAAACTCTCATGATTGGCGGCAACCACGCAGGGCTCGGCCGGAAGGTTCTCAAGCCCATGCACCCGCGGCCATGCGCCGCCAAGGCGGAAGATGAACCGCGAAGCCTCGCGGGCCAACCTGCTGCATCGTTCCACTCCCGGGAGTATCAGGATCAGCAGGGAGGCGGTCAGCGCGATCGTGCAGAACACGGTCCAACCCCAAAGCGTGTAAGGGATTTTCCGAAGCCGCGTCATAATTGGAAATTCTATGGCCAGCCCCGAACTTCTTGATCGCTTTCTTGACGCGATGTGGTCGGAACAGGGGCTTGCCCGCAACACGCTGGCCGCCTACGGGGCCGACATCCGGCTGCTGGAACGGTGGCTGGGCAAGCGCGGCAAGAAATTGACGGAGGCCGGCAAACCGGACCTGCTGGCCTTCATCGGCGAACGGACCGCGGAAGGCGTCAATGCCCGCACGCTGGCGCGGCAACTGTCCACCGCCCGGCGTTTCTACGGCTACCTGGTGCGGGAGGGCCTGATGGATCGTGATCCTTCGGCGCAGATCGCCACCCCGCGCGTGGGACGGCCGCTGCCGCATTCCCTGACGGAACACGAAGTCGAGGACCTGCTGGCCGCGCCCTCGTTGTCGGACCCGCTGGGGGTGCGCGACCGGTGCATGCTGGAGGTCCTGTACGCGACCGGGCTGCGGGTCAGCGAACTGATCGGTCTGACCGTGTCGCAAATGAACCTGGCCAACGGGGTCCTCCGGGTCGAAGGCAAGGGGTCGAAGGAGAGACTGGTCCCGCTCGGAGACGAGGCGGCCGATTGGGTGCGGAAATTCCTGGATGGCGCCCGCAGCGAAATCCTCGGGGAGAGGGTCAGCGACGCGCTGTTCCCCACCCGCAGGGGCGCGGCCATGACCCGGCAGGCGTTCTGGCAGCGGCTGCGCAAGCACGGCGCCGCCGCGGGCATTGCGGAAGGCCTGACGCCGCACACCTTGCGGCATGCTTTCGCCACGCATCTGCTGGACCATGGCGCCGACCTGAGGGTCGTGCAATTGCTGCTGGGGCACAGCAGCCTGTCGACGACGCAAATCTACACGCAGGTGGCGCGCAAACGCCTGCGCGAGCTCCATCGCCGCCACCATCCCCGAGCCTAGCGAATCTCCAGGACGAGTTTGCCGCGAGTGAGGTTGGCCTCCATCAGGGCGTGCGCCGCTTCTGCCTGTTCCAGCGGAAATGAGCGTTGCACGACGGGCCGGAGTTCGCCCGATTCCAGCAGCGGCCACAGGCGCTCCCGAACCGCGCCGGCGATTTTCGCCTTTTCTGCGTTCGATCGCGGCCGCAGCGTAGAGCCGGTAATCCACAAGCGCGACATCATCACCCGCCGGATATCAAGTTCCGTCTTCGGCCCGCCCAGGGCCGCAATCAGCACCAGCCGGCCGCCGGGCCTGAGGCTGCGGAGATTGTCGCGAAGATAGGGCGCGCCCACCATGCACAGAACGACATCCACGCCCTTGCCGCCGGTTGCGGTTTTCAGTGCCGCGGGCCAGTCCTCGGTCCGGTAGCACGCGCCGCCCCATGCGCCCAGCTCCCGGCAGAACCGCACTTTCTCCTCGCTCCCGGCCGTCACGAAGACACGCGCGCCGAGCGCGTTGCCGATGCCGATGGCGGCGGTGCCTATTCCGCTGGCGCCACCATGCACCAGAACGGTGTCGCCCGCCCGCAACCGGCCGGCGTCCACCAGGTTGGTCCAGACGGTGAACCAGGTTTCCGGAATGGCCGCGGCCTCTATCATGGAAACGCCGTTTGGAACCGGAAGGCAGAGCGCCGCCGGCGCCGCGCAATATTCGGCGTACCCTCCGCCCGGAACCAGAGCACAGACGGGCTCGCCCACGGCCGGGGCCTTCACTCCTTCGCCAATCGCGTCCACGTGACCCGCCACTTCCAGCCCCGGCCATTCCGGCGCGCCAGCGGGTGGCGGATAAATGCCCTGGCGCTGCATGCAATCGGGCCGGTTCACGCCGGCGGCCGCAACACGGATCAGCACTTCCCCCGGGCCGGGCACGGGCCGGGTGCGCTGTTCGACAACCAGGACTTCGGGGCCGCCGGGCCTGGAAATGTGAACTACGCGCATGTCTTAAGATTAGCGTATGCAGAAGACATCCGGGAGCGATACCGGCATCGTTGAATTGCGTTCGGGCGTGCGCGACACGCTGGGGCGTCCTCTGCGGGACTTGCGCATTTCCGTAATGGACCGGTGCAATTTCCGCTGCCCCTATTGCATGCCGGA
>JAPPHC010000078.1 GCA_028821145.1 Gammaproteobacteria bacterium | reverse complement strand
CCGATGCCGTCCTCGGGGTGCGGCGTGATGTTGGGCACGACGTAGGTGCCCGCCCGGGACTCGATCGGCAGGCCTCCGGAAAACAGTGACCCGCTTTCGTCGGCGGCCCGGTGACAGGTGACGCAGCCGGCCACCCGGGCGACGTAGAAGCCGCGATTCGCATCGCCGCTTAGTCCGGAATAGTCACGCGAAACCGCTTCGCCCGACTCCTGCGCGGCAACGATGCCGCCGGCGAGAACGGCCAGGGCGCCCAAGGCCAGGCGCCTTGCCGGTAGAAAGCGCGGCAGTGCGCTCAGCTATCGTCCTCCTTGCGGAAGTCGTCGTGGCAGGCGCCGCAACTCATGCCGAGCTGGACCAGGGCCATGCCGGCATCCATGGCCTGGGGTTCGCCACCCCCGGCCGCGGGATCGGGCGGCCCGGCGCTTGGCGGCCCCGGAGGATTGTCGGCGGCTGCCGCCATCGCGTTGGCCGCGTCCACGAGGTTGCCGGCCAGCGTCACGAATCGGTCCCAGTCCTCCCAGATTGCCGGCAGGGCTTCTCCGGCGGGATCATAGCTGCCTTCGGGGAACAGGGAAGTCAGCGTATCGCCTCCCGAGTTGGCGATCGTTGCGGCCAGCTCGCGCATCCTGTCGGCGTCGTACGGCTGGACGCCGCGGACCATGTCGGCCATCGGCCCGATCGCCCCGGCCAGTCCCTCCATCAGATCGTGGCGTTCCTTGGCAACGCCGGTGAGGTGCTCGTCGGCAATGGCCCCCGCCAACGTGAATCCGCCCAGGGCGACCACCAGACAACCCAGCAACTTCCGTTTCATATTCTCCCCTTTCTCAGGATGACAGCGATGAGCGGCACATTGTAGGGGAGTTGCCTTGCGTTGGCGAGAACTCCCCATTCCGGAATGGCCTGGAGACTAGCGAGGAAGGAACGCCGTTGCCAGGACCGCCACCAGGATCGTAACCAGTCCGCTTACGAACCAGTTGCGCAATTGATTGATAGCGCTTTCGAGTCTGGCGATGTCCGCTCTTGTGCTGGCGATGTCCGCTCTTGTGGCGTAGTCGATGTCGCGCTGCCGCATCAGTTCGGCCAGGACTTCAGCTTTTGGCTGGTCAAACCCGGCATTTTGAAGTTTCCGGGCGGCTTGCAACGTGTCGAAGGCAGCGGTGGCCATGCGGCAAATGATAGCGAAACGGGAAGACTCATACGCGAGAATATAAACGCTAATTGGGTCACTATAGGGAATTCCCTGCAAATCGGGCATTCCTGGCACGAAAGATGATCAAGACAGCTTTCCCGGCGCTACGCAGGGGGAACCAGGGGATCGCGCTGATCGAAGGGGATGCGCGGCATTCGTACGCGGCGCTGGAATCGCGCGTCGAGGCGTTTGCGTGCGTCCTCCTGGGCCAGAGGGATCATTTGGCGGGCGAGCGGGTTGCGATTCTGATTCCGGCGGGGCGAGACTATGTGACGGCGCTGCATGGCGTGTGGCGGGCCGGAGGCATTGCAGTGCCGCTTAACGTAGCGGCGGCGCGGCCCGAGCTTGAGTATTACTTGTCGAAGGCAGGAGCATCTCGCGTGATGACCAGCCGCAAGCACCCGGTTGCCATTGACCCGGTCTGCAGGAGACTCGGCATTGAGGCTCGGGATGTTGACGATGCGCTGGAAGCAAGCGGGAAACCGCGTCCACTCCCGGCCTTTGAGTTTTCACGGCCTGCGATGATCGTGTTCACCAGCGGCACAACGAGCCAACCGAAAGGTGCGGTTATCACGCACAAGGCCATCCACGCGCAAGTCACCACGCTGATCGAAGCCTGGCGGTGGACGCGCAACGACAGTGTTCCGCTGTTTCTGCCGCTACACCACCTGCACGGCATCATCAACGTCCTGAGTTGCGCGCTATGGTGCGGTGCCACCGTGCACGCCATGCCGAAGCTGGATGTTGTCCGATTGTGCGAACAGGCCGCCGGCGGGGCCTTCTCCGTGTTCATGGCCGTTCCGACTGTTTACGTGAAACTCATCGAACACATCGAATCGCTTTCCTCTCCGCAGCGCAAGGCGGTGTGCGATGGATTCCGGGAGATGCGGCTGAACGTTTCGGGATCGGCCGCCTGTCCGGCTCACGTTTTCGGGCGATGGAAGGAGCTGACCGGCCAAGCGCTTCTGGAGCGGTACGGCGCCACGGAAACCGGCATGGCTATCTCCAATCCGTATGACGGCGAACGGCGCGCCGGGTTCGTCGGCCGGGCGCTGCCGGGGGTGAGCGCACAGCTTTTCGACGAAAATGATCGTCCCGTCCGCAAGGAAGGCGTATCGGGGGAAATCCGCGTGCGGGGCAAGAGCGTTTTCGAGGGCTACTGGAAAGATGAGCGGGCCACCCGGGAGAGCTTCAGGCACGGCTGGTTCCGTACCGGCGATATCGCCGTCATCGAAGACGGCTACTACCGGATCCTGGGCCGTTCGTCGATCGACATCATCAAGTCCGGCGGCTACAAGCTGTCGGCGCTCGAGATCGAAGGCGTTCTGCTGGAACATGAGGCGATTCGGGAGGCCGCAGTGATCGGCCTGTCCGACGACACCTGGGGTGAAATCGTAGCCGCCGCCGTGACGCTGAAGGATGGAGCAAGCCTTGACCTTGCCGGACTCAAGGAATGGTGCGCCGGGAGGATGTCCGCCTACAAGGCCCCCAGGCGACTGAAGGTCATGCAGCAGCTCCCCCGAAACGCAATGGGCAAGGTCGTCAAACCGGCCCTGCGCGAACTGCTCTAACCCGCCCCCAGCGCCTTGCGATCCGGTCCGTAGTACTCCTCAAGGTAGTCGAGCACCTTCACGCGGACGTCCGGTTGCAGCGGGACCATTTCATGGTCCCGCACCATTTCCACGAGTACCTGGTCCCACACCGGGCGCGACAGGCCCTGCTGCAGCACCAGGTCGATGGAATGACAGGACCCGCAAAAGCCGAATACCTCCAACCGGCCCTCATCATCCGGCATGCCGCGGAACAGGGCCTGTTCCTGTTCGCTTTCGGGGTCGGTCTCCGACTCGCCGTCGGCCCAGGCCATCATCCCCAGTTGCGCTGCAATGACAGCCACCGGGAGGGCGGCCCGCGCCAGACTACGCGCCGCCATGGCAGTCAGGCGACGCGCACCGAAACCTGGTGCAGTGAGTTGTTCAGATAGCCCTTGGGGTTCCAGGGGGGCGTGAACGGCTGGCTCACGCCGTTGCTGTCGGTAGCGCGTGCCCAGACCTGGTAATAGCCGGGTGCGGGAAAACGGACCTTTGCGGAAAACCGCTGCCAGGCGTGCGGATTGTGCGGCGGCGCCAGTCCGGCCGCCTGCCAGGTGGCACCGTAGTCGACGGAAACGTCCACCCGGGCCACCTCCGTGTCGCCGGCCCAAGCGTGGCCCGCCACCTCAAGCTCGCGCGTATCGATTGACAGGCCGCTCTGCGGTCTCGTGATCAGCGATTTGACCGGCATCGCGTGGATGATCCGCATGTCCTCTTCCGGAACAAACTCGCCCGGCGCGACCGGATAGGGCGGAACACGGTAGGAGGAACCCGTCATCTTGGGCCCGTCGTGGACCACGTCGCGCAGCCAGATGCGCGTCAGCCACTTCTGCGAACAGGAACCCGGCCAGCCGGGAATCACCAGGCGCAGCGGCGCGCCGTTCATCGGGTGCAGCGGACCGCCGTTCATTTCGAACGCGATCAGGTTGTACGGGTCCATTGCCTTTTTCAACGGAACGCCGCGCGAAATCGGCAGTTTGCCCGGCGTCCCGGACAGGTGCAGGTCGGCGCCCTCGTGGGCCGTGTAAATCGCCGTCTCCTGGTAGCCCGCGGCCTTCAGGACATCGGCCAAGCGCACGCCGGTCCATTCGGAGCACCCCACCGCGCCGTGGGTCCACTGGTTGCCCCTCGCGGGCGGTTCGAAACCCGCCCGGCCGTTGCCGCCGCATTCGATGACCAGCCGGTAGCTCACGACCTCGAACCGTTGGCGCAACTCTTCGATGCCGAGCGTCATCGGACGGTCCACCAGCCCGTCAATCCTGAGCGTCCACGTATCGGGACTCATGTCCGTCGGCACGATGCCGTTGTTACGGATGAAATGCCGCGCCACCGGCGTGACTTCGTCGTCGAGCAGGTGCGCAGGAGTCTCGGCGGTCAGGGGACGGTCGCCCAGCACCGTCAGGCCTTCCTTGCCCTCCAACGGCAGTGCCTGGGCAGAGGCCTCGGAAATGAAGCCGTACCGCGACCAGCGGTCCAGCGGGAGAGCGCTGCCCGCCATCGCGCCGGCGGCGGCCATCCCCGCCCCTTTCAGAAACTGGCGGCGCTTGGTGAAGTCCATCGTGGCCCCGTATTCTAGAATACGGTCGCTCATGCAACAGGTTCCCGCACTAGAAGACCAGCGCCTGCTGAGAACAACGTCCTACGTGGACGGCGCCTGGGAGGCCGGCGAGGCGCGCGAAGTCCTGGCCGTAAACAATCCCGCGACGGGCGCGACGATCGCGGAAGTCCGGACGGCCAACGCAGCCGACACGCGGCGCGCCATCGAGGCCGCCCACCGCGCATTCGGGGAATGGCGGCGAACCACGGTCAAAGAACGCGCAGGCATTCTCCGGCGCTGGTACGAACTGACGATCGAGGCGGCCGAAGACCTTGCGGTGCTGATGACCGCCGAGCAGGGCAAGGCATTGTTCGAGTCGCGCGGCGAAATCCAATACGGCGCCTCCTTCATCGAGTGGTTCGCCGAACAGGCCAAGCGCGCCGACGGCGACGTGTTCTCGGGCGCAACGCCGCATACGCGCGCCGTCTGCATACGCCAGCCGGTGGGCGTGGTTGCGGCCATCACGCCCTGGAACTTTCCCAATGCGATGATCGCGCGCAAGGTCGCGCCGGCGCTGGCCGCCGGCTGCACCGTGGTCGTCAAGCCGGCCGAGGACACGCCCCTGTCGGCGCTGGCGATGGCGGAACTGGCCGAGCGGGCGGGCTTTCCGGCGGGCTGCTTCAACGTGGTGGTGGGCAACCCCCAGGAGATCGGCGCCGAGCTGACCGGCAGCCCGCTGGTGCGCAAGCTCAGCTTTACCGGCAGCACCGCGGTGGGCAAGCTGCTGGAGGAGCAATGCGCCCCAACGCTCAAACGCACCACGATGGAACTGGGCGGCAACGCGCCCTTCATCGTGTTCGACGACGCCGACCTGGACGACGCCATTGCCGGCGCCCTGCTCTCGAAATACCGCAACAGCGGCCAGACCTGCGTCTGCGCCAACCGCTTCCTGGTCCAGGACAGCATCTACGACGAGTTCTGCGAGCGCCTGGTGGCCGCCACCGGCGAGCTGGTGCTGGGCAACGGAGCGGACGAAGGCGTCACACAGGGGCCGCTGATCAACACCGAGGCGATCGCGAAAGTCACGGGATTGGTCAACGCGTCCATCGAGGCGGGCGCGGAATGCGTGATGGGCGGCAAGCCCGCCGATCTCGGAGAGTGCTTCTATCCGCACACGGTGCTTCGCGACGTGACTCCCGACATGCCGGTGTTCCGCAACGAAATCTTCGGTCCGGTCGCGGCATTGACCCGCTTCAAGGACGAAGCCGAAGCCATCGCGCTAGCCAACGACACCGACGCCGGCTTGTGCGCCTACGTCTACAGCCGCGACATTGGCCGCGTATGGCGGGTGGCCGAGGCGCTCGAATACGGGATGGTGGGCATGAACGAAGGCATCATATCCAGCGAAATGGCGCCCTTCGGCGGCGTCAAAGCCAGCGGCTGGGGCCGCGAAGGTTCCCGCTACGGCATGGACGACTACATGGACATCAAGTACCTGTGCGTGGGCGGCCTTGATCGCTAACCAGGAGCGAGGGCATGTCCCTCGCGGCGTCCCGCCCTCAATCTCCTGACTTGAATAACCGACACCCATCGCCTTCCCTAGCCATTCCGGCCCTCCTGCTTGCCGCGGCCCTTGCGTCCGCTCAGGAAGCCCCTGCCAACCGGTCGGAACATTCCGCCGACTGGCCCCACTACGCCGGCGACCAGGGCACCCAGCGCTACGCTCCCCTGCCCGCGCTCACCCGCGACAACTTCTCCTCGCTGGGGCCCGCCTGGATCTTCACCTCGCCCGACGACCGCATCCCCGGCGCCGGCAGCGACGAACTCTGGGCCGGCAAGCACGAATCCACGCCCATCATGGCCGACGGAGTGCTCTACAACAGCACCTCCTTCAGTCAGGCCTACGCGCTTGACCCCGCCACCGGCAAACTGCTCTGGGTTCACGACCCCGAAAGCTACCGGGCCGGTACGCCGCCGAATTTCGGCTTCATCAACCGTGGCCTGGCGCTCTGGTCGAACGGCGGCGAGCGGCGGATCTTCCTGGCCACCGGCGACAGCCGCCTGATCGCGCTCAACGCGAAAGACGGCCGGCCGATCGAGGACTGGGGCGACGGCGGCCAGGTCAACCTGCTGGAGGGCCTGGGCCAGGAGGTCTCGAACGACCTGTACGGCGTCTCCTCCCCTCCCCTCGTGTGCGGAGAAGCCATCGCGGTCGGCTCTTCCATCCTCGAGTTCCCGCCGCGACCGGACACGCCCCCCGGCGACGTCCGAGCCTTCAACGCGCGCACCGGGGAGTTGATGTGGCACTTCCACAGCATTCCGAAGGACGGCGAATACGGCGCCGATACCTGGGAGGACGGCTCCAACAACCGCAACGGCGCCGCCAACGTCTGGACCTACATGAGCTGCGACGAGGAAGCGGGCCTTGCGTACCTGCCGTTCGGCACGCCGGTGAATGACTCGTGGGGCGGTAACCGGCCCGGCGACAACCTGTTCGGCGAATCGCTGGTGGCCGTGGACATGAATACCGGCGAGCGCCGCTGGCATTTCCAGATCACGCGGCACGGCCTTTGGGACTACGACCTGCCTTCGGCCCCGGTACTGCTCGACACGCCGGACGGCCGGAAGCTGGCGGCACAGCCCACCAAACAGGCGATGCTGTTCGTGTTCGATCGGATCACCGGCGAACCCGTATGGCCCATCAGGGACACTCCGGTTCCGCCCTCCGACGTGCCCGGCGAGCGCGCCGCAGCTACGCAACCGATTCCGTCCAGGCCTGAGCCATTCGACCGTCAGGACGCAACCGAAGCAAACCTAAACGATCTAAAGCCGGAACTGCTGGCGGAGGCCAGGGAGATCTTTGATTCGTTCGACAACGGTCCAATGTACTCGCCCCCGACCGCCCGCGGCCGGCTGGCGTTGCCCGGCGTTGCCGCTTCCTGGTCGGGCGGCGCTTATGATCCAACTCGCGGATACCTCTATGTGCCGTCCATCACGCTGGGAATGATCCTGAAGGTCATGCCCGTCGGCCGCGATCAGAAATTCTGGGTTGGCACCACTTCAACGCCGGCCCCGGTCCTGTCCAACGGCATGCCGATTTTCAAGCCCCCGTACGGCCGCATAACCGCCATCGACATGCAGACAGGGGAACACGCCTGGATGACGCCCATGGGCCGGCGATACGAGCAGCTTCCGCAGTTCAAGGGCCGGGATATGCCGCCAATGGGCATCCCCAGCCGCACCTTTGTCGCCGCGACCTCCGAACTGCTGCTGGCGGTGCAGGAGGGCGTCAACACCGTCGTGGGCGTTTCACCGCAGTACAACGCCGCTCGCTACCAGGCCAGTTCCTACATGCCGTCGCTAAAGGCCTTCGATCTCGACACCGGCGAGCTGATCGGCGAAGTGCCGCTGCCCGGCAACGCGACGGGCGCCCTGATGGCGTACGAACTCGACGGCATGCCCTACATCGTTATCCCGATCGGCGGCGCCGGCCTCCCTGCCCAGCTCGTAGCACTCACCCTGCCCTAGCAGGCTAAAATTGCGTGCCGCTGCCGGTCACTTTCTGACCGCAGCCACCATGGGGCCGTAGCTCAGTTGGGAGAGCGTCGCGTTCGCAATGCGAAGGTCGTGGGTTCGAATCCCATCGGCTCCACACCTGACGTTCAGGAGAAGGCATGGGATTTGTGACTGACGTCGTTCTGCCGCTGGCGCTTGCGTTCATCATGCTGGCGCTTGGGCTGGGGCTCACCTTCGATGACTTTGTCCGAGTCGCGCGTCGCCCGCGAGATTTCGCGGTGGGCGCAACGTCGCAGATCATCGTGCTGCCGGCAGTCGCCTTCCTTCTCGCCAGCGTCTGGCCCATGGCGCCGGAACTCGCCCTGGGAATGATGATCATTGCAGCCGCCCCGGGCGGAGTGACCTCCAATCTCCTGACGTCATATGCGCGTGGCGATGTCGCGCTGTCGATCTCGCTGACCGCGGTGATCAGCCTGCTGAGCGTGATCACGGTCCCGCTTGTGGTCGTCTTCGCCTATGGCCACTTCATCGGCGAGCAGGCCATGCAGGACGTCACGGTCGCCGACACGGCGATCAGCGTATTCCTGATCGTCACCGTCCCGGTCTTGATAGGCCTGCTTGTCCGTCGTTTTGCCGAGCGTATTGCACTGCGGATCGAACCGACGGCGCGGACTGTGTCCGCCGTCTTGTTCGTGCTGGTGCTCGCGGGAGCCATCTATCAGGAACTCGATAACCTCGCCGACTACTACGCCCAGGCCGGACTGGCCACACTGGCGCTGAACCTGCTGATGATGGCGATTGCGTACCTGCTGGCGCGGTGGTTTGCCACCGGCGCAAAACAAAGAACGGCCATCGCGATCGAATGCGGGCTGCAGAACGGGACGCTGGCCATCGCCATCGCCGTGCTCTTGTTCGGCGGCGGGCTTGCGACGGTGCCGGCCGCAACCTACAGCCTTACCATGTTCGCTACCGCGCTGATTTACGTCGCGATACTGCGGCGCACCCAAGGCACAGGCGCCTGACGCGCGGAACTTCCTGCCCTTTCCAGGGCCGCGGACCTAACGTGATCAGTGGAACTGAACGATCCCGGCGAGGCATTTGGGGGCGATGGTCACTCGGGCAAGGATGTCTCCATCCTCCAGCGATAGCTTGACCACGTCACCGGTGAACCAGTTGGCCGCATAGACCGTCTCTCCGTTGAGGCCCGGCGCAACGAGCGCCCAACCGAATCCTCCCAGGGGAAAACTGGCGACCTCCTCGCCGGACTCCCTTAGTACCGTGACCCGGGTACCGAGGGGCAGAACAAGCCGGTCGTCCTCCAGGCGCTCCACGTCGAACATCATGGCCGGCGGCGCCCCGGGGGGTGCCTCGGGCAGGGTCATCAGGTCGGCCAACTGGGCGCCGGCCCGCAGGTCGAAACGCATGAGCCTCGGGCCGGTCTCGGAGGTATAGACCAGGGTGTGGCCGTCGGAACCCAGCGTGGTGTGCGTCGCGCCCATGCTGCCGCTCACGCCGCCGTGCACCTCGGGCATGAACTTGCGCACCAGGTTTTCCCCGGCGTCGTATTCGTAGATTTCCCCGTGTCCGACGCTGGCCGGATCGTCAGGCAGGTACGGATAACGGGTGGTGAGCTGTTCCGGCTGGGCGCTGCCCTTCAGGTATTCGATCAGCACAAAATGTCCGTTGTCGAGAAACTGCACCGAGCCGAAGGGACGGTCGGCAAATTTCTTCGCCGGCAACAGCGTGCCGTCGGGCTTCACCCGCACCACCAGCCAGGCAAAGCTGTCGAACGCCCAGAGCGTGTTGTCGGGCCCGAAGGTAAGACCGCCGACCAGGTGGGAAGTGTCCTCTATCCACAGAACGCCCCTGAGGTTCAGGTCGGCATCGAACTGCAGTATGCGGCCGCGGCCGGCGTGATCGTCGTCGGGGTCGTTCAGCAGCGTCGCACCGATGAACACATCGCCCCGGGCGAACGGTTGCAGCGTCGATTCCGCCGGAGCGAATTCGTCAATGGACTGCCCCTCACTCACCGCCGCACTGCCTGCGCAAACCGCGCACACGAGCACCGACCGCAGCGCTCTCATACCGATTTGGATTCATCCATGTCCCGGGTGGCGGAAATGATCCGGAAGACCCGGTCGAGCATGGCCGCGCGCCAGGCTTCCCGTTCGTCTTCCACGTCTTCGTCCGGCGCGTAGTTTTCGATTTCTTCCGCCGTGGCGACCTTTCCCTGGGCCGCAAGCCGTTCATGAGTGTCGAGCCGCTCCTTGACGACGGACACCTCTCCGACCAGGGCAACAATCATGGCCAGCAACTTGTCGGAGTCGGGCGAGTCCAGAAAAAAGGGCCTGCGCCCCTTGGCAACCCGTTGCCTCGGTTTTCCTTTTCCGTCCGCCAGAGTACGCCCCCTTGCCCTGTTTACCGGGTTGTTTCCTGCATTTTTTGGAGGGGGTAGTATAGGTCGATAGTCCAGACAAGGCCAAGCAAGCGCCTGGGAGAGCACACATGCGCAACAACTCGGACCATGCCATGTTTCCGGAAGCCACCCACGACGAGCAGTCGGCCCAGAGTTTCGTCAAGACCCTGAGGG
>JAPPHC010000030.1 GCA_028821145.1 Gammaproteobacteria bacterium | reverse complement strand
GGTACCAGAACTCCTCGACCTGCCCCAGCTCGCGATAGTCGAGCAGGTTCGCGTTCAGCCGGGTCAGCCGGCGGGGCTCGTCCGTGCCGCGGCCGATCGCGATATCGGCGGGCGAATGGGCGTCGCCGCGCGTAATCGCGTAGGTGTCGTTGCCGCCCACCGAAAACTGCGCGCCGGTGTAGGGACGGGTCAGCGCCAGGCCGCCCAGCTCGCCGGTCACGTCGGTGAGCTTGCCGCGCAGGTCCACGTAGGCCAGGCGGGTCAGGCCCTGGTCTTCGTAGGCGAAATAAATGCCCTCGCCGTCGGCGGACCAGTGCGGGCGGGACACCTCGCGGTCGAGTTCCGGCAACAGTTGGCGGCGCTCGCTGCCGTCGCTGTTCATCACGTAGAGGTGCGTGATCTGGTAGCTGCGCACCCGGTCGTCATAGCCGGTCCAGGCCAGCATCGTCCCGTCGGGCGAAACGGTCACCGAACTGTCCGGGCCGTCGCGGTCGGTGACGGCCTCGACATCGCCGCCGCCCAGGCCGACCCGGTAGATCTCGGAGTTGGACGGGTTGAGCTCGGCGTCTTCATTGCGGTTGCCGCTGAAATAGAGGCTTGCGCTGTCGGGCGACCAGGCGATGGAACCGCCGTGGTTGTAGTCGCCCGAGGTCAGTTGCCTTGGCGCGCCGCCGTCGGCGGAGACGACGAACAGGTGCGTGTAACCGTACGGCAGACGCCCTGCCCCGTCGGCGCGGAACACGGCGCGCTGCACCACTTCCGGCGGCTTGGCCCAGTTGGCGCCCTGGGGCTTGGCCGGCAGCGAGCCCATCGTGGGCGGCTTGGAGGGCACCAGCAGCGCGAACGCCAGCCAGCGGCCGTCCGGCGACCAGGCGAGATTGCGCGGCGCACGGTCCAGCCGCGTGACCTGCAGCGTCTCGCCGCTGGACATCCAGCGCACGAAGATCTGCACGCCGCGGCCGTCGCTGGACAGATAGGCCACGCGATCGTTGTCCGGCGCGATCCGCGCGCCCCTGTCGTTCACCGCGCCGGTCGTGAGCGGCCGCGCGTTGCCGCCGTCGATGTCGATGCGCCACAGGTTGGAGCGGCGGCGGTCCTCCATGATGTCCATGAAGTTGCGGGTATAGACCACGAATGAGCCGTCGGGACTCACCTGCGGGTCGCTGGCGTAGGCCAGCGAGAACACGTCCTCGGGCGCGAAGTGGGGCTTGCCTGCATGCAGCGCGGGGGCGATGAACAGCAGGAGCAGAGCAATACGTAGTTTCATGTTCGTTCTTCGTTCGTAGGAGGGGCCGCTAGGATAGTGCAAATGGACGGAAGGCGGGACGCCGCGAGGGCCATGCCCTCCCCCCGGGAAACTCCCTCCCAGGTAGAATTGGGACTCGATGAAGACTGGTGATTCCGCTCCCCGAATCGTAATCCGCCCCAACTGCAATTTCACCGGCCGCGGCGCGTTCTGGCTGTTCGTTGGCATGACGCTTCCGGTGCTGGGAGTAGCGGTGGCCTGGGCGCTTCGCGGCTACTGGCTGATCCTGCCGTTCGCCGGCCTGGAACTGGCCGTTCTGGGCATCGCGCTGGCCATTACCGTGCATCGCGGGCGCTATCGCGAAACCGTTCGTTTCGGCCAACGCTTCGTACGCGTGCGCAGGGGTTATGCGGGCCGTCAGGAACATGTAGAATTCCCCCGGCCCTGGACCCGTGCCTGGATCGAACCGGGCGCGAGTCCTGCCTTGCCTGGGCGCCTTTTTTTGGGAGCGGGCGGCGCGTCTTGCGAACTGGCCGCCTGTCTCACGGAGGAAGAAAGGCAATCGTTGTGCCGGCGTCTGCGCGAGTTGACGCGCGTGCCGGCTACCGCGCAAAAGTAGAAAGCAGCAAGTAGTAAGGAGCAACCGTTTGATGTATCGCAGCAAGGCATACGGCCGCTGGCTGTTTATCGGAATCGCCGCGGCCGCGCTGGCCATCGCCACACCGGCGGCCGCGGATTGGGCCCTGGACTTTCCCGCCAGCGCCACGGAACTCGGAAACAAGGTGCGCGGCCTGCATCACCTGGCCCTGATCATTTGCGTCGTCATCGGCATCATCGTGTTCGGCGTGCTCGGCTATTCGCTGGTCAAGTTCCGCAAGTCGCAGGGCGCGCAGGCGGCGAAGTTCAGCCACAGCACCAAGGCCGAGATCGTATGGACCGTGATCCCGGTCCTGATCCTGGTCGGCCTGGCCATCCCCACCGCCCGGGTGCTCATCGAGATGGAGGACACGCAGGCGGCCGATCTCAGGATCAAGGTCACCGGCTACCAGTGGAAGTGGCGCTACGAGTACCTGGACCACGGCATCAGCTTCTTCAGCAACATCGACGACGCCAGCAACGCCGCATCGATACTGGGCGCGGGCCTTGAATTGCACGAACACTACCTGCGCGACGTCGACAAGCCGATGGTGGTTCCGGTGGGCAAGAAGGTGAAGCTGCAGCTCACCTCCAACGACGTCATCCACGCCTGGTGGGTGCCGGAGTTCTACGTCAAGCGCGACGCGGTGCCGGGCACGATCAACGAGACCTGGTTCAAGGCCGAGAAGACCGGCACCTACCGCGGCCAGTGCGCGGAACTGTGCGGGCGCGGACACGGGTTCATGCCCATCGTCGTGGAGGTCCTGGAGCAGGATGAATATGACGCATGGGTGGTCGGGCTCACGGCGCCGGCCGAGCCCGAAGCACTCGAAGAACCCGAAGCCGCAATGAGTCAGACAGCGCCCGCCGCAGCCGGCGGCGCATCCTCCCGATAATCCGGGGTAATCGAATATGAGCGACACGACACACGAAGAACATCACGACGGCCCGCACGCCTCGGGCATGTGGCGGTGGCTGACCACCACCAACCACAAGGACATCGGCACGCTGTACCTGGTGTTCAGCCTGATCATGTTCCTGGTGGGCGGCACGATGGCGCTGATCATCCGCACCGAGCTGTTCCAGCCGGGCCTGCAGCTCGTGGACCCGCACTTCTTCAACCAGATGACCACGATGCATGCGCTGGTGATGATCTTCGGCGCGCTGATGCCGGCCTTCGTGGGCCTGGCCAACTGGCAGATCCCGCTGATGGTGGGCGCGCCGGACATGGCGCTGCCGCGCATGAACAACTGGAGCTTCTGGATCCTGCCGCCGGCCTTTTTGCTGCTGCTGGGCACGCTGTTCATGCCCGGCGGGGCCCCGGCGGGCGGCTGGACGCTGTATCCGCCGCTGATCCTGCAGACCGGCGACGCCTTCCCCTTCGTCGTGTTTTCGCTGCACATGCTGGGCGCCTCGTCGATCCTGGGCGCGATCAACATCATCGTGACCATCACCAACATGCGCGCGCCGGGCATGGGCTTCATGAAGATGCCGCTGTTCGTCTGGACCTGGCTGATCACCGCCTATTTGCTGATCGGCGCGATGCCGGTGCTGGCGGGCGCCATCACGATGCTGCTCACCGACCGCTACTTCGACACCAGCTTCTTCCTGGCGGCCGGCGGCGGCGACCCGGTGATGTTCCAGCACATCTTCTGGTTCTTCGGGCATCCCGAGGTCTATATCCTGATCCTGCCCGCCTTCGGGATCATTTCGCAGGTCATTCCGACGTTTTCGCGCAAGCCGCTGTTCGGCTACGTGTCGATGGTGATCGCGACTTCGGCGATTGCCTTTTTGTCCTACGTCGTCTGGGCGCACCACATGTTCACGGTGGGCATGCCGGCGGCCGGAATGCTGTTCTTCATGATCACGACGATGTTCATCGCCGTACCTACCGGAGTGAAGATCTTCAACTGGCTGGCGACGATGTGGCGCGGCTCGATCAGCTTCGAGACGCCGATGCTGTTTGCGGTCGCGTTCGTGATCCTGTTCACGATCGGCGGGTTCTCCGGACTGATGCTGGCGCTGGTGCCCGCGGACATCGAGTACCACGACACCTATTTCGTGGTAGCGCACTTCCACTACGTGCTGGTGCCGGGCGCCATCTTCGGCGTGATCGCCGGCGTCTATTACTGGCTGCCCAAGTGGACCGGCCACATGTACAACGAGACGCTGGGCAAGTGGCACTTCTGGCTGTCGACCATCTTCGTCAACATCCTGTTCTTCCCGCAGCATTTCCTGGGATTGGCCAGCATGCCGCGACGGATCCCGGACTACTCCGTGCAGTTCACCGAGTTCAACATGATCTCGACCGTCGGCGCGTTCGGTTTCGGCCTCTCGCAACTGCTGTTCGTCTGGATGCTCGTGAAGTGCGTCAAGGGCGGGGAGAAGGCCAGCACCGAGGTCTGGGACGACCCTGAGGGCCTGGAGTGGACCGTGCCCTCGCCGGCGCCGTACCACACCTTTGAGACGGCGCCCAAGGTCTAGCGGATCGAGGCATTCGCATGGTGTTTCAGAAGTCCCGCAAGCGCGTCCACGCCGCCCTGCTGATCCTGCTGGCGATGGCGTTCTACGGCGGCTTCATCCTGGCGCAGTGGATAAGGAGCGGCGCATGAAGCCGGCCAGGCGCAAGGGCGGCAACCGGCGCTTGGTGCTGACGCTGGGCGGCGCAGTGGCGGGCATGTTCGCCTTCGCCTTCCTGCTGACGCCTATGTACGAGGTCTTCTGCGAACTCACCGGGCTGGACTCGGAGCGGCTCACGCGGGCCACCCGGCCGGCCGGTTCAGCCGTCGCCGCGGAGATCGACGAAAACCGCACGGTGACGGTCGAATTTCTGACCAACACGATGAACCCGGCGGCCTGGGAGTTCCAGCCCGGCGATCTCAGCATCGAGGTCACGCCCGGGCGCACGGCCGAGACCGTGTTCTACGCCGAGAACCTGCTTCCGCACGACGTCATATCCGTCACCCGGCCCAGCGTGCGGCCGCTGGAGGCGGTAAGCCACGTTTCGAAGCAGGTGTGCTTCTGCTTCGAGGAGCAGGCGTTCGCGGCCGGCGAGCGGCGCGAACTGCCGATGCGCTTCACGATTGATTCCGAACTGCCGGCGCACGTCGAAACCTTGACGCTGGCCTACACCCTGTTTACCGCCGAGCCCGGTATAGGAGGAAGTTGATGGCCGACACGAAATCGGACTATTTCGTACCGCATGGCAGTCCCTGGCCCATCGTGGCCTCGGTGTCCATGTTCGTCATGGCGCTGGGGGGAGCGCTTTGGCTGAACGGTTCGGACGCCGGAAGGACCGTGCTGCTGCTGGGCCTGGCCGGACTGACGTTCATGATGTTCGGCTGGCTGGGGACCGTGATCAGGGAGAACATCGCCGGCCTCTACAGCGGCTGGGTTGACCGCTCGTTCCGCCAGGGAATGGCGTGGTTCATCTTCTCCGAAGTCATGTTCTTCTTCGGCTTCTTCGGCGCGCTGTTCTACGCCCGCGTGCTGGCGGTGCCCTGGCTGGGCGGCGACGGCATCGGCGAGGCTACCAACAGCCTGCTGTGGTCCGGCTTCGAGTCGGAATGGCCCACCAACGGCCCGGGCGAGATCGGCGGCGACGCCGAAGGCGGCTTCCAGACCATCGGCTGGAGCGGCCTGCCGCTTCTGAACACGGCCCTGCTGCTCACGTCCAGCGTCACGATCACGATCGCGCATCACGCGCTGAAGAACAACAACCGCAGGCTGCTGAACATCGGCACCCTGTTGACGATCGTTCTGGGCGCCGTGTTCCTGTACGTCCAGGCCTTTGAATACGTGCACGCGTACCAGGACCTCGACCTCAGGCTCAGCACCGGGATTTACGGCTCCACGTTCTTCATGCTGACCGGATTCCACGGCGCGCACGTCACGCTGGGCGTGATCATGCTGGTCGTTACCTACATCCGCATCCTGCGAGGGCATTTCACGCCCAACGAACACTTCGGCTTCCAGGCCGTGTCCTGGTACTGGCACTTCGTTGACGTGGTGTGGGTGTGCCTGTTCATCTTCGTTTACGTGCTTTAGCAGAGGCTTTGTGCGAATGAGTAAGAAACTGCAACTGGCGGCCTTCCTGGTGACGGCGGCCCTGTCTTCGCAACTGGCGGCCCAGGACGACCCGACCGCGGGCGATCCGGAACGCGGGCGCATACTCGCCGAGCCCTGCCTCGGCTGTCACGGCATCGAAGGCAACATGACCACCTACCCGCCGTACCACGTGCCGCGGCTGGGAGGGCAGAACCCCAACTACATCGTCAAGGCGCTGCAGGGTTACGCGGGCGACGACCGCGTGCACGACGGAATGCACGCCCAGGCCGCCGACCTGACGGAACAGGAACTCAGGGACATCGGCGCGTACTTCGGAGCGGAGGCCACCGTCGAAGCGAACACCGAGGTCACGCCTCCGGAATCCGGGATCTTCTGCGTGTCCTGTCACGGGATCAACGGCGTCAGCATCACGACGGAGTTCCCGCACCTGGCGGGCCAGCATGCCGACTATCTGAACGAGACCATCCGGCAGTACCTGGAAGGCGAACGCAGCGACATTTCGATGAACGCCTTCCTCAACATGCTCACCGACGAGCAGTTGAACGAGCTGTCGGAGTTCTACGAGAGCCAGCCGGGCCTGGTCACGGCCAAGCGCTGAACGCCGAAAAGCGAGCGGAGATCTTCCGGCGGCTAAGCCGGTCGAATCCGCGCCCCACCACGGAGCTTTCCTACGGCTCGCCGTTCGAGTTGCTGGTGGCCGTGGTGCTGTCGGCCCAGGCTACCGACGTCGGCGTGAACAAGGCCACGAAGACGCTTTATGCCGAAGCCAACACGCCGCAGGGCATGCTGGATCTGGGCGAGGCGGGCATTCGCAGGCACATCCGCACGATCGGGCTGTTCAACGCCAAGGCGGCCAACATCGTTGCGCTGAGCGAGATCCTGCTGGAGAAGCACGGGGGCAAGGTGCCACGCGAGCGCGAGGCGCTGGAAGCCCTGCCCGGAGTGGGCCGCAAGACCGCCAACGTGATCCTGAACACGGCCTTCGGCGTGCCCGTGATCGCCGTGGACACCCATGTCTTCCGCCTCTCCAACCGCACCCGGATCGCGCCGGGCAAGAACGTGCTGGAAGTGGAGCAGCGGCTCATGCGCCTGACTCCGAAGGAATACCTGATGCACGCCCACCACTGGCTGATCCTGCACGGCCGTTACGTGTGCCAGGCCCGCAAGCCCCGCTGCCCCGATTGCGTGATCGCCGACCTCTGCGAATACCCGAAGCGCCTGCGCCCCAAAGAGTAGAATCCCGGGGGAAATGACCCCCGTAATCGAAGGAATCTCCGGCGCCGGCCTCGGCCTCCGCCGCCCCTATCTCAAGCCGTTCACGGAGGAACCGCCCGACGAGGTCGATTTCTTCGAGCTGGCCCCCGAGAACTGGATCGGCGTGGGCGGCGCGCTCGGCAAAAGGCTGCGGTTCTTCACCGAGCGCTGGCCGGTCATTTGCCACGGCCTTTCGCTGTCGATCGGCGGTCCCCACACTCTCAACGAGGCGCTGGTGCGCGACGTCGGCGCCTGGATGGACGAATACGGCGTGCGTCTTTACTCCGAGCACCTGAGTTACACGAGCGACGACGGCCAGCTCTACGACCTTTTGCCGATTCCGTGCACGGCCGAGGCGGTGCGCTACGTCGCCGGGCGGATACGGCAGGTGCAGGACATCCTGGGCCGGCGGATCGCGGTGGAAAACGTGTCCTATTACGCATCCATGGGCGCGGAAATGAGTGATGCCGAGTTCCTGACCGCGGTCTTGGAAGAGGCCGATTGCGGGCTGCTCCTCGACGTCAACAACGTGTTCGTAAACAGCACCAATCACGGCTACGACCCGCGCGCCTTCCTGGACGCCATTCCGGCCGACCGGGTCCTGTACCTGCACACGGCGGGACACTACGACGAGGCGCCGGACCTGCTGATCGACACCCACGGCGCAACCGTCAAGGAAGAAGTCTGGGACCTGCTGGCGTACGCGTACAAGCGCCTGGGCCCGCGGCCTACCGTCCTCGAACGCGACTTCAACCAGCCGCCCCTCCCGGAGCTGCTCGCCGAAGTCACCCGCATCCGCGACGTCCAACGCACCTGCGCATGACCCAAGACTTCCAGGCGCTGCAGCGCCAACTCACCGCCCACCTGCGCGATCCTGAGTCCAACCCGGCGCCGGAGGGCCCGGAAGACCGTCGCATCGCCATTTACCGCCGCCTGGTGTTCGGCAACGCCTCGCGCCTGCTGGCGGCCAACTTCCCCATAGCGCGCAAACAGCTCGGCCAGGAGGCGTTTTCCGCCCTGATTCGGGACTTCCTGCGCGAACACCGCGCCGAGACCCCGTACTTCCCGCGGCTGGCCGGCGAACTGCAGGCCTGGTACCAAAGGGTCCAGCACCGCCGCGAGTACGACCCGGCGTGGCTGCGGGAGCTGATCCTTTTCGAATCGGAAAAGCGCAGATTAAGGAACTGCGCGGACCCGGCGCCGGTCCCGGAGATCGATCCCGACGGCGACGTCATTTCCGGCGTTCCGGCGCCCTCCCCCCTGCTGCGGCTGCTGACGCTGCGCTACCCGGTGCACAAGGGGAAATCCGAAAAGCTCGACGATTCGCCTCCCGATGTGCCTTCCTTCCTCCTCCTGAGGCGCGACAGCGCCGGGCGGATGCGAACCGAGGAACTGGGCGTCCTTTCCGCGGGGCTTCTGGCCATGATCCTCGACGGCGCTACCCAGACCGGCGCCGAATTGCTGGTAAACATGATGCATCAGGCGCCGGCGGACGCCCGCGCCCCATTGATCAAGCAGGGCAAGGAACACCTCCGCCGCTTCCGCCGCATCGGCGTACTCCTCGGAACCTACCGCTAGCCTGCGGCGCGGGGCGTCGCCTTGAGTTTCTCCAGGCGCGGCTTCGCGACGAGAGCCAGAAGGCCGGCGGCGGCGGCCAGCACGACAAGCAGCACCCAGCTCTGCGGCCTGCCCTGCGCGCTGCTGTAAATCGCCCAAGCAATCACCCAAAGCCCAGAGGTGCTGACCAGCGCCACGCACCCATGCAGCGACTGGGCGCGCGTCTTCAGCAACAGCGTAAAGAAGTACAAGGTGAGCTGACCGGTGACGAGCTGCAGAAACACGATGGGATTGTCGAAAGTGAGGAATAGCGCAAGCGTCGAGACGAAACCCAGCACCCCGAACGCGACGAAGGGTGGCCGCCCCGTCAGGTAAAGAAAAGCAAAGACGCCGGCCAGGAGCGCGCAGAGCACCAAAAGCCACCAGATGACGCCCATGCAGGCGGTGATCAGCGCCATCATGCTCAGCGCGTTGCACATGTAGAACAGGAAGTCCGCCAGCGCCGCGCTGGTCGTGCTTCCCATTCCCGAGCGCAGGTACCAGCGGTCCGCCGTGTTCTGGGCGAACTCAAAAGAGCCCGACGCCATCATGAACGCCACGGCCACGTAGAAGAGCCCGGGCGCGTTGGCCTGGCCCGCCACGTAGTCCCAGTTGGCATGCACCGCCCAGAGCAGCACCAACGGCGAAAGCATCGCTATCGCATGCGCCGCGAACACCCACGCCGCCACCGGCGCGGGAAGGTCGATCTGCGCCCTCAGTCCCGCCGGGGCCGGCAGCGCTCCTGCCTGGTTTTCCTCGCTCATTCCGGCCAACTCATCCGATCAAAAAAGATCTTACCCGCCACCCGCGTGATAATCTGCCGGGTCATGATGAATTGGCTGAACTCGATTGTCCGGTTCGGGTGCGGCGGAATGAAGCGCCTGCATGCGATCGACTGGCTAGCGCCGCTGGCGATCCGTTTGTACCTGGTGCCCGTGTTCTGGGTTGCGGGAACGAACAAGTGGCACCCGGAACGGGGGCTGGAATTCACGGCGCGGTATTTCGACCGGCTGGGCTATCCGCTACCCGAACTGATGGCGTTTCTGGCCTGTGCGACTGAAGTCGTCGGCGCGGTCGCGCTCCTGCTGGGACTGGCCACCCGCCTTGCGTGCATTCCGCTGATGTTCGTGATGACCATCGCCGTGACGACCGTGCACTGGCAGAACGGCTGGCAGATCACCGCCGACCCGCGCAGCCCCTTCCCCGGTGAGGACATCGACGCCGCGCGCGAACGCCTGAGCGAGGCGCGACGCATCCTGCGCGAGCAGGGTGAGGTTCTGCACGACGATAGAGGCTGGTATACGGAATTCGGCAACATCGTCATCCTCAACAACGGCGTCGTGCTGGGCGTGACCTACTTCGTGATGCTGCTGGCCCTTTTCTACCTGGGCGGCGGCCGCTTCGTCAGCCTCGACCACTACATCGCCCAGGCCTGGCGCCGCCGCGCACAATAACCCGGAAACGACGGCGCCCCCTGGGGAGCGAGGGCATACCCCTCGCGGCGTCCCGTCCTCACGGCCGCTGCTGGAAATGAGGGCGTCCCGCCCTCTCGGTTTCCGTGCTGGACGCAGTCCGTCTGAATCCCGCGCATCCAAACGCGACCGTAATAGCATCTCTACTCTATGAACGCTCATGAACCTGGGAGATTCTTATGAATGAGGCAACCCTAGCCCTGATGATTCCGATTTTTTCGGTCACAATGCCCTTTCTGTTGGCCGGCGGGATAGTTGGGTTCGTTACGTACTTCAGGTATCGCAGGCGACGCGAAGTGCAGGAAACGATCCGAATAGCGATCGAAAAGGGCCAGGAACTGCCGGCGGAGTTCCTTGAGACAATCAGCAGCCCAAAAAACGAGTCCAAGCCCAAGAAGGACCAGGATCTGCGTCGTGGCGTTGTCCTGATCGCGGTGGGCCTGGGGATCGGAGCCTTTGGCTTCCTTGTCGGAGAAGACGACGCCGTGGGGCCGCTGATGGGGATCGGGTCCATTCCATTTTTGATCGGCTTGGCATTGACGGCCTTGTGGATATTGCGGACGCGCCACAACCAGTAAACCCGCGCGGAGCGTGTCATGCAGGAAAGCGACCGGCAGTGCGTGCTGCGGGCGCGGGCCGGCGACCACGCGGCGTACGGCGA
>JAPPHC010000081.1 GCA_028821145.1 Gammaproteobacteria bacterium | reverse complement strand
AAATCATCGTGACGGCCACGCGCCGCGAGCGGTCCATCATGGAGGTTCCGCTCGCCGTATCGGCCTACGGCGCCGACCAGCTCGAACTGAGCGGCGTGACGGACATCCGTGAACTGATGCGCATTGCTCCAAGCCTCACCCTGAACACCGGACAGGGAGAAACAGTCGGCGCGACGGCGAGAATCCGGGGCATCGGCACCAACAGCGACAATCCGGGCTTCGAGCCGGCGGTTGGCCTTTACGTGGACGGCGTATACCGCAACCGCGCCGGCGTCGGATACAACGAGTTGGGGGCGATTGAACGGGTGGAAATCCTGCGCGGCCCGCAGGGCACCCTGTTCGGACGCAACGCATCGGCCGGCGTGGTCAGCATCATAACGGCCGGTCCCGATACCGAACCTTCGGGATACGGCGATATCAGCGTCGGATCCTACGATTCGACCCGAATCGAGGCCGGCGCCAGCGGGGGCGATGCCGCCAGCGGAATTTCGTTGCGGCTTGACAGCGTCTGGCACAAGCGCGACGGATTCCTGGAAGACCCCAATTACGATCGGAGCTACAACGATCGCGACCGCCTGTTCGTGCGCGGGCAACTGATGTACGAGCCCAACCCGGACACGACCATTCGACTGATTGCGGATTACACCAGCCGCGAGGAGGAGTGCTGCGCCGCGGTAGGACTGGTGCGGGGCCCCACCGCAGCCATTATTCAGGGCATCTCGGTGGCGCAGACGCGCAATCCCGGCATCGTCGGCATCGCATTCGATCCGTACGACCGCAAGGCCACGGTCAGCGCCGGTTCCGGCTACTACCAGGGCATGGATGAAACCGGCGTTTCGGTGGAGATCAACACCAGCACCGGCCTGGGTCGGGTCACCAGCATCACGGCGATCCGGGACTGGCAGACGGAGCGCGGAATGGACATCGATTTCTCCGTCGTCGATATCGGCGAGCGTCCCCACGGGGAATCCGCCACGGGTTTCGAGACCTTTACCCAGGAGATTCGCATCAACGGCGAGGCCGGCCCGGTGGACTGGCTGGTGGGCGCCTTCTTCGCTGACGAGAAGCTGGACTATACCGATGTCCTGGAGTTCGGCGTCGGTTACTCGCCCTACGCCAATGCGATCGGCGGCGCGACCGCGGCCGCGGTGGGCGCGGGCTTCGCGCAACTGGGCGCGGGGGCGACCGCGTTCGAGTGGGGCGCCCGGCAACTGGCCGCCGGCGCCGCGGGCTTCGCGGCAGGCATGGCGCCCTTCCTTCCGCCGGGATTTGCGGTTCCGCAACTGACCGCCACGCTGCCGTCGTTCCCGGCCTTTCCGTTCCATCCCTGGACCAGCTACGAGCAATACTCCGGGGGCGCCTTCTACGGCAACGGTTCCCGCGACGATTTCGAGCAGAATTCCGAGAGCTGGGCGCTGTTCACGCACAACAGCATCGCGATGGCCAACGACTTCGAACTGACCGTGGGACTGCGCTATACGTCGGAGAGCAAGTCGATCGATGCCGACCTGAAATCGAGCGACCAGGTTTGCCGGCCCTTTTCCGGGCAGGTGCTCGGATATCTGCAGTCCATGCAGGCCTACTTCGGCGGTCTGCAGGCGTATGCCGGCGGCGTAGGCCAGTATCTGCAGCAGCTCAACGGTTTCGTCCAGCAGGCGACCCAGGCCATTCCGAATCCCATTGCCCAGGCGGCGATCACGAACGGCGCGGCGGCGGTCACGGCCGGTTACCAGGAGTTCCTGCCCAACCTTGGCGGGCTGGCTCAGGCAGGCCAGGCGCTGCTGACGAACCCGGACGTGAACGCAGGCATAGGCAACATGACGGCCTTCGCCTGTATCCCGTTCGTGGACCCGAGCCTTGACGGACGATATTCCGGTTCCCAGGACGAGAGCGAAATCTCCGGCACGGTGCGGCTGTCCCGCCAGGTGGGCGACTACCTGGTATACGGCGGCTATGCCCGTGGCTACAAGGCCGGCGGCTTCAACATGGACCGCACCGGCCTGATCAGCCCCATCCTGACCCTGCTGACGACCGGGCGCGCCAACGTGCCGGGCGTGCACGAATGGGCTTTCCAGCCCGAGACCGTCGACGCCTTCGACCTGGGCGCCAAGTTCGAGTTCGAGAACCGGCGCGCCACGATGGACGTCAACCTCTTCTACGAGAAGTTCGACGGTTTCCAGCTGACGACGTTTACCGGCCTGGCCTTTGAAGCGCTGAACATTCCGGAAGTGACCAGCCAGGGCGTCGAGGTCGAGGCGCGGGGCGTCGTTATCGGCGGCGTTGAAATATACGGCGGCGTCACCTACGCCGACGTCAAGTACGGCGAGGGTCCCGAATACGGGGTGCGGTCCGGGCAACGGATGACGCACGCGCCGGAGTGGACCGGCGTGGCCGGCGCCACCATGCGCTTCCCCATAGGCGCGCTTGAGGGCGCCTTTCACGTCGATGCGCGCTATACCAGCGACCACAACACGGGCTCCGATCTGGACATCGAAAAGCAGCAGGATGCGTTCACGGTGGTCAACGCCAGGCTGATGCTGAGCCGCCCGGGTTCGCCGCGCTGGACCATCGATCTGTGGGCGCGGAACCTGCTGGACGAGGAGTATTTCATAACGGCGTTCGACGCACCGTTGCAGGGCAGCGGCACGGGACCGGGATCGACGCAGACATTCAATGCGTTTCTCGGCAATCCGCGCGAATACGGGGTGAGCGTCCGCTACGAGTTCTGACTCTTCCTCGCCCTTCGTTTGTCCCCCTCCTCGTGGGAGACGCCATCCTGGCTCGATTCTCGCTGTCCCTGCTCCAACGCTCCCACGAGGAGGGGGACAAACGAAGGGCTTACGATGGCACCTCCCCGGTCGTGTAGCTTGCTTTATTCCGAAAAATGCTGATAATTCGGTAGCTTATGGGTGATTCCATCCGGCAAGAGTTTGTCCGGCAACGAACCCTGCGCGGCACTGTCACGGTTTGCGGCATAGGTCTGCACAGCGGTCGAAAGGCGCAAATGACACTACGTCCCGCCGCTCCCAACAACGGAGTGGTGTTTCGGCGCGCGGATGTTGCGGACGCACCGGACATTCCGGCGCGTTACGACTTCATCGTCGATACCCGGCTTGGAACGACGCTGGGGAGCGGCAACGCGCGGGTGGCGACGGTGGAGCATCTGCTGTCCGCCCTGGCCGGAACCGGCATCGACAACGCCTGGGTCGATCTGGACGGTCCCGAGGTGCCGGCGCTGGACGGCAGCGCATCGGCTTTCGTTCTGCTCGTGGAAGAAGCGGGTGTGGAGCAGCAGGAGACGCCCAGGAGCTATATCCGGGTGCTCGAGGAGGTCCGGGTGGAGCAGGGCCGGCATTGGGCGGCGCTGTTGCCCGGCGAGGGCTACTCGCTTTCCTACCGGGGCGATTTCGCCCATCCCGCTTTCGCTCGCGGCGGCCAGGCCCACGAATTCGAGTTTTCGGCCGGCGGATATATCGAACAGATAAGCCGTGCGCGCACCTTCGGTTTCCTGCACGAAGTGGCGGCCATGCGCCGGCACGGCCTGGCGCTGGGCGGCGGTTTGCACAATGCCGTGGTGTTCGACGACTACCGGGTCGTGAACGAGGGTGGCCTGCGCTACGCAAACGAACCGATACGGCACAAGCTGCTGGACGCGGTGGGCGATCTGTCGCTGCTCGGACGGCCCCTGATCGGCCGGTACCGCTGCTTCGGGTCGGGACACACCCTCAACGCGCGCCTGATGACGGAACTGATGCAGCGGTCCACGGCCTGGGAGGAGGTAACGGGAGTCTCCCGCGCCGCGGACGCGTCGCGCAGGCCCGAACCCGCCGGCCGGCTCGACAGTCTTACAGGGCTAACCTGATGCGCACGCGCCTGACCGGCCAGCCGCCCCTGCCTGCGGCCTGTTCCATGTTGCCGGCCTCGAATCTGAGGCGGGCGGCCCATTCGGGAGCGGCGGCGAATACCGTCAGGGTGCCGCCCGGATCGAGGTCGCTGCCGGCAAAGCCTTCACGCAGGCCGGGTTGCAGCGATTCGCGCAGCAGGTCGGCCAGAGCCACCTGGTTGCGGGCCTGCTCCGACAGATCGCCGAGCGCGGCCTCCGGATTTTCCGGGCGGCTCTTGCGCGGCGGCGTTCGAATGGTGCGCATGTCGTAGAATCCTTACCTTGCGATATTGCCATGAGCCTGAAAATCCGAAACCTGTTGCTGAACCGTAATCTGGTCTGGGCCTTCGCCCTGGTTGCCTGTTCGGCCGGAAGCTATTTCGCCGGGAGCCTGTTGCAGGACCGGGCGATGCCGTCCGTGGTTGCCCGTCTGGACAAGCTGCAGGTCGCGCTGGTGGCGCAGAACGCGGAATTTGAAGAGGCCCGTGCTAACGCGGAGCGCCGGATCGCCTTGATGGCGGCCCGGGTCGAGGAAATGAAGGCGGCGCTGGTGCAGATGGAAACCTGGCAGACCTCGCTTGAGGAAATGGGCGGCGAAGCTCCGTTCAAGCCGGTGAGCGCCGACATTGCCAGCCCCGCGCTGGGCCTTGACGGTGCGGTCGCCGGCGAAAGCGTGGATCTGATCGTCGAACTCAACCTCCTGACGGCCCGGATGAACCAGCGGTTCAGGGAGTTGCAGGACGTGGCCGATGCGCTTACCCGCGAAGGCGCGGACTCTATTTATGCGCCGTCGGGCTGGCCGGTGGATTCGCGCCGCATCACCTCGCACCGCGGCTTTCGCAAGGACCCGTTCACCGGGAAGCGGCGATGGCATGACGGCGTGGATATCGACGGCGCTATGGGCGACCCGATATACGCCGTTGCATCGGGCATCGTCACCTGGTCGGGCTCCAGAGACACGTACGGGGAGTTGGTGGAAATCAGTCACGCCGGTGGCTACGTTACCCGCTATGCGCACAATTCCCTCAATCTCGTGGCGGTGGGCGATTACGTGCAGCGGGGCCAGGAGATCGCCCGCATGGGCGACAGCGGGCGGGTAACCGGCAGCAGCCTGCACTTTGAAGTCCTGCGCAACGGCGTTACCGTGAACCCGGTTGATTTTCTCCGCAGAACTCCCTGAACCCGCCACCACTGATTCAGCCCTCAGGCCTTAGCGTGTGAATCCGCTGCAATGGATCATGGGCAGCCGCAATCAGCGGATGCTGTCGCGCTACGAGAAAGTCGCCCGGCGCATCAACGCGCTGGAGCCCGAGCTCGGGAAGTCGTCGGACGCAAAACTGAGAGAACGCGCTGCGGCCCTGCGCGCCCGCGCCCGCGAGGGACACGGCGCGGACGAACTGCTGCCGGAAGCCTATGCCCTGGTGCGCGAAGCGAGCGTGCGGACCCTGGGCCTGCGGCACTTTGACGTGCAGTTGATCGGCGGCATAGCCCTGCACGAAGGCAAGATCGCCGAAATGCGCACCGGCGAGGGCAAGACGCTGGTGGCCACCCTGCCGGCCTTCCTCAATTCCCTGGGGGGCGAGAGCGTACACATCGTTACCGTCAACGACTATCTGGCGCGGCGCGACGCCGAATGGATGGGCCCCGTTTACCGTTTCCTCGGATGCACGGTGGGCGCGGTCGTCAGCCAGCAGGCCCCGGAGGAAAAGCGCGAGGCCTACCGCTGCGACGTGTGCTACGGCACCAACAATGAATTCGGGTTCGACTACCTGCGCGACAACCTGGCGCTGCGCGAAGAGGACCAGGCGCAGCGGGGCCTGCCCTACGCCATTGTTGACGAGGTCGATTCCATCCTGATCGACGAGGCCCGCACCCCGCTGATAATCTCGGGCCCCGCGGAGGAAAGCACCGAACTCTACCGGCGCATGAACCTGGTCGTGCCCCGCCTGCGGAAGCGGGAGCAGGAGGACGGGCCGGGAGACTTCACGCTCGATGAGAAAGCCAAGCAGGCGTACCTGACCGACGAGGGTCACGAGCGCGTCGAGACGCTGCTCACCCAGGCGGGGCTGATCGAGGCCGGCGCGAGCCTGTACGACGCGGCCAACGTGCGCCTCATGCACCACCTTACCGCCGCGCTCAGGGCCCGCCATCTCTTCAAGCGCGACGTGGAATACATCGTTCGCGACGGCGAAGTGATCATCGTGGACGAGTTCACGGGCCGTACCATGCCGGGGCGGCGCTGGTCCGACGGACTGCATCAGGCCGTCGAGGCCAAGGAGAAGGTGGCGGTGCGCCAGGAAAACCGCACCGTGGCGTCGATTACGTTCCAGAACTACTTCCGGATGTACGAAAAGCTGGCCGGCATGACCGGCACCGCCGACACGGAAGCGTATGAATTCCAGCAGATCTACGGCCTGGAAGTCGTGGTCGTTCCGACCCACATGAAGATGATTCGCCGCGACGATCCGGACCTGGTCTTTCTTACCGCCAGCGACAAGTTCGACGCGGTGGTCGAGGACATTCAGGAAAGCAGGGACCGGGGTCAGCCCGTACTGGTCGGAACCGCCTCGATCGAGACTTCGGAGCTGCTGTCCGGAATGCTGAAGGGCGTGCGGATTCCGCACCAGGTGCTGAACGCCAAGCATCACGCCAGGGAGGCACAGATCATTGCCGAAGCCGGCCGCCCGGGCGTGGTGACGATCGCCACCAACATGGCGGGCCGCGGGACCGACATCGTTCTGGGCGGGAACCTCGAAGCCGAACTGAAGGGACTGGGCGACGAAGCCCCGGACAGCGAAAAGGCGGCGCTCAGGGAAGACTGGAAGGGGCGCAACCGGCGAGTGATCGAAGCGGGCGGTCTGCGCATCGTGGGCACCGAGCGCCATGAATCCCGGCGCATAGACAATCAGTTGCGGGGGCGTTCCGGGCGCCAGGGCGATCCCGGCGCCTCGCGTTTCTACATCTCGCTGGAGGACAGCCTGATGCGGATCTTCGGCGACCCGAAACGCACGCAGGGAATGCTCTCTTCGGTCGGCATGCGCGAAGGCGAGGCGATCGAGAGCAAGCTCCTTTCGCGCCAGATCGAACGCGCCCAGCGCAAGGTGGAAGCGCACAATTTCGACGTCCGCAAGCAGTTGCTGGAATACGACGACGTCGCCAACGACCAGCGCCGGGTCGTGTACGAGCGGCGCGACGAACTGCTGGGCTCGGGCGACGTCACCGACATCGTCGCGGGCATGCGTGACGAGATGGTGCAGGACCTGGTGGCGCAACACATGCCCGAGGACACCGCCGACGAGGACTGGGACCCGGCCTCGCTGGAGAAGGCCCTGTCGCTTGAACTGGGCGCCGATGCGCCGGTCACCGAATGGCTCCGGGCCAGCCCCGAACTGTCGCCGGGCGCCGTGGCCGAGCGGGTCACCGGCGAACTGGACCGGCTCTACCGGGAGAAGACCGCATCGGTCGCGCCCGAGGTCATGCGCCATATCGAGCGCGTGGTGCTGCTGCAGCAGTTGGACCATCACTGGAAGGAACACCTGGCGGCCATGGACTATCTGCGCCAGGGAATCCACCTGCGGGGCTATGCGCAGAGGAATCCCAAGCAGGAGTACAAGCGCGAAGCCTTCGAGATGTTCACCGAAATGCTCGGCATGGTGGCCAGACAGGTCACGGTGACGCTGTGCCGGGCGCAATTCTCGACCGCGGAAAAGCCTCCCGCGCAAGCCCCCGCGCCGAGCAGGAAGCTGAAACTGCAGCATGATGAAGCCTCGGCGCTGGCCGCTCCCGCCGCCCGACAGCCTGCCCGCGCGCAGGCGCCCGTAGCCCGCGGCCCCCGCCGCCCGCCCGCAGCGGCCCCTTCACCGGTCCAGACCTATCGCCGCGCCAGGCCCCGGGTGGGCCGCAACGATCCCTGCCCCTGCGGCTCCGGCAAGAAGTACAAACGCTGCCACGGCGCAATCAGCGCCGACGCCTGAATCGGGGGAAGGCCCCGGGAACCAGGCCGTCCCGGCCTCGTGGAGGGCGGGACGCCGCGAGGGACATGCCCTCGCCCCCGGCTACAGGCGAAAGGACTCGCCCAGGTAAACGGAACGCACCTTCGGGTCTTCGAGCAGTGTTTCCGGCGCGCCGGACGCGATCACCACGCCCTCGTGCAGGATATATCCCCGGCTGCAGATGCCCAGCGTCTCGCGCACGTTATGGTCGGTAATCAGCACGCCGATGCCGCGCCGGGCCAGTTCGGCGATGATCCCCTGGATTTCGTTCACCGAGATCGGGTCGATTCCGGCGAAGGGTTCGTCCAGCAGCACGTAGCGGGGCGACCTCGCCAGGGTCCGGGCGATTTCCACCCTGCGGCGCTCCCCGCCGGAGAGGCTGATGCCCGCTGACTTGCGGACGCCGTGAAGCTGAAAATCGTCGAGAAGGCGATTCAGCTCGTCGGTCCGGTCCGCCCGGGTCAGGTCGGCCCGCAATTCAAGGATGGCGAGTATGTTCTGCTCCACCGACAGCTTTCGGAAAACCGAGGCTTCCTGGGGCAGGTAGCCCAATCCCAGAAGCGCGCGGCGGTGAACGGGGAATCCCGTGACGTCGACTCCGTCCAGCCGCACGCAGCCGCTGTCGCAGCTCAGGAGTCCCGCGACGACGTAAAAGGCCGTGGTCTTGCCGGCGCCGTTGGGGCCGAGCAGTCCCACGACCTCGCCGCCGCGTACCTCGAAGGACGCCTCGCGGACGGCGCGGCGCTCGCCAAAGCTCTTCGAGATGCTTTCGGCTCTGAGTGACGTGTCACCCACTAAGGCTCTTCATCCTGCTGGGACGTGAAGAAGTCGAAGGTGAACATCACGGGCTCCCCTTCCGGAGGATTGACCGTCACGGTTTCGTTGCGCAGATCGTAGGTGATCGACTGGCCGCTGACCCGGCTTGCCCGGGTTTCAAGAACCGCTCCGCCCATGAAGCGGACCAATTGCGATTCCGCGTCGTATTCCACCGTCGCGGCATTGCCTTCGATCACCACGTCGCCTTCATTGCGCATCCGCACCGGGGCCCCGCGAATGGAGGCGCTCTTCAGCCGGTCGTCCTCGAAACGGAGCTCGGCCGAATCGCAGGTCAGGCTGGCCGTGAGTGCGCGAAAGTGGACGTTGCCGAGGAAGTTCCAGGTCGCATCATTCAGGTCGAAGGAGTCGCTGTCCGCCTGATCGGCAACTATTTCGTAGCCCGCCTCGCTGATCCGGACGCGCGTGAGTGTCATGCGGCCGGTAGCGGCGTCGTAGCGCCCGGCTCCCGCGTCGATCTGAAGCTTGGATTCCGGTTCGCCGGAACCGTCCTGCGAATACGCCCCGGCCGGCAGCAGGAACGCCGCCAGAAGGACTACGCGCAGTGCGTCAGGGATTGCCGATCGAACGAACATCGGACTCAAGTGTAATGACCTGCGCGCCGATTTGCGCGTCAAGGCCGTTCGCCTCGAATTCAAAATCGCCGATCCGCAGCCGGACGGGCCGGTCGGTCCGGGCCGTCATGGCCCTCGGCTCAAGGACGATGTGTTCGCCGAAGATCGCCGATCCGCCGGACCCTCCCTCGGGCTTGTGGACGTGCACGTTTCCGGTAAGCGTGATGCTCGTTCCGTCGGGCGGGATCGTGGCGCGCCGCGCCGTCGCGGCCCAGTCCCCGGAAGGACCGAAGGTCATGCGAAGACTGCCTTGCGCAACAATGTCGGCGTTCTCGTCCGGCATTTCCGCGGAATCGGCCGCCAGCGTCCACGCCTGGGGACCGCTCCGGCGGATCGATACCGGTTCAAGCCTCAGCGCAGTGCCTGCCAGGGACCGGACAGCGGAGCCGGAGGTCACGACAAGGGCGGCCCGGCCATCGACGCCGGCCAGCGTCATCCGTGCTTCGCGAAAGAAATAGTTTCCGGCAAGACTTGCCTGTTCCGGCCCGGAAACGGACCCGGTGCGGAAGGCGAGCAGCAGGCTCACGAGGGCCAGGACCAACAGGAGCAGCGCCGGGACATAGCGGCGCAGCCGTCTCATGATTGCGCCGCCAACAGGAAGTCGCATACTTCGCGAACGGCCCCGTGACCTCCCGGCAGCGCCGTTACCCAGTCAGCCGCGGCCCGCACGTCCGGGTGGGCGCCCGCCACCGCAATGGCCAGGCCCGCTTGCCCGATGGCCGGCAGATCGGGCAGGTCGTCGCCGACAAAGGCGGCCTGGCGGGGCTCAAGTTTCAGTTCCGCGAGCATTTCCGTCAGGGCTGCCCGTTTGTCCCTGCAGCGCAGCACCGAACGCCGGATTCCCAGTTCGCCGAGGCGCAAACGCAAACCGTAGCTGTCCCTGCCTGAGATCACCGCGACCTCCAGGCCGGCCCTGATCAACAGGCGGATACCGTGCCCGTCCCTGACCGAGAATCCCATCGCCCATTCGCTTCCGCTCGCGTCCGCAATGAAGATTCGCCCGTCAGTCAGCACGCCGTCGGCATCCAGCGCCAGCAGGCGAATACCGGCTGCCCGTTCGCGCAGTGACATCGGCGGGCGCATCAGACCACGCCGGCGCGCATCAGGTCGTGGATGTTGAATGCGCCGACGAGGAAACCATCCGCCACGACCAGCAGCGCGGTGATCCTGCGCTGCTTCATTTCCGTTACGGCTGCCGACGCCAGAAGGTCCGGCGCCACCGAGCGCCCTCCCCGGGTCATGACATCGGACATGGGTGTCTTCTTCAGATCCACTTCGCGATCCATGGCGCGACGCAGGTCGCCGTCCGTGAATACCCCCAGGGGACGACCGCTGTCGTCGGTTATCGCGGTCATTCCCAGGCCTTTGCGGCTCATTTCCAGAAGCCCGGCGGCCAGCGTGGCGGTCGGGGCCACCTGCGGGATGTCGGCGCCGGTGCGCATCACGTCCGATACCCGCACAAGCAGGCGCCTCCCCAGCCGGCCGCCCGGGTGGGTACGGGCGAATTCCTCGGGAGTGAAGCCGCGCGCCTTGAGCAGGGCAACCGCCATTGCATCGCCGAGCGCCAGCATCGCAGTGGTGCTGGAGGTGGGCGCGAGGTTCAGCGGACAGGCTTCTTCCCGCACCCGGGCGTCGAGGACCGTCGTGGCGTGGCGGGCCAGCGTCGAATCCTCCTGACCGGTCATCGCGATCAGTGGAACGCCCGCGCTCCTGAGCATCGGAAGCAGGCGCACGATTTCCTCGGTTTCGCCGGAATTCGAAAGCGCGATCACAACGTCCTCGGACGTGATCATGCCCAGGTCGCCGTGGCCGGCTTCGCCCGTATGCATGAAGAAAGCCGGGGTGCCCGTGCTTGCCAGGGTGGCCGCGATCTTGCCGGCTATATGGCCTGACTTGCCCATGCCGGTAACCACGACACGGCCCTCGGTCTTCAGGCATAGCGCGCACGCCGTGTCGAAATCCTTGCCCAGGCGCTCTTCGAGATCCGCCACGGCCCTGGCCTCCATTCTCAGGACCCGGCGCGCCTCCTCGATGAACCGTGTCTTCTCAGGCATGGACGGGCATGATAATCCGGGACGCGGAACGAACTACGCCGCCAACGCTATCACCACGACCAGATACAGCGCAAAGGGCAGCAGCAGGCTCGCGCTCCAGGCAGGGCCCAGGCGGCCCCGCATCCGGCACAGTGCGGCCAAAGCGACAAACCACAATGTAAAGCCCAGAAGCATCGGCACGTGCAGGGTCAGCAGCT
>JAPPHC010000005.1 GCA_028821145.1 Gammaproteobacteria bacterium | reverse complement strand
CGGCCTTCGGCATTTCGGCCTCGGCGCGTTCCGGCATCCGGCGCATGTTTTCCTCGCATCCGCCGCTGGATGCGCGCATACGGGCGCTGCAGTCGCTCAGTTTCTAGGCCTGACCTCCGGCCGGGCGTTTCCGCATAAGCGCCACGCGCCGGCAGTGCCCCACAAGTTCGTCATTCTGGTTGTACGCCCGATGGGCGAAGGTCACGACGCCGGCATCCGGGCGCGATTTGCTCTCGCGCTTGCCCAGGATTTCGGTCTCGATCCGCAGCGTATCGCCGTGAAAAACGGGTCTGGGGAAACGCGCGTCTTCCCACCCCAGATTGGCGATTGCCGTCCCGGCGGTCGTATCGCCCACCGACACGCCGGTCATCAGGCTCAGGGTAAAGCAGCTGTTCACGATGCGCTGGCCGAACTCGGTGGTGCGCATGTATTCCTCATCGAGATGCAGGGGTGAAACGTTGTGCGTCAGCGTGGAAAAAAGGAGGTTGTCGGCTTCGGTAACCGTGCGGCGCAGTTCGTGCCTGATCACGGCGCCGACCTCGCAGTCTTCGTAGTAGAGGCCCGGCATCAGGATCTCTCACGCTTACATGCGAAACACGCCATAGGGGCCCTCCTCCGGTAACGGCGCGTTCATCACGGCCGACAGGCCGAGGGTCAGCACCTCCCGCGTATCGACGGGATCGATCACGCCGTCGTCCCAGAGTCTCGCGCTTGCGTAGTACGGATGACCCTGGCGCTCGTAGCGCGCCCGGATCTTCTGCTGAAAGGCTTCGTCGTCTTCCGCCCGTTCGTCCCCATTGCCGGCGCGCTTGCCGGTGCTGCGGACCTGGCTCAGGACCATGGCCGCCTGTTCCGCGCCCATCACCGAGATCCGCGCGTTCGGCCACATCCAGAGCATCCGCGGCCCGTACGCGCGCCCGGACATTCCGTAGTTCCCGGCGCCGAAAGAACCGCCGATGATCACCGTGAGCTTGGGGACGCGGGCGCAGGCCACGGCCGTGATCAGCTTGGCGCCGTCCTTGGCGATGCCGCGGCGTTCGAAGTCCTTGCCCACCATGAATCCGGCAATGTTCTGCAGAAACAGCAGCGGTATTCCGCGCCGGTTGCAAAGCTGGATGAAATGGGCGCCCTTCAGCGCGGACTCGGAGAACAGGATTCCGTTGTTGGCGAGAATGCCAACCGGGTAGCCGCCCAGCCTGGCGAATGCGCAAACCAGCGTCGTCCCGTAACGGGGCTTGAACTCCTCGAACTCCGAAGCGTCCACGATGCGCGCAATGACCTCGCGCACGTTGTAGATGTAACGAAGGCCGCGCGGAACGATTCCGTAAATCTCCTCCGCCGGATACAGGGGATCCTTCGCTGCCGAAGGTTCCACCCGCGCCCCGCCGTCCCGGTTCAGGTGACGAACGATGCCCCGGGCAAGGCTCAGCGCGTGGCCGTCATTCTCCGCCAGGTAGTCGGCTACGCCGGACACCCGCGTGTGCAGGTCTCCGCCACCCAGCGTTTCGCTGTCCACCTCCTCTCCCGTTGCCGCCTTCACCAGCGGCGGGCCGCCGAGGTATATGGTTCCCTGTTCCTTGACGATGATGGTCTCGTCGCTCATCGCCGGGACGTAGGCGCCGCCCGCCGTACACGAACCCATGACCACCGCCACCTGCGGGATGTTGCGCGCCGACAGCCTCGCCTGGTTGTAGAAGATGCGCCCGAAGTGTTCCCGGTCGGGAAAGACTTCATCCTGCATGGGCAGATAGGCGCCGCCCGAGTCGGCGAGATATATGCAGGGAAGGTGATTTTCCAGCGCGATCTCCTGGGCGCGCAAATGCTTCTTGACCGTCAGCGGATAGTAGGCGCCGCCCTTGACCGTGGCGTCGTTGGCGACAACCATGCATTCCGTTCCGTGAATCCGCCCGATGCCGCAAACCAGACCCGCCGCGGGCACCGGATGATCGTAGACCTCGTGGGCGGCAAGCTGGCCGATTTCGAGGAACGGGGCGCCGGCATCGACCAGCATGTCCACGCGGTCGCGGACCAGCATCTTGCCGCGCCCCAGATGCCTTGCGCGCGAGGATTCGGGGCCGCCCAGCGCAATGCCGGCCTTGAGTTCCTTCAGCCGGGCCGCGTACTCCCGGTTGACCGTCGCATTGGCTGCAAACTCCCCGGACCTGGGATCTGTCTTGGTCTCGAATACCGGCATCGGCGAGGTGCTCCACGCGAGCTACGAAATCTTCCTGGCCCCGGTATTATGATGTACGCGGCGTCAGGTCGGTCCCGGCAGGATACAGGGAAGAGAAAACCGGTGAGAATCGACAAGTCCACGTTGACGAAAGGGAATTAGCCCATGACTACTCACGCGCACCGGCATGAGCACGAACGTCCGCAGGCGGCTGTCGTGAGAGATCCGGTCTGCGCCATGACCGTCGATCCGGACGCGGACAAGCCGACGTACGAGCACGACGGCCACGTCTATCGCTTCTGCTGCGTGGGATGCCGCGACAATTTCGCGGCCTCGCCGGAAGACTACCTCGAGGCGGAGGATCCCGTCTGTGGCATGACCGTGGCGCGAGCGAGCGCCCGGCACGTCGCCAAACACGCCGGCCAACGCTTCTATTTCTGCGCGGCGCGTTGCCGGGAGAAATTCGAGTCAGACCCTGCCGCTTATCTGGAAGGTCTCCCCGAGCCGGAACCGGTGCCCGAGGGCACGCTTTACACCTGTCCCATGTGCCCCGAGATCGTGCGCGAGGAGCCCTCCGACTGCCCGAGCTGCGGCATGGCGCTGGAGCCGATGGGCGTGCCGGCCGGAGACCAGGGACCCAATCCGGAACTCGTGGATTTCACGCGCCGTTTCTGGATTGGGGCCGCGCTGACGGTTCCGGTTCTGGCGCTCGCGATGGGCCCCATGATCGGTCTGCCCCTGCGCGATTGGATCGGCGGGACGATCGCAGGTTGGGCCGAACTCGTGCTTGCGACGCCGGTCGTGCTCTGGTCGGGCTGGCCGTTCTTCGTGCGCGGAGTGAAGTCCGTCATCAACCGCAGCCTGAACATGTTCACGCTGATCGCCATGGGCGTCGGCGCAGCCTATGCGTTCAGTGTGGTGGCGACGATCGCGCCGGGGATCTTTCCCGACGGATTCCGCGACGCCGCGGGCCATGTGGGGGTTTATTACGAGGCCGCGGCCGTCATCGTGGTCCTCGTATTGCTCGGCCAGGTACTGGAACTGCGCGCCCGGGAACGGACGGGCGACGCGATCCGCGCGCTTTTGGACCTGGCCCCGAAGACGGCGCGGATCATCCGCCCGGATGGCCGCGAAGAGGAAATCCCGCTCGAAGACGTTCAGGTCGGCGATCGCCTGCGGATACGCCCGGGCGACAAGGTGCCGGTGGACGGGGCGGTTGCCGAAGGCCATTCGTCGATTGACGAGTCCATGCTGACCGGGGAGCCGGTCCCGGTCGAAAAGGCGGTTGGCGATCCGGTGACCGGAGCGACGATCAACGGCAGCGGCACGCTCGTCATCGAAGCCAGGCGCGTCGGCGCCGACACCATGCTGTCGCAAATCGTCGAGATGGTCGCCCAGGCGCAGCGCAGCCGCGCGCCGATCCAGAAACTGGCCGACGTGGTGGCCGGATACTTCGTGCCTGCCGTGGTCCTGGTCGCGGTGGCGGCGTTTGCCGTCTGGACGAACTGGGGACCGGCGCCGGCCATGGCCTATGCCCTGGTGGCGGCGGTCTCGGTCCTGATCATCGCCTGTCCCTGCGCGCTTGGCCTTGCCACGCCCATGTCCATCATGACCGCGACCGGCCGGGGCGCGCAGGCCGGCGTGCTGATCAGGAACGCCGAGGCGCTCGAGCGGTTCGCCGGGGTCGGTACGCTGATCGTTGACAAGACCGGCACCCTGACCGAGGGCAGGCCGAAGCTGGCGGCCGTGGTCGCGGAGGCCGGGATGGACGAGGCGGAGTTGCTGCGGCTCGCGGCGTCGCTCGAACGGGGCAGCGAGCACCCGCTGGCCGAGGCGATCGTAGCGGGAGCCGAAGAGCGTGGCCTCGCCCTTTCCAAAGCGAAAGGATTCGAGGCCGTTACCGGGAAAGGCGTCAAGGGACAGGTCGAAGGCAAGGCGGTTGCACTGGGCAACGCAAGGCTGCTTGCCGACCTCGGGCTCGACGGCGGCAAGGCAAGCGAAATGGCGAACCGGCGCCGCGACCAGGGCGAGACGGTCATGTTCGTCGTGGTCGAGGGCCGCCTGGCCGGGCTTGTGAGCGTCGCCGACCCGGTCAAGGAAACGACGCCGCAGGCGCTGGAGGCGCTGCATGCCGAAGGTCTGCGCATCGTCATGGTCACGGGCGACAACGAACGCACCGCGAAGGCCGTTGCTTCCAGACTCGGGATCGATGAGATTCGCGCCGACGTGCTTCCGGAAGACAAGGCCCGCATCATAAGAGAGCTGCAGGAAGCCGGCGCCAGGGTCGCGATGGCGGGCGACGGAGTGAACGACGCGCCCGCGCTGGCCCAGGCGGACGTGGGGGTCGCGATGGGCACGGGCGCCGACGTGGCCATCGAAAGCGCGGGCTTCACGCTGGTCAAGGGCGACCTGAACGGGATCGTCCGGGCCCGGCGGCTGGCGTATGCGACGATGCGCAATATCAGGCAGAACCTGTTCTTTGCGTTCATCTACAATTCGGCCGGCGTGCCGGTCGCGGCCGGCGTGCTGTATCCGTTCCTGGGCCTTCTGCTGTCGCCCATGATTGCGGCAGCCGCCATGAGCCTGTCGTCGGTTTCGGTGATCAGCAACGCGCTGAGGTTGAGGAAGGTCGGACTGTGAACATCGAAAAAGCTGACCTTTCGATCACGCTGGGTGTCGAGGAGGAGTTCTTTCTCGTCGATCCGGACACGCGCGACATGCTCGCCGACCCCGATCCCCAAATTTTCGAACACTGCCAGACGCGCGTCGGTCCGCACAAGGTTGTGCCGGAGTTTCTGCGTTCGCAGATCGAAACCAATACCCGCGTGTGCCGGTCCGTTTCCGGAGTGCGTTCATCCCTGCGCGAGACGCGCGGCCTCGTAATCGAGGCGGCGGAGCGATTCGGGGCGGAGGTCCTGGGCGCTTCAACCCACCCCTTCGCCAAGTGGACCGACCAGCTCACGACGCCCCGCCAGCGCTACCTGGATTTCGAGATGACCTATCAGCAGGCGGTGCGCAACTTCATGGTGAGCGGCATGCACGTTCATGCGGGCTTCGGCGACAAGGACGCGCGTATCCGCGTGATGACCGCCCTGCGCCGTTATTTGCCGGTGCTGCTGGCGCTGTCCGCTTCGTCGCCGTTTGCCCAGGGCCGCAATACAGGCTACAAGTCGTACCGGCTTTGCGTCGTGGGCGCGCTGCCCCGCACCAGCTTGCCCAACGCGCTGCATTCCGCAGCCGACTACGAACAGCTCCTGGCCACCTACCAGCGCATGAATTTCATCAGCGACGGCAGTGAAATCTGGTGGGACATCCGTCCCTCGCAACGCTACCCGACCATTGAGTTGCGCATCTGCGACTTGTGCACGCGGCTGGAAGACGCGCTGTGCCTGGTCGCCTGGTTCGCCTGCCTCGTGCGCCGGCTGCTTCGCCAGCATTACGCGGACGAACTGCCCGAAGAACCACTGACGGAAATAATCGCCGAAAACCGCTGGGTGGCGCAGCGCTATGGGGTGCTCGCTTTTCTTGGCGGAATGGCCGGCAGCGGTCGCACGGACATCGCCGATCTGGTGAAGCAGTTGATCGACAACCTGAGCGAGGAGGCCGAAGCGCTGGGCTGCGAGGCGGAGCTGCGCCACGCGCTGGATATCGTCAACTACGGCAGCGGCGCCGACCGGCAGACTGATCACTTCCGCCTGCGCCTTCTGGAAGGCGACAGCGAAGAGCAGGCGCTCAGATCGGTCGTCGATCTCATACTCGAGGACACCCGCGCCGGGATTTAGGGCCGGTTCCCGGCAGCAGCGCAGCGCGCTAAAGTACGGGAATCAGAAAACGCTCTTCGGGACTTGAGCCGTGACTAACGACATCATCAGGGTTCATGCCGGGCTGCCTGCCGGAATCGCGCTTCTCTTTGCCTGTTCCACAGCCATGCTCTCCGCGCGCGCCGACGGCGTTCTGGAGGAAGTCGTGGTGACGGCCCAGAAGCGAAGCGAAAACCTCCAGGACGTGCCCATGTCGATCAGCGCGCTCGACGCCGATGCGCTGGAGGCCGGTCGGGTGGAGAAGATCGGCGAGCTGGCCCTGCGAATCCCCAACCTGTCCTACTCCACCTTCAGCAGCGGCCGGTCGGAGCTGACCGTGCGCGGGATAGGCAACAGCGGCGCCACCCGCAGCGGGCTGGAAAACTCGGTCATCCTGTTCGTGGACGAGGTGTACATCGCCCGCTCCACGTCCTATTTCTTCGAACTCTTCGACCTGGAACAAGCGTCCGTTCTGCGCGGCCCGCAGGGCGTGCTGTTCGGCAAGAACGTCGTGGGAGGCGCCATCAGCCTCACCACCCGCGCCCCGAGCATGGAAGGCGCCCAGGCAAAATTTCTGGCGGGTTACGGCTCGTTCAACGCCGCAGACCTCAAGGGCGTGCTTTCCGGCCCCCTGGGTCCCAATGTCGGCGGGAAGATTTCGCTGGTGCGAAAAACCCGCGACGGTTACGGAATGGACCTGATCAGCGGAGCCGAATCCGACGACGAAGACCTGCTGGCCATGCGCGCGCAACTGCGCGTCATGTCCGGCGACGATCGCGACCTCCTTTTCAGCGCCGATTACAGCCGCGAGGACAACGGCAGCCAGACGCGCAGCGTAACGCGATGGGACCGCTTTCCTCCGTCCGCTTCCACGGGGCGGCCGCGGGTTTCCGAGCACGGTTTGCCGATCGGATACGACGCCAGCCAATGGGGCCTTTCGGCGCGGCTGAAGCAGGCGATGGGCGGCGGCGAACTGACCGCAATCGCCGCCTACCGGGACGTTTCCGCCAATACCCTGGACCAGTTCGGCGGGCGCAGCCTGACGGTGGGCCAGGGGTTTGACGACCTGTTCGGCCAGGAGGAGGAAGCGGACCAGTTCAGCCTGGAAGTCCGCTACGCCTTTGATCCGGCGGCGAACTTGCGGGCGGTCGCGGGCCTGTATTACATCCGCGAGGACGTGGACCGGCTCGAGTACGAGGAAATCGTCGTAAACCAGGACGGCGTTCTGAACGGCAGCCGCGGCGACTGGCTGGGCGTTTCCGGCACTTCCGGCTGGGCGGCTTTCGCCGACGCGTCCTGGGAGGTCAACCCGGTGCTGACCGTGCGCGCGGGCCTGCGTTACACGCGCGACGACAAGGAGAACCGCACCATCGGCACGCTCACCGACGACGCGGTTCCGGGGATCCCCTTCCAGATCATCTTCGAGAATTACGACGTGGCGGCCGAAGCCTCCTTCGACGCGCTCACGCCGCGAGTGGTGGCGGAATGGCGGCCTTTCCCCGGGCGGGAACTCATGGCCTACGCAAGCTGGTCGGAGGGGTTCAAGTCCGGGGGCTTCGACACCAAGGTGAGCCGAGCATCCGAGGCCGGGCAGCCGATCCGCGAAGAGACCGCAACCAACGTCGAGCTCGGGATAAAGAGCCGCTGGCTGGGCGACAGGCTGCAGGTCAACGCGGCGGTGTTTTCTACCGACTTCCACGACCTGCAGAGAATCACGCTGCTATTCGACGAAGTGTCCGCCGCATTCGACGGTCTGCGCGTCAAGAACGCAGCTCGTGCAAGCATCAGCGGAGCGGAGCTGGAACTGACCTGGGCGCCGTCCGGCAGCCTGCTGCTGAACCTGGCCTACGGCTACCTGGACGCGCGATTCGACAGCTTCCTTGTGGGCACGATCCAGGGATTCGACATCCGTCGCGACGGGAACCGGATTCCGCATTCGCCCCGGCACTCCTTCACTTTCGCGGCCGGCTACGGCGTGGACCTGGGCCGTAGCGGCGGCCTGGATTTTCACCTTGATTACGGCTGGAAGCACCATGCCTGGCACAACAGCGACAACGCACCCGGACGCTTCGAGCGCGACGCATCCTTGCAGAAGGCCTACGGCGTGGCCAACGTTTCCGTTCGCTGGACTCCGGCCGGGGCGCGATGGCTCATCACCGCCTGGTGCAAGAACCTGAGCGACACGCTGTACGCCGACCAGCGGACCAGCTTCGCCGGCGCGAGCTGGGCGCACTATGCCCCGCCCCGGACCTACGGCGTTTCGGTACAATTCCGAACACAGTGAAGTTCGCCATCGGTCTCTAGCGTCGTGACACGACACAAGAGTCCAGCGTAGCGGCCTTTTCTCTTCCCCACATTTCCCGATCCGGTCGTATGAATATACGCAGACTGGCGCTGCTCGCCACGCCTTTCGCCTTGCTGGTAATCGTCCTGGGCGCGTTCGTGCGCCTTTCCGACGCGGGATTGGGATGTCCCGACTGGCCCGGTTGCTACGGCCGCATCGACGTCCCGCAAAGCGCCGAGCAAATCGAAAAGGCGAACGCCGCTTTCCCCGACCGTCCGGTGGATGTGGCGAAGGCCTGGATAGAGATGATTCATCGCTACGCGGCGGCGGCACTGGGGCTCCTGATACTGGCGATCGGCGCCGTGGCCTGGCGGCGGCGCGGCGAGCGCGATGCCCTGCTTGTTCCCTCCCTTGCGCTGGTCGCCCTGGTTCTGTTCCAGGGCCTGCTGGGCATGTGGACGGTCACGTGGCAGCTCAAGCCGGTGGTCGTGATGGCGCATCTGCTGGGAGGATTCGGCACACTGGCTTTGTTGTGGTGGTTGATATTGCGCCGGAGTCCTTCCGCATCGGGGTGGGCGGCCGGCGCGAGCGGCACTCTGTACCGCTGGACCCTGGTCGGCCTTGCGGTCGTCGTCGTACAGGTAGCGCTGGGCGGCTGGACCAGCGCCAACTACGCGGCCCTGGCCTGCCCCGATTTCCCGGCCTGCCAGCGGCAGTGGTGGCCGGAAATGGACTTCGCCGAGGCCTTTGTCATGTGGCGGGGCCTGGGGGTGAATTACGAATACGGCGTTCTGGACAATGCCGCGCGCACGGCCATTCACATGACGCACCGGCTCGGGGCTGTCGCGGTCCTGCTTTCCGTGGGTTGGCTGTCGCTGCGCGCCTTGCGCTTCGCCGCCGACAGCAGGGTGCGTGTGGCCGGGGCGGCGGTGGGCGGGCTTATGCTCGTTCAGATGGGCCTGGGCGTCGCCAACGTGTGGTTCTACCTGCCGATCTCAACCGCGGTCGGGCACAACGCCTGCGCGGCGATGCTGATCCTGGCGCTTGTTACGCTTGGTCACGGACTGCGTCGCGCCAGAAAATAGGGCCGGGTCGGAAACCATGAACACAAGAGCATTGCAAGCGCCTGGCCGCTGGCGCGAGTACCTGGAAATCACCAAGCCGAAGGTCGTGGCCCTGCTGACCTTCACCGCCACCGTGGGTATGCTGCTGGCGGCGAGGACCCTGCCTCCCTGGACCGTTCTGCTGTTCGGGTCCGCCGGCATCGCTCTCGTTTCCGGCGCCGCGGCGGCGATCAACCAGGTGGTCGACCGGCACATCGACGCGGTGATGGCCAGGACGCGCAACCGCCCTCTGCCGCGCGGAGTTCTGGAATCCCGCCATGTGCTGGCATTCGCCGCGCTGCTGGCGGCGGCCGGCATGTGGCTGCTGCTGACCTTCACGAACGTATTGTGCGCAATCCTGACGTTTGCCTCGCTGCTGGGCTACGCCGTCATTTACACGATGTTCCTGAAACGGGCCACGCCCCAGAACATCGTGATCGGGGGCGCCGCCGGCGCGGCCCCGCCGCTGCTCGGCTGGATCGCCGTGACCGGCCAGTTCGATCCCGGGGCGGCGGTGCTGTTCGCTATCGTGTTCGTATGGACGCCGCCGCATTTCTGGGCGCTGGCCATCCATCGACGCGAGGATTACGCCAGGGTCGATATGCCCATGCTGCCCGTCACTCACGGAGTCGAACTGACCCGACTGCACATCCTTCTGTACACGGTGTTGCTGTTTGTGTTCGGGCTGCTGCCGTATCTGGTGGGCATGAGCGGCCCGCTCTACCTGATAGGGGCCGTGATACTGGGAGGCCGGTTCCTCTGGTACGCATTCCGTCTGTACCGCCGCGCGGACGATTCCCTGGCCATGCCCACCTTCGGGTATTCCATGGTTTACCTGTTCGCGTTGTTTGCGGTGCTTCTTGCCGACCACTACCTGTTGCTGATCGTGCAATAGGCGCGAGATCTCGCCCGTGCCGAGCAGCGTTCTGATCAGCGGAGCCTCCCGCGGATTGGGCCTCGCAACCGCCCGGGAACTCGCGGTACGCGGCTACAGGGTATTCGCCGGAGTTCGCGCTTCCGGCGCCCTGCCCGCAGATACCGGCGCCGGCGAAGTATTGCTGGACGTAACCTCGCAATCTTCCGTGGACGAGGCGGTACGGCGGGTAGGCAGGAAAGCCGGCGGCATCGACGTGCTGATCAACAACGCCGGGCTGCACGCGTTCGGAGCGCTGGAGGCCGCCGACGAGGCGCGCTTCCGTGAACTGCTGGACGTCAATCTGCTCGGAGCCTGGAGGTTGACGCGCGCGGTCCTTCCGGACATGCGGACACGCGGTTCAGGCCACATCCTGATGGTCTCGTCTTTGTCCGGCCTGGTGGGACTGCCCGCGGACGGCCAGTACGCGGCCAGCAAGTTTGCGCTGGAAGGAATGTCCGAGTCGCTGGCGCTGGAGGTGCAGCGATTCGGCGTTCGGGTTACCCTGCTCGACGCCGGTCCCTATGACACCGACATGCTCCACCGCGACGTAAGCGCCCTGCACCACCTTTCCTACAGCCGCCACGGCGCGGCATACGAGCCGCTGCACCGGGCGCTGCTGACACAGAAGCGCAGCGGTGAGCCTCCCCAAAGCGCGGCCGGGATCATAGCTTCCGTCGTCGACGACCCGCCCGACCGGTTGCGCATTCCGATCGGACCGGTAGCCGAGCAAGTGTTTGCAAGCCTGGAAATCGACCGCGGCGAACGGGCCAGGCGGGTTGCCCTTGAAGCCGCCAGCGTAGGCTGGTGGATGCGCGGAGAAGAACCGGAATGAGCGCGCAGACGGCGGGGACCGCCGTGCGGGCCCGCGGACTAAGCAAGTGGTACGGCCAATTCCGGGCGCTCCACGGGATTGATCTTGAAGTCCGGGCGGGCGAGAAGATCGTGATTTGCGGTCCGTCCGGATCCGGCAAGTCCACGCTGATCCGGTGCATGAACGGCCTTGAGGAGTACCAGGAGGGTGTCATGGAGGTGGCCGGCATCGCGCTGGACTCCGACGCCGCGCGCAGCCGGGTTCGCCTGAAGGTCGGGATGGTATTTCAGCAATTCAACCTCTTCCCTCACCTTTCGGTCATGGACAACCTGTGTCTTGCTCCGATGAAGGTCCGCAGTCTGAAGCGCGAAGCCGCCGAGGAACGCGCCGCCGAGTTGCTGGGCCGCATGGGCCTGGTAGGCCAGGAAGACAAGTACCCCGCCCAGCTCTCGGGAGGTCAGCAGCAGCGCGTCGCGATCGCCAGGGCGCTGTGCATGCAACCGGAGATCATGCTGTTTGACGAGCCGACCTCGGCCCTGGATCCCGAGATGGTCCAGGAAGTCCTGGAAGTGATGGTGGAACTCGCCCGACAGGGCATGACCATGCTGTGCGTGAGCCACGAAATGGGCTTCGCCCGCCAGGTGGCGGATCGCGTGGTGTTCATGGACGGCGGGGAAATACTTGAGGACTCGCGTCCGGAACAATTCTTCGAAAATCCCGAAACCGAACGCCTGAAGACCTTTCTGGGTCAATTGCGGCAATAGTCTTTTTTCGTCCCGCACCATTTCCCGGCGCATCCGGGACCGTGCGTTTGCGTCCGGCGTCAATCCGTGCTAAAAGAGAGGAGCGTTGAATCATTCTCCGCCATGGGGATGAGTTGAAAAGGTTCTTGAACTGGACAACTCACAATTTCAACCTGCAACTTGGGAGGATCAAAATGGGCAATAGAGTAGTCGTAGGGCTGATGGCGCTTGCCGCCATACTGGAGGGCTTGCTGCCCGAAGGCACAGTTCCCGGTAACACCCTTCCGCTGGTTCTTGCGGTTCTCGGCATTGTCTGGGGAT
>JAPPHC010000057.1 GCA_028821145.1 Gammaproteobacteria bacterium | reverse complement strand
TGCTGGTGGCGATGGCGCGCAGTCTCGTTCGCGCAATCCGCCGTCGCAGAGGCGGCGCATGATCGCCTGGCCGGGATTTGAGCGTGCATCCCGGTTCAGAATACCGGCTTTACATCAAGGCTGCGTAATTGCCGCTGTGGTAGCGCTGCTCTGGGGGTGCGGGGGCGGCTCATCGGAATCCTCAGGCCCGCCCGCCGTTCCGTCGGACCCAACCACCACCAACCCTGCGCCCAACCCGCCCGCACCGATGGCGGAATCGGTGGAGATTTCCCCGGCCAGCGTGCGATTCGAGGCTGTCGGAGACACCCTGCAGCTTATGGTGGAGGTCAAGGACGGCGACGGCAACGTCATGGAGGATGCGGAAGTCATCTGGTCCAGCGATGCGTCCGGGGTGGCCATGGTGGACGCCGGCGGGCTAGTTACCGCCGCCGGCGCGGGGACCGCCATGATCACGGCGACTGCCGGGGATCTGTCGGCTTCGATCACCGTGACGGTTGAAAGGCAACCTGATCCACAACCCCCCGAATCGGCCGCCGACCGGGCGGCGCTGGTTGCGCTTTACGAGAGCGCCGGCGGCGACAACTGGGTCAACAGGGCCAACTGGCTTAGCGATGAGCCCATCGCGGAATGGTACGGGATACGGATCGACCGCGAAGGCCGGGTCGTGGCCATTGCGCTGAGCAACAACGGTCTTGAAGGTTCCATCCCGCCAGAAATCGGCCAGCTCACGGGGCTGGTGGAACTTTCCATGAGCCTAAACCAATTATCCGGCGGCCTACCTTCGGAACTGGGAAATCTGACGAGCCTTGAGATACTCATCCTGTTCAACAACCAGTTCTCCGGGCCCGTTCCGCGCGGAATAGGGAGCCTCTCCAATCTAACCTTCCTTGACGCAAGCTACAATCAACTATCCGGGCCCATTCCGCTGGAACTCAGCACGCTCAGCACCCTGGAGATCCTGACTCTTGATGGAAACCAGCTTTCCGGCGCCATCCCTCCGGAGATCGGGAATATCGGCGGATTGCAGACGCTCCGGCTGAGCAACAATCAGCTATCCGGGTCGATTCCGGAGGAACTTGGCCGGCTTTCCCGCTTGGTTGCCCTGTATGTGCATGGCAACCGGCTGACCGGCCCGGTTCCATCCGCACTCGGAAACCTCATGAGCCTGGCCGAACTCGACATTTCCAACAATGCCCTGTCGGGCCCTTTGCCGGCGTCATTGACGTCTCTGTCCCTGAGGAGGTTCTGGTGGTCGGGCAATCCCGGGCTTTGCCTGCCCGGAACAGCGGAATTCTCCGCCTGGATAGAGGATTTGACGCTGCATGACAGCGGCCAGTACTGCGACCGGGCCGACCGGGCGGCGCTGGGCGCGCTGTACGATGCGGCGGGCGGTTCCGGCTGGACCGCTTCGGACGGCTGGCCCGACGGCCCGCTGGAGTCCCGGCACGGCATTCGCGTGGATTCCGGCAACCGCGTGATCGCGATCGACCTCTCCTCCAACGGACTGGTGGGAGAGTTGCCGTTGGAGCTGGGCGACCTGGAGGTTCTCGGCGAGCTGCGGATCGACGGCAATCCGGAACTTTCCGGGCGCCTGCCGTACACGCTGCCCCGCATCGACACGTTGCGGGAGCTTCGCTACGCGGGAACGGATCTATGCGTGCCGCGCGAGGAGTTTCTGCGCGAATGGCTCGACGGAGTGCCCGAGCACGAGGGCACGGGGATGGACTGCCCTCCTTCGGAGGACCGCGACATCCTGGAGAGAATCTATGACTCCATGAGCGGGGACCGCTGGTACGACAACGACAACTGGCTGTCGGACGCGCCCCTGCGAGAATGGTACGGCGTCAGGGCCGACGGCCAGGGACGGGTCGTGAGTCTCGATCTGACCCATAACGGCCTGATTGGGCCAATTCCGCCGGATATCGGCGCACTCGAAAGGCTGACCGATTTGAGACTGGTCGGGAACGACACCAGCGGTGCGCGGCTGCCTCCGGAACTGGGAGAACTAACCAACCTGGAGGTTCTGGACCTGGCCGGCATCTTTGCCTCCGGACGCATCCCGCCGCGAATCGGCAAACTGGCCCGCCTGAGGGTTCTGGACCTGTCCGGCAATGAATTTTCGGGGGCGATCCCGCCCGAGCTTGGGGATCTCGCTTCTCTGGTTGAACTCCACCTCGGCAACAACCGCCTGACGGGTTCGATCCCGCAGCAACTCGCCGACGCGGCCGGACTGCGGCAGATCCACATTCCCGACAACGACCTGTCGGGGTCGTTGCCGACCTCTTTGGCCAGGCTCGGAGAGCTTTGGATACTGGACCTTTCGGGCAACGACTTCTCATCCGGCCTCCCCTCATCGTTCGGCGAGTTCGAACGGCTGGAGTACCTCAATCTCTCCTACAACAGCCTGGCCGGTTCCATCCCGGCGGAACTGGGGAATATGGCCAGCCTGAGCGAACTGTACCTCGGCAGCAATTCGCTTTCCGGTCCGCTTCCGCCCGAGCTGGCCGAACTGTCGGGGCTGCGTTCGCTGGCCCTGACCGGCAACGCGGACCTGACCGGCCCGCTGCCGTCCGGCTTCGCGAATCTCCGCGAAATGGCGCACTTCCAGGCGGCGGGCACCGGGCTGTGCGCGCCGCAAGACGAGATGCTGCAGGATTGGCTGAACGGACTGCTCACCCGGCGGGTCAGGCAGTGCGGCGTTGAGCCCGTGGCGGCCCAACTTATGCAGGCCATCCAGTCCCGCGAACTTCCCATTGCCCTGGTGGCGGACGAGGTAGCTTTGCTGCGGGTCTTCCCAACCGCCGACCAGGCCAACTCCGAGCGCATTCCGCGCGTTCAGGCGGATTTCTACCTTGCGGGGACGCTCAGGCATGAGATCGACATACCCGCCAGTCCGGGACCTGTGCCCACCCGGCTGGACGAGAGTTCGCTGGAGAGTTCGGCCGATGCAATGGTGCCTGCCGACATCGTGCAGCCGGGGCTTGAAATGGTCATCGAGATCGACCCGGAAGGGACGCTGGACAACCGCCTGGGGGTGGCGCGCCGGATTCCGGAAACCGGGCGGCTGGCGGTGGAGGTTCGGGATATGCCAGCGTTCGACGTCACCTTCATCCCGTTCCTTTGGGAGACGAACCCCGATATGTCCGTGGTTGATCTCGTGAACGAGATGGAGGCGGATCCCATGGGCCACGAGATGCTGGGACTCACGCGCACGCTGCTGCCGGTAGCGGACATCCAGGTTACCGCCCATGCTTCGGTCCGAACGTCCAGCAACGCGGGGCATGAACTGATCTCGGAAACCGATTTGATCGCCACGATGGAGGGCGGCAGCGGTTATTACATGGGACTTCTGGCCGGAGAATTTACAGGCGCCTCGGGAATCGCCCTCATAGGCCAAAGGGTCGCGTACTCCATCACCGACGCCAGCGTGATCGCGCACGAATTCGGACACAATCTGTCGTTGAGCCACACGCCTTGCGGAAATCCGCTGGGCCTGGAACCTGCTTTTCCGTACCCGGATGGATCGACGGGGCGCTGGGGCTACGACTTCGCCGCGGAACGCCTGGTATCGCCGGACGAATACGTTGATCTGATGTCGTACTGCTCGCCTTACTGGGTCAGCGATTTCAGTTTCGACAAGGCGCTGCGTTACCGGCTGAACAGCGCGGGACTGCTCCGCCAGCCACAAACGCGACCGCCCGTCACCTCCCTTATAGTTTGGGGCGGCAAGAAAAGCGGGACGACGCTGTTTCTTGAGCCGGCCTTCGTGACCCAGGCGCCACCCGATTTGCCCGACGAACCCGGCCCCTATCGCATCACGGGCGCGGCCGATGACGGCACGGTGCTGTTCGAACTGAGTTTCGACATGCCGGTAGCGGGGGACGCGCCAGGCCGTTCGAGCTTCGCGTTCGCAGTGCCCATTCAATCCACATGGCCGGATGCGATCGATTCAATCAGGCTCTCCGGGCCCCGCGGCCAATCCGTCATGCTGAACGAGGATACCGACCGGCCTGTGGCGGTGCTGCGTAACGGGCCGAACGGGCAGGTCACCGCCATCATCCGCGAGCCGAAAGCCGCAGCGGCTCTGCGCGGCATGGCGCAGCCGGGACTGTTCAGCCGCGGGCTTCCACGAACAGGGGCCGGCCCTCGCTGACCCCGCAAGAGCGAGGCAGCCTCCGGAACACGGCGAATGACCGTGCCATACCACTCTGATAGCAATGGTGCGCAGTCTCGTTCGCGCAATCCGCCGTCGCAGAGGCGGCGCATGATCGCCGGAGTTCGCAACATGAGCGCCCGCAAGAATCACTCCTACTGTCTGGTGTTCTGGAAGCGGGAATCAGGCAAGGCCCGATGGAAGCCGCCCGATGCCCATTGATCCCGTTTCCCTGATGGTGGCCATCATCGACGAACACGCGCCTGCCGATATCTGGCGCGGATCGCCGCTGATCGCCTACCGGATGCTCGGCAATACGAATCGCGGGTAGATCGGGGAGGAATTCGTGCGGCGGTATCTGCACCTGCACGGGATCACGTCCGGCAACGGCGGGCGCGCCTCGCCCGTGGACCTCCGCATTGGGGAACTTCGCATTGAAGTCAAGACGGCCTCGCTGGGCGTTGACGGCACCTTCCAGTTCAACCATGTGCGGCTTGACCGCCCGTGGTCGCACCTGCTCTGCCTCGGCATCTGTCCGGACCGCCTGCTGTTCCGCGGCTGGCCGAAGGGCGCGGTCGCGGAGGGCGTGGCAGGCAAGCTCGTACGCATGGCCGAAGAGCAGGCCGTGACGTTCAAGCTGACCAAGCGGGCCGACGCCATGCAGCCCATCGAAGACCTGCCCGCGACGATCCGGACCTTGTGAGCCGTGCCTGACTTCCTTGAATGCGAGCGTGCGTTCCGGGAGCGGTTCGGCTACGCGCCGGAGATTCCCCACCCGTGGGTCTTCGAGGCGTGGGCCGATGTCCTGAAGGAGTCGGTCGAGACCGGCAGCGACCGGCCTTACCGGGAGGCGTTCGCGGAGGAGGAGCGGATACGTCAAGAGTCCTCCCGCTTGCCGTAATTGGGGTTCGGGTGCTTCAATTCCACGACCTGCCCGGTGTCGCGCATCCGCACGAGCTTCGGGCAGGGCGGTTGCTTGAACAAGACCTCCCAGCCGGTCTGGTGCCAGTACTGGAGAACCTCGTAAGGCTCGCGCATCGTCAGCGTGGCATTGACCGTCGGGCCGCCGCTCTTGCCTGCCCTCCGCGCCTTCCACCACCGCAAGATGTATAGCGTTGGTAGCCGGAACCCCCACAAAGGCGACCGCCGCCGCCAGCCCCCTCCAAGTCCAGGCTGACCATTCAGGCCACGTCACAATAGCGCCTTGCCCCAGCAGAAAACCAACAGCTCCAGCAAGCACCCAATAGTAGTATTTCCGCACTCGCGCATTCTAATCGCTAGCACAAGAAGCAGAATTGATACTATTCGCTATAAACCCCCGAAAAATGGATCATCATCGGTTCCGGATAGAATAATTGCCCCGCAGGTGTAACAGCACCTGCGGGGCAATGTCATAAACCCCATCACTTGAAAGGAGGTCTTTAATGACCCAAGAACTGCAGGAAGCAAACGCACTGCTACACCGCATGACGCAAACCAAACATGCAGTGTGTTCGAGCAGCGGACAGGCTTCCAAGATAATTTCCGAAGCCCAAGAAACCATCAGGCGACTGATGGTCAGAATTGAAGAGTTGCAGGAACCGCCTGACGATCTCGACGAACTTCTGTATCTGGCCCAGGAAGCCATGGCAGACATGGGAGCGGATATGCTCGCGGACCTGTGTCGGGCGGCAGACGGATTTCACTAACACATCACGCCCCCGTCACCGGAGAGAAACGCAGGGGATTTGTGACTCTTCGATGTAATCCCCTTTACCCCAACGGTGAAACGATTGTTGGATGATCCTGGATTACCGGACAACATCCGCCACGGAGCCCCCCACTGGCGCCCGACCATCGCTAATATCTGCGTGAGCAAGCAGCACTTGCCCTTATTTGCCGTTCTCCTCCCCGTCTAGAGTTTGCCAGAATTTGAATCCGAAGTGCCTCAGTTGTTGGGTGGACCCTCACTACATGGATCGGAATCCGGGGACTAGATGAAGAGCGTTCGACGCTATCCCCTATTCGGATTGCTGTAAAGCAAATACCCGCGGTGAGCAAGTGTCCTATCTTCTTTCTCGCCAACAGGACGTTCCCTGCACCCGTCGGCAAAGAACCCAACCTCGCATTCTTCAGTCTCGACTTTCCAACTTAGCATGCATAATCGAGAGTTCATTATGTGGGTGTTCAAGCATCTTCCACACTAAACCCGTGAGATTGGGTGTCTCGTGTATGCGGGATACCAAAGTAAACCCCTAGCACTTTAGCCCCATATTCTCGTGCTGCGGCGGTTCATACCAATACTTTCGGACCGGATTGATTAGATGCTCATCTGCAAACTGGAGGAATTCTTGTGCGGAGATACGGTCGAGCAGTTGCGCCTTGGCTGTTTTTCGATCAAGGTCGCGACGCGGGCGTGGACGAGTCGACGTCTGAGCATCCGCGTCGTGGCCGGGCGGTTCACACTCGCCGGACCGTCCACAGTACCTTGCCGACGACGTGCACGTCCCCGGCGGGCGCGGTGTAATCGGCGTAGTCCGGATTCGTTGACTTGAGCCGCAGCCCGGGCGCCTCCCCGGCGACGCGCTCGACGCGCTTGACCACCAGCCCGTTGCCGTCCCACAGCACGAACATCTCCCCGGCTGCGGGAACTTTGCGGGACGTGTCCACAAGTAGTCGGTCGCCCTCGGACAGCTCCGGTTCCATGGACACGCCGCGCACGCGAAGCAGACGCACCGCGTCCGGCGCGGCGCCGCCCTCGTAGCGGATCATCCCTTCGGGGAGGAACCAGCGCGCGGTCTCGGTCACGAAATACTCGGCGAGGGCCGCCGGCCCGGCCGCGGCTTCGACCTCGACTTCCGGAATGGCGGCTACCGGCGCCGTGTAACCAGCAGGGCTGGCGGGGCGCCTGGTACGGGCTCCGGCACGCCGCTTGCGGCGATGCGGGCGCTCGGCGTGGTGCAGCTTGGCCGCGTCGCAATCGAGCAGGGTGGCGAGTGCCTCCGCGTCCTTGTGCGAGAGCACCTTGGGCGTGCCGCGCTCCAGGAAGCCGTGCAGGTAGCTGACGTTGCGGCCGATGGCGATCGAGGCCTGGCGCATGTTGATTTCGCGCTTCCAGAGCAACTCGCGGATTCTTGTTCGTACCGGGTCGTTTGGCATGGTGGGGCCTCGCGTGAATGGCGGTAAATGATAGCGTATTCACTAAAAGACACTATTGTCAACGATATTTTCTGCCCGTAAGGTTGCCCGCGATGACCGATCTCGTGACTCATTTGCGCGGCTCCGTAGATGCCTATCTCGACCGGACGGGCATGTCGCCGGCGCGCCTGAGCCAGGCGGCGCTTGGCGATCCGTCGTTCGTGCTGCGGCTTAAGCGCGGACGCGTTCCGCGACTCGACACGGCAGACAAGGTGCTCGTCTTCATGGGCGAGGAACCGGTTGGTGGGGCATTCAAGGCAGAGGTCGAGGCATTCATCCGGATCACGCGCACCAAGGCGTACTTGCTCGGGCTCGACGCGGCGGGCGACCCGTCGTTCGTTGCGCGCTTGAGGCGCGGCGTTTCTCCCCGGCTCGACACCGCGGCGCGGGTGCAGGCATGGATGGCGGCGCATTGCTGCGCCGCTGAGCGCGCGGCGATCCGCGCCGCGCTTGCCGGCGAAATCGCGACGGCCAACGGCGCCGTCGAATCTGACACCGACCACGAAGAAGGAGGAATAGCTTCCGTGAACGATCGACCAACCCACACACCAAGCGAATACCTGGGCACGCGCGAGGCCGCGGCCTATCTGGGGCTGTCGCCCCGCACGCTGGATCGCTACCGGGTAACCGGCGAGGGTCCGGCGTTTCACAAGTTCGGCGCGCGCATCCTTTACGCGCGTGCCGATCTCGAAACTTGGGCGGAATCCCGACGGATGACGTCGACGTCCGACGATCCTGCGGCCCGTCGGCGGGGCCGGGCTGCCGGGGCGGTGGCGGCGGTGGCCGTCTCGGGAATCGCGCTGATGTTGGGCGCCGACCCGGTGTTGGCCTCCACGGACACGACGTTCCAGGGGCCGTTGGATACGGTGACGGGCATGGTCGGGGGTACCGGCGGGCAACTGGCCGCGGCGCTGGCCGTGGGCGCGGCGCTGGTCGGCTCGGTGATGCGGTTCAACACCCAGCAGTTCCTTGGCGCCGTCGGCGTCGGGGTCGCCGCGGGCGCCGGAGTCGGTATCGTCACCGGCCTGGTCGGCACGGCCATCGTTTGACGATGGGGGACTCGGCGCGGCACGCGATCCCGCGGCGGCTCGACGATCCGGAGCGCTGGCTGTTCTGGACCGTGGATGAGGCCGCCGTGCTCCTGGGGCCGGCGCTGCTGGGGCTGGCCGCCAACGCGTTCATCACGGGCCTGGTCGCCGGCGCCGGGGGCTGGATCCTGCTCAGGCGCGTCAAGCGCGGCGGCGGCGCGCACGTCGTGCGCTACGCGCTGTACTGGTTTTTGCCGGACTTCGCGCTGCGGCTGAAGGGCACGCCGCCGAGCCATGTCCGCCGCTACGTGGGCTGACGGGCGTGCGTCGGGAGGTTCGCGAGGCGGAGGGCCGCCGGGCGCGGGACGCGCGGCTGGCGCTAGCGGCGCTCCTGGCCCTGTCGCTGGTCGCCAACCTGGCGCTGTCGGTGGGGCTCGCCGGGCGCGAGGCGGTGACCGTGCTGGTACCGGCGGTGTCCGGCCCGATGTGGGAGGTCGGCAGCACCTGGGCGGGGCGGGGCTACCTGGAGGCCACCGCGCGCACGGCGGTGACGACCTTGCTCACGCTCACTCCGGAGAACGCGGGGCATGTGCGCGAGGCGGCCGCGCGGATGAGCCACGCATCGGCGCGCGGCGCGATCGGCGCCTGGGTCGCGTCGGAGGCGGAGCGGATGGCGCGGCGGGATCTCGCGAGCGCCTTCTATCCGTGGCGGGTCGAGGCTGATCCGGACACGCTCGCCGTCGAGATCGCGGGCGAACTCGTGACCTGGATCGGAGCCGAGGAGGCGGCGCGCGAGCGCAAGACCTACCGGCTCACCTTCCGCATCGACGGCGGTCGCCTGGGCCTGTTGCGGTTCGAGGACTTAAAGGAGGAACAATGACACGGTTTTCCAAATGGCGGCGGCGCGTGGGAGCCGCCACTCTCATCGCTTGTCTCCATGCGGGCGCGGCCGGGGCAAACGTGCCGGAGGCGACGCGGATTCTGGACGCGCGCGACCATGCCGAGCTGGCTGCCGGGATATCCGAAGGCGGCGTGGTCCGGGTGGCGTTGATCGGTGACCGGATCGCGCGGGTGGTCCGCGCGCCGGGCGGCTGGTCGGTCGAGCACGACGCCGACGCCGGCGACATTTACCTGCGCCCGCCTGCGGAGAACGCGGCGCCCGAGGGGCCGGTCGCGCTTTTCGTCGGTTCGGAGCGGGGCTACACCTACCGGCTGACGCTTGAGCCCGCGGTAGGCGGTCCGGCGCAGATCCTGATCCGCAACGCAGCGGCCGATGCGGTGGCGGATTTTGCGAGGCGGGAGCGTGGCGGGGGCCGAATCGCGGCCCTGGCGCCCCTGATCCGGGCGGCGGCGAACGGTGTGCCGCCCGCGGGCTACGCAATCGGGCCGCCGGTGGACTGCTGCGGCGCCGAGGGCGTGTCCGTGTTGGAAGTCTGGCGCGGCCCGAGGTTCGAGGCCTGGGTGCTTTTAGTCGGCGGGGACGGACCGGGGGACGCGCTGTCTCTGGCCGAAGGGCTGGGGCCGGACATCGCCGCGGCCTGGATTGCTGACGCTGCAGGCGAACCCTCCGCCGAAGGCCGTGCGATGAGCCGCCTGGCGGTGGCCGTGCGCGAGACACGCGCCGAATGAGCGGTCAGGCACGGCGTCGCCCGTCGCGGCAGCGGCCCGAGGGGCCCGACGGCGGCGCGCGCCAGGTGCGCGCCCGTCAGATCCTTCTGTTCTCGGTGGTGTCGGCGATCGCGCTGATCGCCATCGCCGTGTGGCTCGTGGGCTCGGGCGGCGGTTCGCCGGCGCCAACGGCGCGGATCGCGGCGGAACTCGCCGGGCCCGACACGGCGGAGGACACCTGGACGCGCCGCTCGGAGGCGCGCATCGGCACGCTGGAGGCGGAGTTGCGCGACCTGCGCAACGGCAACCGGCAGCTGGCGGACGAGAACCGGCGCCTGCAGGGAGAACTGCGCGCCAACGCCGAGGAGGCGAGGGACGTGATCGACCGGCTGTCGGCGGCGCTCGACGAGCGCCTGGCCTCGGAACGGACCGGCGCGGTGGGGCAGGCGCCGCCCGGCGACGTGTTCGCGCCGGCCGGTGGCGCGTCGACGCGTTCGAGCGGGGCCGATTCCTACCTACCGCAGGCGCCGATGATCGAGAAGTTTCCGCTCGACGGGTCCGCGTTCGCCGGGCCTGAGGGCGAGGACGCCCGCCTGTTGTCTTCGTGGCTGCCGGCGGGCAGCCATGCCGAAGCCGTGGTGATCGCCGGCGTGGACGCCTCGGCGGGGGTCGCCTCGCAGGGCGATCCGCGCCCGGCGCTGCTGCGCCTGACCGGCCCGGCATGGACCGCGGCCCAGGACGGACAGGCGAAATCCGTCGACATCGGCGGCTGCACGGTGACGGCCGCCGCCTATGGCGACCTGTCCTCGGAGAAGGTCTACGCGCGGCTGCGCACGATGACTTGCGCGGGCTCCGAGCCGGGCACCGTCATCGAGACGCCGGTGGCCGGGTTTGTCGCCGGCTCCGGCAAGGCCGGCGTGCGCGGTCCGGTGGTGAGCCGCGAGGGCGCGCTGGTGCAGAAGGCGTTTTTCGCGGGATTGGTGTCCGGCGTCGGCCAGGGCGTGGCTGGCGCGTTCGCGCCCCAGGCGGTCGCGACCGGCACGAACTCGGCGGCGGTCGCGACCGGCACGAACTCGGCGGCGGTCGCCAACACCGGCCTGGACGACATCGGCCGCGCGGGCATCGGCGCCGGGGCGTCCTCGGCCGGCCGGCGGGTGTCGGACTACCTGATCCGGCGCGCCGAGCAGTACCAGCCGGTGATCCAGTTGCAGGCCGGCACGCCCGTCACCGTCGTGTTCCTCGAAGGGACGCGGCTCGACGGGCGCGCCGGCACAAATCCACCCGGGAGGACGAACGATGACAGTTAGGAACAGGATGGCGCGGCGCATGCGTGCGCCGCTGACGGCGGCTGCGGTCGCGTTGGGGATGGCCGGTTGCGCGGTGACGCACGTCGGCGAGGACTGGCAGTGTCCGGTCGCGCAGGGCGTGCAGTGCGCCAGCGTCGCCGCCGCCGATCCGGCGGTGCAACGTCAGGCCGGCTCTGGACCGTCGGAAACGGCACGGTCGCTCACGGCATCCCGGCCCGCCGATGGCGCGCGCGAGGCGTGCATTCCCTGCGTGGCGCGTTCCAACCCCTTCACCTGGTTCGCTGGGCTGTTCCGGCGCGATGCCGGTGGTGGCGAAGATCAGGTCCTCGGTGTTGACGCGGCGGATACCGAGGCGGCAGCGTCACCGCCTGTCGCGGCGGAAGCCGCCGGGGCAGGGCAGGCTGACGCCGCTTCGCCGGCGGCGCTGCGATCGCCCGAGCGGATCGCGCGCGTGTGGATCGCGCCGTTCGTGGACGCCGACGGCGTCTACCGCGAGGGGGCCTGGGTGCGCGTCGTGATCGCGCCCGCGGCGTGGAAGCTTCCGTGATGCTGGCGCGCGTTGCGGACCTGTTCGAGGGCCCGGCGGGGCTGGAGCCCTGGGCGCCGCCCGAATCGCCGGCGGCGCTGCATTCGCTGTTGCCCTGGCGCGCGTTCGACGAGGCCGGCGAGCTGTACGTAAACGCCGCGAGCGTCGGGTTCGCGATCGAGATCCCGCCTTTTTCGGGGATCGACGAGGAGACGCTGGGCGCGCTGGCGGGCACGCTGGCCGACGCGGCCCCGGAGCATTGCGCGGTGCAGGTGATCCATTGGGCGAGTCCGCAATACGGCGCGGCGCTGGCCGCCTGGGCCGCGCCCCGCCGGGGCGCCGGGGACGTGCAGGCGGCGATGGCGGAGCGCCGCACGCGGC
>JAPPHC010000001.1 GCA_028821145.1 Gammaproteobacteria bacterium | reverse complement strand
TGGACGGGCGGCTGCGCCTGAACGGATCGCTGTTCTGGATCGATTGGTCGGACGTGCAGATCCGGGCGCAGGACCCCGGCAACCCGGCCGACCTGTCGCTTTCGCTGACCGCCAATCTCGGGGACGTGAGCTCCAAGGGTTTTGAGGTGGAGGCCGCCTATGCGATCTCCGAGAATCTGACCGTGAGCGGGTCCGCCTATTACGGCGACGCCAATTACGAAGAAGGCACTTTCGACAAGCGGTGGGGCGGGTTGCCCTCGGTTTGCGACGATGTCGTGTGCCCGATCGACGGCCACGTGGGCGGCAATCAGATGCAGCGCCAGTCCAAGGTGCAGGCGACGTTCGGGACCGAATGGCGCGACGAGCTCGCCTTGGGCTTCGCCGAGGAGTACTTCATCCGCTTCGATATCGCATATCAGTCCAAACAGTACGCCGACGCCATGAACCTGGCCTGGGTGCCCGAACGCAGCATCGCGAACGCCAGCATCGGCATTATCGGGCGTTGGTACGAGGCGCGGCTCTGGGCCCGCAATCTGTTTGACGAGCTGTACGTGTCCGGCGCGACCGTGGGCGTGCCCAACCGGCAGTACAACGCCTACCTGGGCGAGCGCCGGACTTTCGGCCTGACGTTTATCGCGAACTTCGACAACTTCACGGACTGACCTGAGAGTGGGGGGCATTGCCCCCCACGGTGCCCCTCCCTTTACCTCCTGGGTGGGAGGGCGTCTCGCCCTCCACAAAGGCGGGACGCCTTCGCATTCGATTTCTATACGCAATAAATAATCCGATCTCTCGAATATATATTACGTATATAGCCTATATATTGCGTATAATTTATATGCGCAATATAATCGCCGGATGGCGCGCCGGATTAACGCGAACGAGCTGAAGGCCATCGAGTCCGCCGTCGGAGAGCAGGCAGCCGGCCTGACCGCACAGCAGGTTCACGAGGCGCTCGCCGCGCCGCCGCCGCGCAGAACGCTGCAATACCGCCTGAAATACCTGGTGGACCGGCGGCGCTTGCGACGAGAGGGCTCCGGGCGCTGGGCCCGCTATCTTCCGCCGGTTCAGGCAGCGGATGATCCCTTGGATGATCCCGCCCCTCCGCAAAACGAAATCCGCCCCACCGTCGGGCCGCCGGAATCCGCAGCGGCCCGGCAGGTCCGGCGCTACGCTGCGCAGCCGCTGGAGCAACGGCGCCGGGCCGGCTACCACCCCGGTTTTCTGGAGTCCTATGCCCCCAATGAGACTTACTACCTCTCCCCGGCGGAACGCGCCGCGCTCCGGGATATCGGGGGGCTTGACGACGTCGGGGAGAGCAATGGCGGCTACCCCGCCGATCTGATGGCCAAGCTGCTGGTGGATCTTTCCTGGAATTCCAGCCGGCTGGAGGGCAACCGCTACTCGCTTCTGGAAAGCGGATTGCTCATCACGAGAGGCGAAGCGGCGCCCGGCAGGGAACTGGCTGAGACCCAGATGATTCTCAACCACAAGGCCGCCATCGAGTTTCTGGTTGCCGGGCAGGGGGAGACGGGCATGGATCGTTCCACCCTGTTGGGCCTGCACGCCTTGCTGGCGGACAACCTCCTGGGCAATTCCAGGGCCGCGGGACGGTTGCGGGAGACTGCCGCCCGCGTTGCCGGGTCGACGTTCCGTCCTCCCGCGTCCCGCGGGCAAATCGAGAACTCCTTCGATCAGATCCTCGCCAACGCGCGTGCCGTCGAAGATCCGTTCGAGCAGTCGTTCCTCCTGCTCATGCAGTTGCCGTACTGCCAGCCCTTCGATGCTGCCAACAGGCGCGTCGCCCGCCTGGCGGCGAACATCCCGCTGATCGGTGCCGGCCTGACGCCGCTTACGTTCGAGAACGTGTCCCGCGACGCGTACGACCAGGCGATGCTGGGCGTTTACGAACTGCGCCGCAGGCAATTGCTGGTGGAGGTCTTCGTGGACGGCTACCGCCATTCCGCCAGTCACTACGCCGCCGTGCGCCACATGCTCGGCGAGCCGGACCCCTTCCGCCTCAAACACAAAAAGGCCTTGCATGAACTGATCCGGGGGGTTGTCCGCGCCGGAATGAGCAGAAAAAAGGCCGCCACCCACGTCCGGGCGCAGATAGAAGAAAAGGTCGGCCCGGCGGAACGAACGCGGCTGCGCGATATCAGCGAGAGGGAGCTGCTGAGCCTGCATTCGGGCAACTGCGCGCTGTACCGCATCACGCCCGGCGAACTCGCCGAGTGGCTCGAAGTCTGGTAAGGGAGCAAGGCCCAACGCCGATGCATCTCATCCTCTTCGATATCGACGGCACGCTGGTCGACTCGGACGAGTTCGACGCCGAGCTGTATGTGCGGGCCGTCCGGGAAGTATTGGGGATGGAGATCGGCGACGACTGGTCCGCGTACCGCAACGTCACCGATGGCGGCATACTGGATGAGATCATGGACAACGCGGGACCGAAGGCCGGCCGGCGTCGCATTCACTCAGAGGTCAAGGCCGTCTTTGCCGGATTGGTATCCGGGTACCTGGACGAAAGGGAAGGCCGACTACCTGAAATTGAAGGCGCCGGCGCATTTCTGGCCGAACTCGAATCACTGCCGGAAGTCTCGATGGCGCTGGCCACCGGTGGTTGGGAGGAAACGGCGCGGATGAAGCTTTGCGCGGCCGGCCTGGATCGCTACTCCATACCCCTCGCATCGGGCTCGGACGCCTTCACGCGCACGAAAATCATGCAGATCGCCGAGAAACGCGCGCTTGGCGGCCAAACGGCGAGCCGCAGGACCTACTTCGGCGACGGAATCTGGGACAAACAGGCCAGCGAGGAACTTGGCTACGAATTCATCGCCATCGGCGACAAGGTGCGGCACCACGCCCGATACCCCAACTTCCGCGAAAAGGCGGTCATTCTCAGGACGCTGGGACTGCGCGCGTAATTCTGGTTTTCTTGGTGAACTCGCGTCGTTTATTGCTTGGCAGCGCGCTCAAATCTTGTCAGTCTTGATGAAACGCTTCAAGGGAAGCCAATAGAGTGCGTCATATGATCGTGATATGATCGTCATCTGATCGCAAGCGTTACAGGAAGAGTTCGATGGACTTTCAAGCCTATGCTGATCGCTCCAATCTGCCGGCGAGCGAGGCCATGCGAGTAGCGGCGCTGCTTGACGTGGACGGCCCCGAACACGTGAGCGACGTTCAGTTGGCGCTGACAGTCTCAAGGGGTTTGCGTGCTCGTTCGGCTCGCGCCTTGGCAAGGCTGTTGGGCACGAATCGCATAGTGGGACCCGTAATCCCCGAAGCCACCCTTCGTCGTGCCCGAAGGGCCGGGAAATCACTTTCACGCGAACATAGCGAGCGGCTCTACGAAGTTGGACGTGTAGTAGACGCAGTGAGCTGCGCGTTTCGTGGGGACCGTAACGCGATCGAGGCCTTTCTGAACCGTCCGCATCCACTGCTCGAAGGCAGTACGCCTCTTGATCTTGCGCGTTCCAGTTCGGCGGGCGCGGACGTCGTAGTAAGCCTCATCCGCCGCGCAGAGGCCGGCATGGCCGTTTGACAATGCCGGGGCGCCTCGCCGGAGACATGCGGGCGTACCGGATCGGCGACCCCAAGGGACGATTTCCCATTTGGAGCAGCGAGGGCGCCAGGCGAGTCGCGGGACGTTGGCATGAAGCGGGCGCAGAGGTCATCTACGCGTCCGAGAACTATTCGACCGTGCTGCTGGAGGCGCTGGCGCACTGGAACGGGATTCTGCCGAGCGGTCAGGGATACGTTGAAATCACCATTCCACGCGGCACCAGCTACGAACGGGTCACGGAGGATGCCATTCCGAACTGGTTCGAGAGGAGCGCGGAGGCGGCCCGGCGCTTTGGCCGTGACTGGTATGCCGATACTCGAAGTGCGATACTGATCGTTCCCTCGGTAGTGGCACGCATGGAGCAAAATGTCGTTATCAACAGCCGGCATCCGGAATTCGCGAACCTCAAGGTCGGTCGCGAGAAGCCCGTATTCTGGGACGAACGTCTGCTTCCGTAGCGCCGCAGATGCTGGGGCACTGGAGCTGTGCGAAGAAGACTGAGCCTGCTTTCATTCATGCTCTGCGCGGTTGCGGTCACCGCGCAGGCGCAGACGTCTGAGGAGTTCTTTCCCGGACGGCTGATGTTCTCGCCGGAAGAGGAGGCGCTGTACATGCAGCGCTACGAGAAGGCGCAGGTGCGCACGACCGCGGAAGAGATCTACGTCGATCAGGAAGCGATGGCCGGCGCTTCCGACTGGGCGCCGCTCCCGGCCGCGGCGCCCGGGAAACGAACGATTTCGGAGCAGGCCCTGGACGACGCCCAACGCTATGCGGAGATCAACAACTCCAATGCGTTCATCGTCTGGCGCAACGGCAGGATCGAGCGGGAAACCTACTTCCGCAGTCATACGCGCACTTCGCCGATCAATTCCTTCTCCCTGGCGAAGCAGGTCACGGCGTTCGCCATCGGCCGGGCGCTAGCGCTCGGCAATATTGCGTCGCTCGATCAGCCGGTGGCCGATTTCGTGACCGAATGGAAGGGCGATCCCTGGCGGGAAGAGATACTGGTCCGGCACCTGCTGGACATGCGCGCGGGCTTTTACCCGCAGGTCCCGCCGCGGGGCCCCACGGACCTGATCTCCCGCACCTTCCTGCACCCGCGCCACGACGAGATCATCGTGGCGGAGTACCCGGTCATCGACGAACCGGGCACGCGTTACGAATACAACAACGCCGCGGGCGACATGGTGGCGGTGCTGATCGAGCGCGCCACCTCACGCCGGTATGCGGAGTTCGTGGGCACGGAAATCTGGCGGAAGATCGGCGCGATGGGCGGGACGGTCTGGGTGAACCGGCCCGGAGGCATGGCGCACTCGGGATGCTGCATGCTGGCGCCGGCCGAAAACTTCCTGAGGCTGGCGATCGCGATGCTCGAGGACGGCGTGTGGGAGGGCGCGCGGCTTCTGCCGGAGGGTTACGTCGAGGAAATGATCACGCCCACTCCCGAAAACCCGTACTTCGGCCTGAGCATCTGGGTGGCCGGGCGCTATACCGGGCGGCGCGGCTTCGCCAATCCGGACCGCGGCATGCCGGAGATCCTGCACGGCGAACCCTATCTTGCCGCCGACCTCTATCTTTTCGACGGCAACGCGAACCAGGTGGTTTACGTCATTCCATCCCAGGACCTGCTCATCCTGCGAACCGGCATGGCGCCGCCGCGCGACGAGAACACCGAGTGGGACAACAGCGTTCTGCCCAACATCATCCTGCGCGGCATCGTGAAGGACCGGCGCGCGTCGGCGCCGCAACGCTAGTCAGCCCGCTGTCGTCGGCGCCACCACAACAGAAAACCGGTCGCGAACAGCGCCGGAAAGAACAGGCCCGCCACAAACATGACCAAACGGCCGGGCAAACCGGCTATGGCGCCGCTGTGCAGGCTTGCGGCGAAGTCGGCGGAAAGCAATGACATCCATGTCGGTGCGGCAGGGGCGGACAGGCGGATGATGTCACCCGTATACCGGTTCACGAAGACCGTCGTCTGCCTTGCGACCGCGTTTTCACCCGGCGGAAAGACCCGTATCAGGAAAAAAGGCTGGGGCCCCAGGGGCCGGAGAATAAAGCCCAGCCAGGAACCCGGCACGGCCTCCAGCGCGGCGTCGGCGGCGTCCTGCCAGGGGATGGTCGGTGGCGGACCGCCCGCTCGGGCCTGCATCGGAGGACCGGGATTCGTCGGCGCGGACGGCGGTGCGGACGGCGGCGCCGAGGATGGCGCGGCGGCAGGTGCCGGTGGTCCCACCTGCGGCGCGGTCAGCTTCCAGACAATGGGCGGAACCGTCACGGCGGAGAGAAACAGGAAGGCGAACATGTAGACGCCGCCGAGGTTGTGCAGGTCGCGAATCACACGACGCGAACCGCCATCCCACTTCACGGTAAGAGCTCCCGGCAGCCGCTCTTTCCTGGGCCACCACAACGCCAGTCCTATGGCGAACATGGCCATCAGCAGGACCGACAGGAGTCCGAGCGCGTTCTCTCCGACGGCGCCCAGCGTCAGATCGCCATGTAATCTGCGGATCAGCGCCATGGACGAAAGGCTGGAGCGTTCACCGATGATTTCCGCGGTGAACGGATCGACGAATACCTGACGTTCGTTGCCGCCCGCGTCCACGAGCGTAACCGTGAGCGTTCTGCCCGGCGCGTCGTCCAGGCGCGAGACAAAGGCGGGCCGCCAACCCGGATACGTCCGGACAGCTTGTGAAATGACCTGATCGAGCGGCAGACGAGATCTCTTTACCTCGGCGCTGTAGAGATCCGGACTCAGTGCGACGTCAAGTTCGTCCTCAAAAACGAGTATCGAACCGGTAACGCCGACCAGGACGATGATGAGCCCGGCCGAAATCCCCGCCCATCGGTGGAACGCGAGAAGGGTCTTTTTCGTACGTGGCTTCATGCGCCGCACTATACGCGCTACTCTCCGCCCGGCGGCAGGTACCAGACCGGCGAGGTCCAGGCCATTTCCTGGATGGTCTTCGGCGCATCGTTATCGCAGGCGTCAGGACGCTCATCGGGGGGCAGGGCGACGCATTGCGCCCAGCTCCAGCGCAGCGTGGGCACCTCCACCGCGCGCAGGTAGTAGTACGAGGCCTCGGCCGGTTCGAATTCCGGGTCTTCGAACACGGCGCACAGGTCCGCCGACCCCGTGCCGCTCCACGCCCCGGTCTGCAGGTCCACCTGGCCCTCCTGGTTTTCGTGCCCGGCTACATCGAAGACCTTGTAACGTGCCTGCCCGTCGGCGTCGATCCAGCCCTTGATCACCTGCAGCTTCTGCAGTTGCGCCGCATCGGGATCCTGCAGGGCGCTCACGAAGAGTTTCGGCGCAACGCCGGCGGCCCCGTCACTCAAATCGCCGCCCATGGGGATGCCCCGGGCATAGCCGTGCGCCGCCCCGTCGTCCAGCTCGCAGGCGCTGTCCTCGAAATCCCAGCCGGCGAACAGACGGGGCCTTATGCGCGTTCCCGTCGTGCCGAACACTTCCTTGCGCCGCAGGGACTCGAAGATGGCGTCGCGCGAGTTCTCCACGGCCCACACGCCCGCCAGGCCGCCCGGATTGGCGCTCAGCCCGAAAGGCGAGCTGCCGCGGTCCGACAGCCGGGTCTCGAAGTCGGTCTCCGGAGCAAGGTGTCCCGGCCAGCCATGCTCGTGCGTGTCGCCGGCCGTGGAAATATGCCCGTCCGTGGAGGCGATCACGCCCATCTTGTAGGAATTGACGCCGATCACGGCCTGGTCCTGCAAGCCGGTGAGGAGAACGCTGCGGAAGAAGTCGTTTTTGGAAATGCAGCCGAAGCGGGCAAAGCCGCGGATACCGATTTCGCCTTCCTCACAGAAACGGACCACAGCCGGCTCGCCGAAGAACGACACCGCGTCCCGGCCGACGCTGCGCACCTGCTCCTGCTCGCACAGTTCGTCCTCGGCGCCGAGAATGTTCGGCAGCCCGTTGAAGCACTCGGAATTGCCCTTGTGCTGGAACACCTCCATGACCGGCTCCATGGCATTGCGCAGTTCGGCTATCCCGCGCGCCGTGTCGCCGGACTCGAACCTGGAAATATAGGAAGGGAACATGGCGCCGGAACTCAGGTTCGAGTTATGCGGGATCGACAGCACGTCGCATCCCTCGACGCCTTCCAGGCACTGCTCGGTCAACTGCTCCCACAAATCGACGTCCGTTGGCGATTCGATATAGGAGATCGCGTGCTCCGGCACCCGGTCGTTGCGGAAGATCACATTGCGGTGGTAGTTGTTGCTCTTCGGCGTGCCCGTGTATTCGTAGCCCACGAACGTGGTGAAGCGGCAGGACGACGACCGGTCGTAGGCCTCTTCGGCCATGTCCCTGGTGCTCCGCCACAGGGACAGAGAAGCCTCAAGGCAGTCCGAGCCGTCCTCGCCGCAGACATCCGGCAGCCGTTCGGGGTTCTCGCTGATGACGGTGCGTATGAAGGGCGACAGCCCCTCTCCGCTTTCCCCGCGCAGGAACCTGCAGGAGTTGACGTCGTAAACCTCGCTCTCTTCATCGAAACAGAGCTTCATTTCGCCGAAGAACTCGGAGTGGTCGGTGACCGCCGCGAAGTCCAGCGGACGCTCGAGTTTCTGGGTCATCAGAACGCTGCCGTCCTCGGCGTAGGGCGGGATCGGAATGGCTTCGCCCCTGGCGAAACGATACGCGTCGGCGGGTGTGGTTTGGGTGCCGAGCGGGCGGGCGTCGTAGGAGTAGGCCGTATGGATGTGCAGGTCGCCGAAATACGCATTGCGGTTGGCGTTGCGGTCGATGCACACCTCCCTGTCCTCGGTGTACGTTACCAGGGTCGCACCAGGCGATTCCTGTCCGTCTTGCTGAGCGCACCCGCAAACCAGGAACGCGAGAATCGATAAGCCGAAAGGCTTGAGCGGCATACATCCTCCTGCGGAGGTTTGGATCAGGCAGGTCGTTGCAGGGAAAGTTTCGCATATTTCGCAAGGAGGCGGCCCCGGCCCCCGTATGAGGTCATCGGGGCATGTAAGATCGGGACATGGCGCGTGTGAGCGATTTCCAGTTGAACCAGGTGGTTCACATTGGGCATCTGGCGCAGGAGTGCGTGGCGGAAAAGGACTTCGCGCGCATCATGACCCGCGAGTTGATGTACCTGCTGAGGTCGTCTTCCGGCGTGTTCATCGAGTTCGATCCGGGTTCGCCTACGCCCAGACTGCTCGACGGCACCTCCTACCAGGTCGATCACAGCAACATGAAGAAGTACCTGGGTTACTACCAGTTCCTGGATCCGGCTTGGGCCCGTTACCAACGGTTGTCGAAGGCCCACGAGGCGCCCAGCGTGTCGACGGACCAGGTGATCGATTCGGGCAGGACCTACCGGGAGTGCGAGTTCTACCAGGACTTTCTGCGCCCGACCGGCGTTCATTCGGCGATGATCTTCGGCGTGAACATCGACGGCCGCCCGTTCGGACTGGTCGGAATGCACCGCACGCAACATCTGGGGCATTACAGCGAAACGGACCACCGGCTTGCGCAGCTTTTGATTCCCTACCTCAGCATCGCGCTGCGCTTCCGCTACAGCCAGCGGCAGCAGGAAAAACGCGACGATGTCGTCACCAACCTGTTGCGCCAGCGCGGAATTCGCGGCTACCTGATGCTGGATCAGGACTTCAATCTGCGCGATGTCGTCGGTGAATTCGACCCCGGCGACCTGGTCGGGCCGCACGCCAACCTGAGCCGTCTGCGTGGCAGTTCCGTCTTCCCGCTCCTTTCCGAACCGGTCCGGGCAAGCCTGCTGCGCGTGCGCGCGGGCCGGCCCGCGGAGGCGGCATTTTCCCTGGACGAACACGGCAACACGCGATACTCGCACCGGATCGAAGTCGTCCAGCATGCCGACGGCACCACGCATTACGTAATGATTGCCCTGGACCGGAACTACTCCGCCATTTCCGCAACCCGCGCCCACGAACTCTCGCTGACGCCGCGGCAGACCCAGCTCGTGAAGCTGGTGGCGCTGGGAATGACCAATGCCCGGATCTCGGAATCACTGGGACTCAAGGTGAAAACGGTCGAGAATTACCTCTCCGCCATCTATCAGAAGACCGGCACATCGAATCGCACCGAACTGGTCGCCGTTCTCTCCGGTTAGCCGCTGCCGTTCGCATGACCAATAGGGGGTTTCCCCTCTAGCCGGAAATCCGCCGAAGAAATAGTTTATCGGTGGGTTCGCTCCTCCGGAGCGGATAACGAAGTCGTTTCCTGAGAGGATACGAACATGTGTGCGAAGTCAAAAACGGCGCGCGCAACGCGCTCACTCTCCCTGCTTGTGGTCTGCAGTTCCTTCCTCGCAAGCAACGCGTTGGCCCAGGAAGTACTGGAAGAGATCGTCGTGACCGCGCAGAAGCGCGAGAACACGCTGCAGAGTGAGCCCCTGGCGGTTTCGGCATTTTCCGGCGAGGAGATCGCCCGGTCCGGCGGCAGCGATGCCAATGTGCTGGGCTACATCGTCCCCAATCTCCACGTCGGCGAAGAGACCAACCGCGACGGGCTTTCGCTCACCATACGGGGCGTTTCCGGTACCGACGTGCGCAACGCGGCGGACCCGACCACCGCGTTTCACGTGGACGGCAGCTACGTGCCCAGGCTTTCCGGGCCGCAGGCGTATTTCTACGACGTTGAGCGGGTCGAGGTCCTGCGCGGACCGCAGGGAACGCTGTATGGGCGCAACAGCACCGCCGGGGTCGTGAACGTCGTCACGCGCAAGCCGGATTACGACGCTTTCGCCGGGCTGGCCGAGGTCACGGCCGGCGATTACGGCCTGGTCCGGTTGAATGGCGTGCTCAATGTGCCGTTGTCCGATCGGGCGGCGGCGCGCATCGCCGTGATGTCCAATGACCGCGACGGCTACCGCGAGAACGCGCCTTCGGAAGACGGAGATGACGCCGACGAGCGTGGCGTGCGGGTCCATCTCGCCTTCCAGGCCGGGGAGAACACTTCGGTTTTGCTCTCGGGCGAGTCCTACGAGCGCGGCGGAGTGGGAGGCGTGGCTTCATTCGCCACGTTCCCGAACGACAGCACCGGTCTGTTGTCATCCGATCCGGCAGGAGTGAACCCCATAGATACGCAGGGCTACCGCGACAGCAGCGACAGCAATTTCCGTCTCGAACTCAATCACAGCTTCGCGGCCATGGATTTCACCTATCTGGCCGCCTACCGGAATCACGAGCGGGACTTTCTGGCCGATGCCGACTTCACGGCGGAGCCCTCCATCCAGTCCTTCGTGCAGGAAACCACCGAGTCGGCTGTCTGGACGCACGAGGCGCGCCTGACGTCCAAGGGCGACGGGGCGTTCCAGTACATCGCCGGCGTTTACCTGCTCGACGAGGAGATTGACGGCGATTTCGTCGTGGGGCTGACGCACTTCATTTTCGGGCCGACGTTCCGGGTGCGCTTTGTCGACCAGGGCCTCACCAACGAGAGCGCTGCGGCCTTTCTCCATACCACGTACCAGGTCAACGACCGGCTGAGGTGGACCGCGGGGTTGCGGTATACCAGCGACGAGAAGGACAAGGGCGGCCATGCGGGCGATCTGGGGATGACCGCCGATACGGCGACCGGCAGTTTCCAGACTGTGGGAATCGCCAACGGGCCCACGTTCTTTCTGGCTCCGCAGATCGCCAATCCGGAATGGAACGAAACGACCTGGAAACTCGGATTCGACTACGACATGTCCGAAAATTCCATGCTTTACGCCCATGCAAGCACCGGCTTCAAGGCCGGCGGTTACAACCGCGGCAGCCAGACGCGTCCCGGCGCGCCGCTGGTGGTCTATAACCCGGAGACCGTAACGGCCGTCGAGGGCGGCTGGAAGATGACGACCGAAAACGGTCGGGCGCGGTTCAACATCGCGGCCTTCGCCTACGACTACAAGGACCTCCAGCTCGGCCAGACCTTTACCAACGAAGCGGGCACCATCACCAACCAGACCGTCAACGCATCGGACGCGTCCGTATGGGGCCTTGAGGTGGAGGCCGAAGCGCTGTTCGGCGAGTCGGGGCGCGGCGTGTTTTCCTTCGGCTACCTCAGCACCGAATTCGACGACTTCACCGGCGTCGACGACCCGCTCATCGTGGGCTCCCAGTCGCTGAGCGCCAGCGGCAACGAGTTGACGCGGGCGCCGGAATTCACCGCCTCCATCATGCTGGAACCGGTGGTCTGGCAGTTCAACGGCGGAACCCTGACGCCTCGCGTCCAGGTCCACGCCGAGTCCGAAGCCTATCTGGCGGTCCTGAACCGGGACTTCGAGAAGCGGGACTCTTTCACAAAGACGGATCTCAGCCTGTTTTACGAATCCGCGGGCCGGAACTGGTACGCCGAGGCCTACGTGCGCAATGTCGAGGACGAGGACGTTGCCACCTACATGGAGTGCTTCGATTTTCGCCAGATGGGCGTGCCGGTTCAGCAGTGCGAACGCGCGTATGCGCCGCCCAGGACCTGGGGCGTGCGCGTGGGACTGAGGTTCTGAGGGCCGGCGGCGGCGAACATCTTCTCGCGACGTCTGTCTCAAGCCGAGGGGGTCAGGTATGCACGGATACGCGCAGCTCTCCGACGAGTTGAGAATTCATTACGCTGCGCTGGGTCGGGGCCGGCCGCTCATCTTCATCCCCGGCTGGACCATGACGCTTGAAGCGTTCAGCAGGAACCTGTCGCCCCTGTCGCAACGGTTCCGGGCCATTGCCTACGACCCACGCAGCCAGGGCCGGTCATCCCGGCTTGAGTGTGGCAACCACTACACCCAGCATGGGCAGGATCTGGCCGACTTCATCCGCGAGCTCGGCCTTGAGGAGGTAGTGCTGCTCGGCTGGTCTACCGGCGCTCTGGCCGCTTATGCCTATTTCGAGCAGTTCGGATGCGCCAACGTGAGCGCCTTCGTCGGCATCGACATGTCGCCCAGGCCGGTAAAGGACAGCGAATCCGACTGGGGCATCGACCTGCGCGAGAATGTGCGGCGAATGCAGGCGGGCGTCACGGCGCCGGACCATTCAGCCATGGTGCGAATGATGGCGTCGCATGGCTTCCTCATCGAGCCCGCCGCCGAGGAGTTCGTCGCGGAGATCGTATCCCGCTCGCTCGCCACGGCGCCGCACATCGCCGCGCTGCTGCTTGCCGACGGCAATCTTTGCGATTATTCCCAGGTCGCCCGGGACGTGGCCGCTCAAGTGCCCGTGCTGCAGATCGTCAGCGAGCGGGCATCCGCATCCGCGGCGAACTGGATCGAGGCCAACACGCCGACGGCCGAACTCCACGCACTGGGTGCGCACATGATGTTCTGGGAGTACCCGGAGGAGTTCAATGGCGTGGTCTCCGGCTTTCTGAATACCCACTTGCCCGCTTAGACTTGCCGCGTTATGAAATTTCACTCCCAGCACTACTTTGTCGGCGAGCAGG
>JAPPHC010000059.1 GCA_028821145.1 Gammaproteobacteria bacterium | reverse complement strand
TGCGGCACGAGGGCTACGTGGTGGACGCCTTCAAGGCCACCGGCGTATCGCTGCGTCGCGACATCCTGGCGATGGAGGACGCCGGCGCGCGCAATACCGCGATCTTCACGGACTTCGGGATCGTGAGCACCGCTCCCGAGAACGCGCCGCTGCTGGTGCGTTCGATGCTCCGGCAGATGGCGGCCGCCGCGCCCGACGTGATCCTGTTCGAGTTGGGCGACGGCATCCTGGGCGCCTATGGCGTGGAGGCCATCCTCGCCGACGAGGGGATACGCTCATCCATTTCCTGCCTGCTTCTGTGCGCCAGCGATCCCGTGGCCGCCTGGGGCGGGGCGCGGCTCCTGAAGGAGCTTTACGGGATCGAAGTGGCCGCCGTTACCGGTCCGGCCACCGACAACCAGGTGGGACTGGACATCCTGGGGCAGCGGGTCGGCGTGCCGGGCTACAACGCGCTTACGCAAAGCGCGGAACTCGGCGAGTTCGTGGCCCGCAACGTCTCGCTGGGGCGGCTGTGAACATTCCGGCTGTAATCCTGGGCGCTTCCGGGTACGTGGCGGGCGAACTGCTGCGCATCCTCGCCGGTCATCCGGATTTCCGCATCGCCGGGGCGATTTCGGAAAGCAACGCGGGCAAGCCGGTGGAATCCGTGTTTTCCAACCTCACGGGCATCTGGCCGGAGTTCTGCTTCCGTCCCTTCTCCGAGCTGGGCGAGGTGCTCGAGGAGCGTTGCGCCGTCTTTTCCTGTGCTCCGCATGGCGCAAGCGCGGGCCTGATCGCGGCAGCGCTGAAGGTGGCCGACGAGCAGGACGTCCGGGTCCGCGTCGTGGACGCTTCGGCGGACTTTCGCTTCGCCGACGCGGATGCGTACGAGCAGGTTTACGGCGCGATACACAGCGCACCAGAACTGCTGCCTTCATTCTCTTGCGCCTTGCCCGAACATCGCCCGCAGGCCGCCACCGAGCATATCGGCCATCCCGGCTGTTTCGCCAGCGCGTTGCTGCTGGCGTCGGTGCCCCTGATGCGCCACGGGCTCACCGCCACGCCCCTGTTCGCCAGCGGCGTTACCGGCAGCACGGGCGCCGGCAAACAACCCCTTCCGACCACTCATCACCCGGTCCGGCATTCCAACATGTTCGCCTATCGCCCGCTGAAGCACCGGCACGCGCCGGAGGTTGAAGCCGTGTGCGAGGCGGTGAGCGGCGTGCGGCCTGACCTGCGTTTCGTGCCGCACTCGGGTCCTTTCGCGCGCGGGATTTACATAACTATGCAGGCCGGGCTGGAGGGATCCGTCGGCTCGGAACGGATCAGGGACGCTTTTGCGGATACCTATGCCGATGCGCAGTTCGTGCACGTGGTCGACGGGCCGCCGAAGCTCAAGGACGTGGTTGGAGGCAACCATGCCCATATCGGGGTCACGGTGGACCGTGGTTCGGTAGCCATCTTCGTGGTGCTGGACAACCTCGTCAAGGGGGCGGCCGGCGGCGCCGTGCAATGGATGAATCGCCTGTACGGTCTTGAGGAAACCGCGGGCCTTGCGGCCGCGGGCCCGGCATGGACGTGAGCGTCGCGTCACTGACGCCGGCTGCCGGCGATGTGCGCAGCGCCGAGGCTGTGCACCTGGCCCAGGTGTACGCGCAGTTTCCGTTCGAGGTCGTGTCGGGCGACGGCGCTTACCTCAACTGCGCCGACGGTCGCCGGTTGCTGGACCTGTACGGGGGGCACGCGGTATGCGCCCTCGGCCATGGACATCCGCGGCTGATGCAGGCCATCCGGCGGCAGGCGGGTGAACTGCTGTTCGCCAGCAATGCGGTGGCGTTGCGCGTTCGGGCGCGCGCGGCCGACAAGCTGGCGGAATTCGCGCCACCGGGGCTGGACCGGGTGTTCTTCGTCAATTCGGGGGCGGAAGCCAACGAAAATGCTCTGCGCCTGGCCTGCAGGCTAACGGGGCGGTCGCGCGTGGTCGCCCTGGAGCATGGTTTTCACGGCCGCACGGCGGCTGCCGGCGCGGTCAGCTGGGGGGCGCGGGAGCGCTGGTACGGGTTTCCGAATACGCCTTTCGACGTGGCCTTCGCGCCTCGCGACAACGCCGCTGCCGTGGTCTCGCACATCGACGGCGAAACCGCCGCGGTCATTCTCGAGCCCATACAGGGCCTCGCGGGCGCGTTCGCCCTGAGCGACGACTTTCTGCGCGACGTTCGCGCCGCCTGCGACAGGCACGGCGCGTTTCTGATCGCCGATGAAGTGCAGTGCGGTATGGGTCGAAGCGGCCTGCCGTTCGCCATAATGCATTCGGGCGTGGCGCCGGACATGATCACTGCCGCCAAGTCCCTGGGCGCGGGCTTTCCCTGCGCGGCGCTGCTGATGCGCGAGGAAATCGCAGTCCAGCTCGGCGGCGGCGACCTGGGAACGACCTTCGGCGGCGGTCCGCTGGCCTGCGCGGCCATCGAGGCGGTGCTGGACGCGATCCAGGAGGAGCAGCTTGCGGCGCAGGCCGCGGAGCGGGAGAAGCAGATCCGCTCGACCTGCATTGCGGGCCCGGTCACGGCGATCGAGGGGCGCGGGCTGCTGCTGGGGCTCAAATGCGCCGGCGGCGCGCGGCCGGTTCGTGACGGCCTGCTTGCAGCCGATATTCTTGCCGGGACCAGTGCGCTGCCGGAATGGTTGCGCCTGATGCCCCCGCTTAACCTGCGCGAACAAGAGGCGGCGCAACTCGCCGCCGCCGTGCATCAACTCGGCCCTCATCAGGAGCAGGCAAATGAGTGACATTCAACGATTCGACGACCTTGCGGACTTTTCGCGCGAGCAGATAGCCGCACTGTTGGCTCTGGCCGGGCGGCTGGAGAGGCATCCGGAACCGGAGGCCCTGAAAGGCAAGGTGCTGTCGCTGCTGTTTCTGAATCCATCGCTTCGTACGCTGGCTTCTTTTCAGGCTTCCATGACCCGCCTGGGCGGAGGGGCGTTCGTGATCTCGCCGGAGATGTCCATCCACGGCCTGGAGACGCGGCCCGGAATCGTCATGGACGGCGCCGCGGCCGAACACGTCAAGGAAGCCGTGCCGGTGATCGCCTCGTACGGCGACGCGCTGGGCTTGCGTGCGTTCGCCGAGCGCCGCGACCTAGTGGAGGACCTGGAAGACCGCGAGTACCGGAGCATGGCGGAGCTGGTTTCAACGCCCCTGATCAACATGGAATCGGCCATCAACCATCCCTGCCAGAGCCTGGCGGACTGGAAGACCATGGACGACCTCGGCGCCCCGGTTTCGGGGGGCAGGTTCGTCTTGAGCTGGGCCTACCATCCGCTGGCGCTTCCGCTTGCCGTGCCGGCCGCCACGTTGCAGATGGCGGCCATGCGCGGAATGGACGTGACCGTGCTCCGCCCGGAAGGGTTCGAGCTGCCGCCCCAGGTCATGGACAAGGCCCGCACGCTGGCCGGGCGTTCCGGAGGGTCGATCAGTGAAACGGACGACCGCGCCGAGGCGCTTGACGGCGCGCACGTCCTCTACGCCAAGTCCTGGAGTTCGACGGTCCACTACGGCAACAAGCACGAGGACTACCAGTTGCGCAACCGGCACGAGGACTGGTGCGTCGACGAAGGCTGGTTCGCGCCGGCCGAAGAAGACTGCCGGTTCATGCACTGCCTGCCGGTGCGCCGCAATGTCGTGGTGAGCGAGGCGGTGCTGGACGGACCGCGCAGCGTGGTGGTGCCCGAAGCGCGCAATCGGATGTGGGTGCAGATGGCCGTGCTCTACGCCATGCTGGGGCCGGGGCTGTGAACCGGTCGCGGCCCACCGGCACCGGATTCGGGGCGTTGCGGGCCGCGGCGCCGTACTTGCGGCTGTACCGCAACCGCGTTTTCGTCGTGAAGCTGGGCGGCGAGGTCCTGAGCCGCAGCAGCCGCATAGAGGCCCTGGTAGAACAGGCCGGCGTGCTGCAGGCGCTGGGCGTGCGGGTGGTGATCGTGCACGGCGGAGGACCTCAGTCCACCGAATTGACCGAGCGCCTCAAACACAAGGCGCGCATGGTGGCCGGCCGCCGCGTGACCGGGCCGGAGGACCTCAAGGTGGCCTCGTACGTGCTGAACGGCGAGGTCAACACGCAACTGCTCGCCGCCTGCCGGGCTTGCGGTATCCCCGCGGTCGGCCTGTCCGGGGTCGACGCCGGCCTGGTGACGGCTCATCGCCGCCCGCCGGTGAAGATGGAAGGCGCCGGCAACGAGCCGGTGGATTTCGGCTTTGTGGGGGACATCGACGAAGTCGAACCGGCGGTTCTCGATCTTGCCCTCAGGGAAGGCCTGATCCCGGTCGTAAGCCCGCTGTCGGCCGACGGCGAGGGCAACCTGCTGAATATCAACGCGGACACCGTGGCCGCCGCGCTGGCGGTCGCCATCAAGGCCGAGAAACTGGTACTCACGATGGCCGCGCCGGGCATACTCGAGGACCGTTCCGATCCGTCCACGCTGTTGTCGTATCTCGATCTCGCCGCATTGCGCAAGCTGCGCAAGCAGGGATCGCTGGGCGACGGCATGCTGCCCAAGGCCACGGCCATCGAATCCGCCATCACGGGCGGCGTTCCGCGGGTTCACCTGGTGTCCGGGAGCACGCAGGACGGGCTGCTGCGCGAAGTATTCACCAACGAAGGCTGCGGAACCCTGGTCGTGCGCAGCATCGATGCACTGTCTGCGGAAGAGCAGAAGGCGGCGAAGTAATGACGCGCCTGTGGGACAAGGGCGGCAAGCTGGACGAAACGGTCCTGCGCTACACGGCCGGCGAGGACCACCTGCTGGATGCCCGCCTGGTCGAGTACGACGTGAAGGCCTCGATCGCGCACGCCGGCATGTTGCAGGCGGCCGGCTACCTGACGGACGCCGACCACGCCGCGATCGTTGATGGTCTGGGCGAACTGGCTGCCGGGCACGCGGCCGGGTCCTGGGCCATTTCGCTGGAGGAAGAAGACGTGCATACGGCCCTTGAGCGGCGCCTCGTTGCGCGAATCGGCGACGCCGGCGCGCGCGTGCACCTTGGACGTTCGCGCAACGACCAGGTGCTGGCGGCGTTGCGCCTTTATCTCAAGGACGCCGCTTCATCCGTGCGGGAGGCTGCCGAAGCGGTGGCCGAAGCCCTGGAAGATCTCGTCGAGAGTCAGGGCGGGTTGCCGCTGCCCGGTTACACGCACATGCAGCAGGCCATGCCGAGCAGCGTGGCTCTGTGGGCGGGCGCCTTTGCCGCGGAGTTGCGCGACGACGCAGCCGGCCTTCAGGCCGCCGTGCGCCGACTGGACCGCAACCCGCTGGGCAGCGCCGCGGGCTTCGGCGCACCCGGGCTGAAGCTGGACCGTGAACGCACTCGCAAGGCCCTTGGTTTTGCCGAGGTGCATGAGCCGGTCACTGCCGTGCAACTGTCCCGAGGCAAGGCCGAAGCCGGGCTGGCGTTCGAATGCGCGCTGCTGGTCCAGGACCTGGGCCGGCTGGCCGGCGACCTCCTGTTGTTCTACACGCAGGAGTTTGCGCTCGTTGACCTGGCGTCCGAAGTGACCACCGGTTCGTCCATCATGCCCCAGAAGCGCAATGCCGACGCACTGGAGCTGGTGCGCGCGGCCGGTGCGACCGCGCGCGCTTCGCTGCTGGAAATACTTGGCATCCCTGCCTCGCTTCCCTCCGGCTATCAGCGGGACCTGCAGCGGATCAAGGCGCCGCTTTTCCGCACGGTCGATCTTGCCGCCGAGAGTTGCCGGGTCGTTTGCCGTATAGTGCGCGCTTTGCGCTTCGACCCGGAACGCTGCGGGCAGCTGACGTCGGCGCGGGGACTGCGCGCCGCCGAGCGCGCCAATCGGCTGGTGGTGAAGCAGGGCTTGAGTTTTCGCGAAGCGTACCGGCAGGTGGCTGAGCAGGAGAAAGAGTGAGCGGCAGAATATGGCACCCCAGGGCGTTCGATAGTCCCGAGCAGCTCAACGCAATGGAGGAGGACCGGATGCTGGGGCATCTGGGCGTGCAGATCGTCGAGATCGGCGACGATTACCTGCGTGCTCGCATGCCCGTGGATTTCCGCACCCAGCAGCCGTTCGGGTTGCTGCATGGCGGCGCATCGGCGGTCCTGGCGGAATCGGTCGGAAGCTGGTCGTCCTACCTCACCACGCCTCCCGGCGAGTACCAGGTCCTTGGCCTGGAGATCAACGTCAGCCACCTGCGCCCGGCGAGATCGGGTTACGTGTACGGCACCGCCCGACCGGTTCGGCTCGGCAGCGTGGTCCATGTATGGGACATACGAATCACCGACGAAGCGGAAGTGCTGCTGAGCGTTGCCAGACTGGCGACTTCCGTTCGCCGGCTGAAGCAGCCGGACGCGTGATATTCTTGCGCGCGCCGAAGAGGGAGAAGCTCGTGAAGAAATTACTCGTTGTCGCTTGCGCGCTGGCGCTTGGCGCCTGTGCCGCCCAGCAGTCCGCGCTGCAATCCGCGGACTCCACTCCGGACGCGCAGCAGGCGCGGGCAACGGAAGATTCAGCCGCCGAGCGCCGGGAGCAGCGGCGCAGGAGCGATCAGACCTACGTCACCTCGCTGGAGCGCCGGGACACCACGGGCTCCCGCATCAATCGCGTCCGGCGCCGGGGCGAGCCGGAAGAGGACAACACCGCCGGCAAGCGGGTCGAAACCATTTCCGGGGAACAGCTTGAGGAGATCAAGGAAAGGGGCGGAAGCGTGGTAATCGCGGGCGAGGGATAGCCAACACCCGGACAACAAGCCGCCTCCGGAACGGCGCGCAATCAATCGGCCGCAGGCTCGCGTTTCTTGATCATCAGTCGCGCCATCAGGATGCCGATCTCGTAGAGCAGGTACATCGGCACCGCCAGCAGCGTCTGCGAGATCATGTCGGGCGGAGTCACCAGCATTCCCAGCGTGAAGGCCCCCAGGAGAATGTAGGGGCGTTTGCCTCCGAGTGATTCGGGGCTGACGATGCCCGCGCCCACCAGCATGAGGATTGCAATCGGCACCTCGAAGGCGAGCCCGAAAACAAAGAACAGCACAACCACGAAGTCCAGGTATTCGCCGATGTCGGTCATCATGGCCACGCCTTCGGGCGTGGCGGCGGCAAAGAAACTGAACATCAGCGGGAACACGACGAAATAGGCGAAAGCCGCTCCGGCGTAGAACAGAAATATGCTGGAGAGCACCAGCGGCAGCGCCACCTTCTTCTCGCGCTTGTACAGCCCCGGCGCCACGAAGGCCCAGGCCTGGTATATGACCACCGGCATGGCGGTGAACAGCGCCACGAAAAAAGCCGTCTTGAAAGGAGTCAGGAACGGCGAGGCCGGCCGGATGGCGACCATCGTGAATCCTTCGGGAAGCTGGCTCATCAGCGGCGACGCCACCAACGTGAAGACTTCCTGGGCAAAGGGCACCAGGCCGACGAAAACCAGCAGTATCGCGCCGGCCGCCTTCATCAGGCGGGAGCGCAATTCGATCAGGTGCGAAAGAAGGCTGGACTCCTCCAGTTCCTCCTCTTCCTCCTTGTCTTTCCGGTCGGGCTCGCTATTCACCGGACTGACTTTGCTCGGCGTCGTCCTTGACGGACGATTGCGCGGTATCGGCTTCCTTTTCCTTCTTGTCGGCGCCTTTTTCCTTCTCGTTGCCGCCCTTGTCCTTTTGCGCAGCTTTCGGTTTCGCGCCGGCCGACGCCTCGGCCGGCCGACGCGCCGAGAACGGCCTTGGATCGTCCAGATCCACTTCCTGGCGCAACTGGTACATCAGCGTCCGCGACATGCGCCTCGCCTGCCCTACCCAGCGTCCGAGCTGCGCGGCGACCTTCGGCAGGCGCTGCGGTCCCAGGACGATCAGGCCCAGGCCCGCCAGCAGCACGAGTTCCGTAAAGCCGATATCAAACATGGTTCACGTCGTTCGACCGGCGCGGCCGGTCGAGGCGGAGCAACGGGTGCGATATCCGGGCTGGATCAGGCCTTGGGCGCGTCCTTTTCCTTGCTCTTCGCGCCGGTGTCGGTCTCGCTGAACTCCGCGTCGGTGCGGGCCAGCTTGTCCGGATCGGCCTTGTCCGGGTCGGCAACGGCCTTGCGGAACCCCTTGATGGCGGAGCCCAGGTCACTGCCGAGGTTCCGGATCCGCGAGGTGCCGAATATCACCAAGGCGAGCAGCAGCACTACCAGTAGCTGCCAGCCGCTGATTCCGCCAAATCCCATTATTTCGTCCTCTTAGCGCTCCTGGAGTCTCCGCCGGGTCCATTTACCCATGCACCACTGGCCTGAGATGCCCTGCGGTAGCCCCTAATCATACCCTCTACGGCCCCGGATGGGCTTGCAGAAGAATGGTGACCGGCCCCCGGTTGACCAGTTCCACGTCCATGTCGGCGCCATAGACGCCCGTAGCCACCGGAACGCCCAGCGCCTTCGATTCGGTCACCAGCCGGTCGAACAGACGCCATCCCACGTCGGGCGGCGCCGCCTTCGAGAACCCCGGCCGGGTGCCCTTGCGCGTGTCGGCAGCCAGCGTGAACTGCGACACCAGCAGCAGTTCGCCGCCCACGTCCTTCAGGCTCAGGTTCATACGGCCGTCCGTATCCGGAAATACGCGGTAGCCCACGATGCGCTCCGCCAGCCGCCTGGCCTGCGCGTCGCCATCGTCCCGTTCCACCGCGGCCAGCACCAGCAGGCCGCGGCCGATTTCACCGGACGTCTCGCCATCCACGCTTACGCGCGCGCGGCTGACGCGTTGCAGCAGCCCGATCATCCGTTTCTCCCGCCGGTATAGTATTCGCCCCATTCATACGGGGATTCTCATGCCGCAATTAACGGTCAAGGCGATAGTAACCGGTGTGCTGCTGTCGATCATTCTTTCCTGGGCCAACGCTTATATCGGACTTTTTGCGGGGCTTACCGTTTCGGCATCGATTCCGGCCGCGGTGCTGTCGATGGCCGTTCTGAGCCTGTTCAAGCGCAGCAACATACTCGAGCACAACATCGTGCAGACCGCCGCCTCGGCGGGCGAGTCGCTGGCGGCCGGCGTGATCTTCACGCTGCCGGCCCTGCTGATACTCAACTACTGGGACGTTTTCGACTATTGGTGGGTGAGCGTGATCGCCGGAGTCGGGGGTCTGCTGGGCGTGATGTACACCATTCCGCTGCGGCATTCGCTGATCGTTTCGGAGAACCTGGCCTTCCCGGAAGGCCAGGCGACGGCGCAGGTGCTCAAGGCGGGGCAGGAGCGCGGCGGCGAGGTGCGCTTCCTGGCCCTGGGCGCCGGCCTGGGCGCGCTGCTCAAGCTGAGCGAGACCGGATTGAAGCTCTGGGACGGAATCGCCCAGGCGGCCACGCGCGTCGGTGAAAGCATCGCCTACGCGGGAACGAACCTGTCGCCGGCACTGGTCGGCGTCGGCTACATCGTGGGTATCAATATCGCCAGCCTAGTTCTGCTCGGCGGCCTGTTCTCGTGGAACGTCGCCCTACCCGTGTTCGGGACCTTCTACCTGGAAAACAACCCCGAATTCGCTGCCGCCGTGGCGGGCATGTCCGCCGCGGATTCGGCCTTTGCAATCTGGAGCACGCAGATCCGCTACCTTGGCGTGGGCGCAATGATCACGGGCGGCCTCTGGGCGATTGTTTCGCTTCGCGGCTCGCTGGTTGAAGCCTTCCGGCGGGGCTTCGGGAAATCCAACGTGGCCTCCGCCATGGCCGAGACCGACCGCGATACGCCGATGCGCATTGTGCTGAGCGGCGTGGCGGTCATGGCGGTGTTGATGTGGTTCATCTACTACAACGTGGTGGGCAGCGCCGGCATTTCGCTGGCCATGACCCTGCTGATGGTGACGACCGGCTTCCTGTTCTCGGCGGTCGCCGCCTACATGGCCGGACTCGTTGGATCCTCGAACAATCCCGTATCGGGAGTCACCATCGCCACCATTCTGTTTTCGTCGCTGCTGATGCTATGGCTGGTCGGACGGGAAGACGCCAACGCGCCGGCTGCCGTGATCATGATCGGGGCCGTGGTGTGCTGCGCCGCGGCCATCGGCGGAGACAACATGCAGGACCTGAAGGCCGGCCGAATTGTCGGCTCCACGCCGTACAAGCAACAGGTCATGCAGGTCGTGGGCGTCGTATCGGCCACCTTCCTGCTGGCGCCGATACTGAACGTGCTGCTCACCGCCTACGGCATCGGCCCGGCGACCAGCGAGCAGCCCGACTCCCTGCAGGCGCCCCAGGCCACGCTGATGGCGTCCGTGGCTGCCGGGGTGCTCGGCGACGCCGACCTTCCCTGGAACATGATCGCAACGGGCGCGGCCGTGGGCGTGCTGATCATCGTCTGCGACGAAGTGCTCAAGGCGCGCCAGGCGGGTTTCCGCATGCCCGTGCTTGCGGTCGCGGTGGGAATCTACCTGCCGGTCGAGCTGGCGGTTCCCATCTTCCTGGGCGGTTTGCTGTCCTACCTTGCCAAACGCGCGCGAGGCGGGGAGGCCGCCCGTTCCGGTTCACTGCTGGCCGCGGGCCTGATCACCGGCGAGGCGCTGCTCGGCATTTTCATCGCCATCGTGATCGTCGCGACCGGCGACAAGGCGCCGCTGGCGCTGCCGTTCTCAGCCGGATCCTGGCTCGGCATGCTGGCGCTTGCGGCGGTGGCGGTGCTGCTGTATCGTGCCGGCGCCCGCGGGAACGCGGCCGGCTCAAGCTGACGATTTGCTTATTTCCGATCTGGAGGAGACCCATGTCCCATTACCTGGTTGCGGTGTGCCACATCACCAACTTCAACGACAACATGAAGAAATACGCTCAACTCTCCGCCGAGCTCGTGGCGAAGAACGGCGGCGAATACGTCATCCGGGGCCCGGCGGAAGAAAATGTCGAAGGTGACAAGCTGGCCGGCTGCTACCTGATCGTCAGCCGCTTTCCGACCCGCGAACAGCTCGATGCCTTCTGGAAGGGCGACGAGTACCGCAACAACGTGCGCCCGCTACGCGCCGGCACCGGCAAATACGATATAGCGATCTACCCGGACGCCCCCTGAGGCCAAAGGCGCGGAGGACACTCCCGCCGGCCTGAGCGCCGCGCGAGCGCCTTGCCGGACGTTGGCCTAGTCGATCGTCATGTAGCGTTCCAGCCGGGCGACTTCCCCGTCGTCCACGTATTTGCCGATTTCACGGCGGAACTGCTCCATGTTGCGGTACGGGCGATACTCGAGGAACTCGTGCACCATGCGTCTGCCCACGCCGGGTATGCTCGCAAACTCGGCCTCGCTGGCGGAGTTCAGATCCAGCGGCACGAAGACGTACTGTTCGAGCCGGGCGACTTCCTCGTCGTCCACGTATTTGCCGATTTCCCGTCGGAATTGCTCAAGCGAACGGTACGGCCGGTACTCCTCGAACTCGTGCGCCATGCGCTTGCTCATGCCGGGTATCAGGAGAATTTCATCCTCCGGGGCCGAATTCAGATTGATGGGAACAAACAGTTGCCCATAGACCTCCGCTAGCTCACTCTCGTTCAACGATCCGCTCAACAGACCGTCCAGTTCCGCCGCACCGGAAAAGGGCCGGCTTGCGAAGATGTTCCCGACCAGCTCCGGGTCAAGATGGGTGACGCCCTCGAGCTGATCTTCGCCAGCCACGTTGGGGTTGAGAATGTTTTCGTTATTGCCGACTTGCGCCTGCGCCGCGCTCCACAAAAGCGCGGTCGCCACGCAGAGGGCTGCCCTTGACCGATTCATTCGTGCTCTCCCATAAATTGCCGCCATACTAGAGCCGTGTCTCAAAGGGGGTCAAGATTCTGCCGAACAACCGGCGGGAACGCCGGAACCGGACTTCGCTTTTGCTCCGCCGACTGATCGATTCGCCCTACCTGCTCTGGCTGCTGCTCGCACTGCCGGGCGCGGTCATCGTCGTGCGCTACGCGACGGGCGCCACGTTCTATGGGGAGGTGGTGCTGGCGACCGGAGACCTCTCGGCGAAATTGCTTATTGCCGCCATGGCCGTTACGCCGCTGACGCTGATGTTTCCGGGGCGCCCATGGGTCAGGTGGTTGCTCAGGCGTCGTCGCTATCTCGGCGTGGCCGCGTTCGGCTACGCTGCCTTGCATACGGTCGTGTACCTGTTTCGAAAGGGCACGTTCGGACTCATACTGGCAGAAGGCGTCGAACCCGGACTGCTCACCGGCTGGATCGCGCTGGCCATTTTCGTGCCGCTGGCGATCACCAGCAACGACGCCGCCGTCCGGCGCCTGCGACGGCTCTGGAAGCGCCTGCACCGATGGGTGTACGTGGCGGCCGTCCTGACATTCGTACACTGGGTCATCGAGGCCTACGATCCGGTGCCCGGCCTCATTCACCTGGCCGTGCTGGCCGCGCTGGAAGGATTCAGGCTGTGGAAGACGAATCGTGGCGGGAGGCGCCGGTCGACATGAAGCGCGCCCGGGCGGTTGCCACGATTGCGCCCGTGTCATCGCGGAAGGCCTTGCCTTCCATTTCCATCATGCGGCCCCGGCGCCGCAGCAGCCTGCCTTCGAGCCTGAGGCCGACTCCCACGGGCACCGCGTCCCGGTAGCGAACCTCGCAGCGGGCCGTGTGGGCGCGAAGACCCTGTAGGAAACTCCAGTTGGCCATGACGTCGTCCAGCAGCGAGTAGAGGATTCCGCCGTGGAGCATGTCGCTGTAGCCCACATGCGTCGGTCCCGGCGTGAATTCAGCGCGGCAGATCTGCTCGCCGCCCTCCGCTTCCAGGCGGAAACGCACCCTCAGACCCCCCGGGTTGGAAGGCCCGCAGACGAAGCAATGGTTGGCCGGGTCCCAGAGTTCGCTGATGTTTTTTCTCTTGCGCTAGGGCATGATTAGGCGGAAATCCGAATGATATGCGGGCTTAAGCAATGACTTACGATTCCGGCAACATCTTCGCACGCATCCTGGCCGGCGAGGCCAAATCCCACCGCGTTTACGACGACGAGCATGTCCTGGCGATCATGGACGTCATGCCGCGCGCCGACGGCCATACGCTGGTGCTGCCCA